>DATFTE010000089.1:0-36068 GCA_035262225.1 Terriglobales bacterium
AAGGGCGCAGGCAGCGCCGACGGCTCAATCACCGATGCGCGTCCGCCAGGTTCGAGAAAGGTCAGCCGCTCGTACCAGCGGATCTTGTCTTCCACCCCCAGCCGCCGGTAGAAGTCCACCAGGTTCGTGCAGCAACCGAGCAGCACGTGCTGGCAGTTGTCCACCACCTCGCCGGTCCCGGGATGCTGATAGGAAGATGCGCGCCCGCCCAGATAAGGACGCCGCTCAAACAGGGTAACGTGAAACCCGCTGTCGGCCAGCGCACAGCCCGCCGCCAACCCGGCCAGCCCGCCTCCAACCACGGCAATTCTGGGTGTCTGTGTCCATCGCTGGGTCATTACGTCAATCGCTTCAAGAAGCCCTTTCCCAGAATACCGAGCTTTTCCCACACCGTCAGGCTCACGCGCCCGTGGAAGACGTCGTACCGGCGCAGCGTAATCTTGTCGAGCAGCCGTCGGTAGGTCGTCGCCAGCACCCACAAGGCGGGCTGGCTGTCTTCTTCGATGAGGGGAATCAGTTCGTCGGCCGCGCCGTAGTATTCCCGCGCCCGGTCCGCCTCCATCCCGAGCAGGCTACGGAACCTCGCCGCATGGTCGGCGCCCGCCAGCTCCTGCGCCGCAATCCCGAACCTCGCCAGGTCCTCTTCCGGCAGATACACGCGCCCCATGGCGGCGTCTTCCTTCACGTCGCGGATAATGTTGGTCAGCTGGAACGCCAGCCCCAGCTTCTCCGCCAGTGGCTCCGCCCCCGGATCACGATACCCAAAGACGCGGATGCACACCAATCCCACCACCGACGCGACGCGATAGCAGTAGACGTACAAATCGTCGAACGTCCGGTAGTGCACCGTCAGCCCGCCCGCCCCCGGCTCTTGCTGCACGTCCATGGCGGTGCCGCACGCCAGCTGATCGAGCAACTCCACGGGAATGCGGTAACGCCGATAGGTGTCGGTCAGCGCCAACAGGATGGCATCGTCGGTCGGCTGTCCCGCCAGCACACGATGAAAGTCGTTGAGCCAGGCGTCGAGTCTCTCCCGTCGCTCGCCGAGGCTGAGGGTTGTGTCATCGGTAATGTCATCGCAGCGCCGCATGAATGCGTACACCGCGCACAGCGCCTGCCGCTTGGGCTTGGGCAACACCAGGAAGGCGTAATAGAAGTTTTTGGCCGCGCTGCGGGTGATGCCGCGGCACACCGAATAAGCCAGCTCCAGTTGCGATGCCGTCGGGCCGTACTGGGCGGGAGCGGGCTGCACGGCGGCGCTCATCGCATCTTCCCCAGCGCCGCGCGCGCCACCAGCGCCAGCTTGCGCGCCTTCGAAATCGCCGGACGCCGTCCCAGCACCCCATACCCCTGCCGCTCAATCGCGTTCAGGATCTCCTGCCCGCCCCGGGTGAACAGCTCAATATCGATGGCCAGTTCCTTGTCCACCATCGAAGCCAGCGGCCATCCCTTCAGAAACCACTCGCGAGCCCGGGCTACTTCGAAACGCATCATCTGGCAAACGGCCGCAGTGTTCCTCTCCCCCGCGAGGTCATCTTCCGTGACGCCATAGCGCCCGAGACTTTCGAGCGGCAGGTAAATCCTGCCTTTTCTGTAATCCACGCTCACGTCCTGCCAGAAATTCGCCAGCTGCAGCGCGGTGCAAGTAAAATCCGAGAAACCCTGCCGCTCAGCATCGCGATATCCGCACACGTACAGCACCAGCCGTCCCACAGGATTGGCGGAGTTCCTGCAGTAGCCGAGCAGATCGCCGAACGTCTGGTAGCGCGTGACTGTCTGATCCTGGCGGAAAGCGGTCAGCAAATCGGCAAACGGCTCCCGGGGAATGTCGCATCTCCGCACCGTCTCGCCGAGCGCCACAAATACCGGATGCCGGGGCCCTCCCGCGTAGCACGCATTCAGCTCCGCCTCCCACTGATCGAGCAGGCGCAGCGACGCCGCAGGATTCCCCACTTCATCGCCCAGATCATCGGAAATCCGGCAATACGCGTAAACGTTGAAGAAGTGCTGGCGCAGCCGTGGCGGCAGAAACCAGGTGGCGACGGAGAAGTTTTCGTAATGCGTGCGCGCCAGGCGCCGGCAGTATTCCTGCGCTTCCTCGAGCGACGGGGCCCGCTCGGGAATCGCGTACTCGGGCGGAAGGCTCTCCCACCCCGCAACCCGCACGCCGCTGTTCACTGCCGATGACACGCCCAGTTACCTTCCTGTAAAAAGCATAAACCAACAAAGCACAGAAACAGATTGAGTCATTGAATAATTGAGACCTTGAGTCATTCCTGCCCGTATGGGGTTATCCAATGACTCAATGATTCAATGGCTCAATGACTCGATTCGCTTTTGCCGTCCTTGTGTATGCCTCAGCTCTAGTGCCCCGGAATAATGGCGGTCTTGATGTCGCCGTTCCGGTTGAGCATATGCCGCAGTACCTGCTGCAGCCGCGACAGCGGTGCTTCTCCGGTAATGTAATCGGTCGACCGCACTTTCTTCTCCGCGATCAGCGCGAACGCCCGCCGCACCGTCTCGGGCGTGTGGTGGAAGGTGGCCTTCAGACTGATCTCGGAATAATGCAGCCGGTTGGTGTCGAGCGTCACCTTGGTCCCGCTGGCGCAGCCGCCAAAAAAGTTCACTGTGCCGCCCTTGCGTACCATGTCGATCGACTGCTCCCAGGCATCCGGACGCCCGACCGCCTCAATCACCACGTCGCTGCCGCGCTTCTCCGGAGTCAGCATGCGCACGGCTTCCACCGGATCTTTCACGCTGGTGATCTGCACGGTTTCGTGGGCGCCCATGCGCTTCGCCGCCTCCACCTGCGAATCGCGCTTCACCACGGAAATCACGTTGCACCCGGTCGCCTTCGCCACCTGCACGAACATCAGCCCGATGGGGCCCCCGCCAATCACCGTGACCGTATCGCCGATCTCCACTCCGGTTTCGTGCAATCCCCGCAGCACGCAGGCCAGCGGCTCGGCCATCGCCGCCTCCTCATAGCTCACATCCGGAGGCAGGGCCAGCATGTTGGTCTCGACAATGCGCCGCGGAATGCGGATGTACTCGGCGTACGCGCCGTTGTTGAACAGCAGGTCTTCGCAGAGATTTTCCTGGTGCTTCGAGCAGTAGAAACACATCTGGCAGGGCGCGGAGTTCAATGCCACCACGCGCATGCCCTTCTTGAAGCCGCGTACACCCGGTCCCACTTCGTCGATGACCCCGGCCAGTTCGTGACCGAACAGCGCCGGAGGCACGATCATGCGCGCGTGATACCCGCGCTGATACACCTTCAGGTCGGTGCCGCAGGTCAGCGCGACCTGGACCTTCACCAGCACCTCCCCGTCGCCGACCCGAGGAATCGGGACCTTTTCGATCTTCACGTCCTCTTTTCCATAGAGGACCGCGGCTGTCATTTTTCCATTCACGCTAGAGTTCCTTCCCACTCGCTGCCCGGCTGAATCACGATCTTCATGGAGTCGGGTTGTGGATGGGCAGCCAGGTGCAATGCCTCCACGCTGCTGGAGAGAGGAAAACGATGGCTGATCAGGCGCGCCAGATCCATTTCTCGGCTCATCACGAAGCGAACCGATTCCTCTTGCAGCTCGACGGAAGCGCTATATGACCCCAAGAGTGTTTTCTCGTCTACGCAAACCGCGGCGGGATCAATCGTGGCCTCGCCGCGCACCGTCTGCGCAAATAACAACACACGTCCACCCGGGCGCACCGCGTTCATCGCCGTCCGGATAAGGCTATTGCCGCCGACGGCCAGAATCGCGGCGTCGGCGCCTCGACCCTCGGTCTCGCCACGCACCACTTTCACCGCATCGGTACACGACGCGTCAATCGCGTTCCCCAAGCTGAAGCTTTTGGCTATTGTATGCCTCTGGGGATACAAATCGGAAGTAATTACCCGGGCCCCGGCCCGTTGGGCCAACACCGCCAGAATGATACCAATGGGACCTTGTCCAATCACTAGAACTGTTTCCCCGGATCTGACACGCAGAGTGTCAATTCCCTTCATGCAGGTGTTCACCGGTTCCACGAAGCACGCCTGCTCGTAGGAAACCCCGGCGGGAATGCGCACCGTGCCCCGCTGTACAATCCAATCCATCACCCGCACGTATTCCGCGAAGCCTCCGCCGCTGGGCTCAAACCCCGCCGTGCAGCCCACTCTCTTGTAGGTCTCGCACTGCGCAAAGGTCTGGTGCCGGCAGTAAAAGCACTTCCCACAAGGAATGTGATGGAACAGCACAACCCGCTCTCCCACCTGGTACTCGCCCGCGCCCGGGCCCACCGCGGCCACCATCCCCGAAGTCTCATGTCCGAAGATGCGCGGCGCCGAGTGCGACCCGGTGGAGATCTTCTTCAGATCCGTCCCGCAGATGCCGCAGGTGTGCACCCGCACCAGCAACTCGCCCGGCCCGATCTCCGGTACCGGAACCGTCTCCAGGCGGACGTCGTCCTTCCCTCGATACACCGCCGCCCGCATGGTCGTGGGGATCACCCGCACTCCCTGGTTCACCGAAATGGTCCCTGCCACTGCCATAAGATTCCCTTCAAATCACGCTGTGACAGCAGCCTCGGCTGCCGATATGACGCGCCCGTCGCCGGGCTAGGCCAAAAACCGGCTAGGGAACCGCTCGTCTCTGCTCTTCAAGCACAACACCCAAGGCCCGCGCCGCCTTCAAACTGTCCTTCGCCAGCCTCTGTACCGCCGCCCACTTCCATGGACGTACCGCAATGTGCGTCACAAATTTCAGCGTGTGAAAACGCCCATCCGGCCCAATGAACCTGGTCAACGGCGGCAATGACGTGCTGCTCGAATCGGAAATCACCTTGCACGCCAGAAACCTGATGCCGTGCGCCTGCGCCGCCTTGCCCACCGCCGCGGCTTCCATGTCAATCGCGTGCGCGCCAAATGCTGTCCGAAAGCGCGCCTTCTGCTCCACATCGGCCACGCTGTCGAAGGTAATCAAAATCCCCGAGCCCTGACCGGAATCCATCCGGCTGCCGTCTTTCGCGTCAATCACCCGGTCGGCAGTGAGCGTGTCGCCCACCCCGAGCGCCGGGTCGAGAGCCCCGGCAAATCCCGCAGAAATCAGCAGCCCCGGCCGGTACAGGGCGATCACCGCCTCCGCCGCCCGGCGCGCCGCCTCCGCGCCCACACCCCCGGCCACCACCACGCTGCCTTCCTTCTCGTAAAAGCGGAAGCTGTGCCCCTCGTATTCGCGCACGCGCTGCGGCCAATCCTTCACGAAAGGCGCAATCTCGCGTTCGAGCGCTGCCACCACGGCGACTCGCGTGGCGAGACACGGCTCAGCTGCCTCCATGGGGACTCGCGTATCGCCCGTCCGGCCGATTCCGGTCGCTTTAGTCACTCCTGACCTCTGCCGAGCTTCACTCCGCCCAACAGCCGGGGCGGCTGTCTAAGCGTATCCACGCGCGCGAAACCACTCCACTGCCCGGCGCAGGGCGTCGTCCACCGGGCCCGCCTTCCACCCCAGCTCGCGTTCCGCCTTGGCCGACGAGACGAACATCTTCTTCCGCCCCATGCGCACCGCATCAATCGTGACACGCGGCTCACGGCGCAGCAGCCACCCGGTCAGCGCGGTGTCAACCACGCCGCTGGCCAGGGCCACAAAATACGGCAGCCGCACCCTGGGCGAGGGCAGGCCGCTGATCGCCGCCAGCTTGTCGAGAATCTGCTTCAGCGTCAGATTCTCGCCGCCCAGAATGTAACGCTCCCCGCTCTTTCCCTGCTCGAGGGCCGCGACGTGTCCCTCGGCGCAGGCCCGCACATCCACCAGGTTCAACCCGGTGTCCACATAGGCGGGAAACTTCTTCTTCAGAAAATCCACGACAATGCGCCCCGTCGGCGTCGGCTTGATGTCCTGCTCGCCCACCGGCGTCGAGGGGTTCACCACCACCACATCCATCGCGCCCTTCCCGGCCGCGACCGCCGCTTCCTCCGCCAGGAACTTCGAGCGTTTGTAGTGCCCGATCATGTCGGCCAGCGACACCGGCGAATCTTCATCCGCCCAGCCAGGGTGCCCCGCTTCCCGCGCCTTTTGCGAGAGGCGGGGTTTTGTACCAAATCCGATGGTCGCCACGCTCGAGGTGTAAACCACCCGCCGCACGCGGTTATTGCGCGCCGCCTCAAGAATCGCCCGCGTGCCCTCGACATTGGCCCGGTACATCTGGCCCGGATCTTTCACCCAGAGGCGATAGTCGGCGGCTACGTGAAACACCACGTCGCAGCCCGCCATCGCTCTCCCAAGCGACGCCGGATCCAGCAAATCCCCCGTGACCCGCTCGGCCCTCAGGTCCTGAATGTTCTTCGGATCACTGGCTGCACGCACCAGCAGCCGCAATTCGGCTCCGCGCTCTGTCAAAGCCCGGGCCACGTGACTGCCCACGAATCCGGTTGCGCCTGTAACGAAAGCTTTCATGAGCAGCTGTCAGCTCTCAGCCGGCTATCCGCAAGAGCTTTAATTGAGAGCTGATAGCTGGCCGCCGAAAGCCGCGAGCTAGTCCGCCTTGGCCGCCAGCACTTTCTTATAAGTAGTCAACGCGATCAGCGGGAAGTACTGCCGGTACATGTGGTACATCAGGTAGAACACCCGTGGAAACCCGGTGCCGGTGTAGTAAGGCTCGTCCCAGGAGCCGTCTTTTTTCTGCGTGCGCAACAAGTACGCGATGCCGCGCGCCACGCAATCGCTGCGCGTGTCGTTGGCCGCCAGTAATCCCATGATCGCCCACGCCGTCTGCGAAGGCGTGCTCGCCCCGGTCCCCTTCAGGTTGGGATCGTCATACGAGCCGCAGCTTTCGCCCCAGCCGCCGTCCGGATTCTGCACCATGCGCAGCCACTCGGCCGCCTGCTGGATATAGGGTTCGTGCTCATCCACGCCTATCGCCTCGAGGCCGCGCAGCGCCAGCATAGTGCCGTAAATGTAATTCACGCCCCAGCGTCCGAACCAGGCTCCGTCCGGTTCCTGCTCATCGCGCAGGAACTGGATTGCCTTCTTTGCCGCCGGGTGGCTCTTGTCGTACCCGTAGGCCGCCAGCATCTCCAGCATGCGCCCCGTGATGTCCACCGTCGCCGGATCGAGCATGGCGTTGTGGTCGGCAAAGGGGATGTGCTGGAAGACCATGCGGTCGTTGTCCTTGTCGAACGAAGCCCAGCCTCCGTTGCGGCACTGCATCGACAGCGTCCAGTCAATCGCACGCTGCACCGACTCGTGCTGGTAGCGTCCGTTGGGATGCTCGACCTGCGCCAGCGCCAGGCAAACCATCGCCGTATCATCCACATCCGGGTAAAACTCGTTGTTGAACTCGAAGTACCAGCCGCCCGGCTGCCCTTTCCTGTTCTTCACCTTCCAGTCGCCCGGATTGCGGACCTGTTTCTGCAGAATCCAGTCCGCACACTTCACCAGCCGCGCGTCGGTGGGCGGCACCCCCGCCTCCCCAAGGGCGAACAGGGCGTAAGCCGTGTCCCACACCGGGGAGACACAAGGCTGCATGCGGAAGGTTGCGCCTTCCTCGATCCCCAGCTTCTCGAACTCATCGAGCGCGCGAATCACCTGCGGATCGTCGGTCGAATACCCCAGGCAGCGCATGGCAATGATCGAGTTCATGATCGACGGGAAAATGGCGCACAACCCGTCGCTCATCTCGAAGCGCTCCAGCATCCACTTCTCGGCCTTCTTCAGCGCCAGCGAACGCAGCGGGCGGATATGCACCCGCTCAAACCAGTGCACCAACCGGTCGAGCACCAGGAAGAAGTTGCGCCACGAAACCAGCTTCTTCGACCAGTGCAGGTGCATGCGCGACTTGTCGCGTCCGCCCACGAAGAGTTCTTCCACCCCCATCTCGTCGGGAATCTTCTTGAAGGGCTTCTTCGCGTAGCAGATCGAAAGCGGCACCAGAATGGCACGCGACCAGGACGAGATCTCGTAGAGGTTGAACCAGAACCAGTTCGGGAAAAGTACGATCTCCGGCGGAATGGCGGGAACCGCGTCGTAATCGTACTGCCCGAAAAAGCAGAGGTAGATCTTGGTAAAGGTGTTGACCTCGGTGACCCCGCCCATCTCCAGGATCTTCCTGCGCGCCCGCTGGAGCGCAGGATGGTCCTTGCTGTATCCCGCCAGCTTCAACCCGAAATAGGACTTCACCGAGGCGCTGAGATTCGACGGCCCACCCGGATAAACGCTCCACGCGCCTTCGTCATTCTGATGCGTGAGAATGTAGCGCGCGGCTTTTCGGAAGCGCTCGGGCGTGCCCGTACCCAGCAGGGCGTGCAACACCATGTAGTCGGATTCCAGCGTGGTGTCGGCTTCCAATTCCCCGCACCAGTAGCCCTCTTCCTGCTGCCCGGAGAACAGGAACTTGCGCGCCGCATCGATGGCGGCCGCCGCCCGGCTCGCCAGATCATCTATTTTTCCGAAACGTAATTGGGGATTTCCCGAAGAAGTCGTAGAGGAGGTTTCATCCATATTCGGCGTTTACTCCGCATTCACCGGTGTGGGCGCACTGGCGATGGCTTCCACAATCTCCGGCGGCAGACCAAAACGAACGTTTTCGGGCATCACCTCAACTTCTTGCACGTTCTCGAAGCCCTTGGTGCGCAGGAATTCCACCACTTCCTCCACCAGGCACTCCGGAGCCGAGGCGCCCGCGGTCAACGCGATCGTCTTCACTCCATCCAGCCATTCCGGCTTGATATTGCGGCAGCTGTCGATTAGATGCGAATTCCTGCCCAGATTCCGCGCCACTTCCACTAAGCGGTTGGAATTGGAGCTGTTATCCGAGCCAACCACCAGCAGCAGGTCCGCTTCCGAAGCCACTTGTTTCACCGCAACCTGCCGGTTTTCCGTGGCATAACAGATATCCTGCGCCGCCGGCCCCTTGATATTCGGGAAACGCCGGCGTAACGCGGCGATAATGTCCTTGGTCTCGTCGAGGCTGAGCGTGGTCTGCGTCAGATACGCAACCCGATTGGGATCGGCCACGGTAAGCGACTCGACCTGCTGCGGGTTGCCTACTACCTGGGTCACCCGGGGAGCTTCGCCCAGCGTGCCAATCACTTCATCGTGATCGCGATGGCCGATCAGAATCAGCGAATAGCCTTCCTTGGCGAACTTCACCGCTTCCACGTGAACCTTGGTCACCAGAGGACAGGTCGCATCGATCACCCGCAACTTGCGCTCTGCGCTGGCCTGGCGCACCTCGGGCGATACGCCGTGCGCGCTGTAAATCACGCGCTCGCCTTCGGGCACTTCTTCCACACTGTCGACGAAAATCGCCCCTTTGTCCTGAAGCTCTTCCACCACAAACCGGTTGTGGACGATCTCCTTGCGAACATAAATCGGCGGCCCAAAGGCCTCGAGCGCAATGCGCACAATGTCAATGGCGCGCACCACACCTGCGCAGAAGCCGCGGGGCTTCAAAAGCAAAAGGGTCTTCTCGTCCTCATGCACGGTGAATGCCTGCTCCTAGCCTACACTTTTCCCACGAATGGATACCTCTAAACTACCGGAAAGAACCATTTTGGTCAACGTAAGCCCAAGAAATGCATAGGATTAACAGCGATTGGCGAAGAACGAGCGGTGAATGGGAGCTGGTGTCATCACCGCGGTTTCGCCCCGTGACGTCCCAGCACCTCAACTTCGGCGTCGCCTGAAATCGACTTCAGCGCCGCACTTCGCGCCCGGGCGATTCCCGAATTTCGATCCTCCATCCGGCAGGGATCTAGCAGGGCCATGCTGGAACCATGGGTCTTGGCCTCCTGCGCGAGGCATAAACACCCGCTGCCAGCAGGACTCGCAGCGCGAAACTCTTCCCGGCCATGGTCGCGAGCTTGTTGCGGCTCATAACCTCTAGCTCTCCTCATCCGGGGTTGCCGGCAATGTAGATTGATATCAACCTGCGTTCCTGCTCTCCTCTTGGCAGGATATGTTGGTGTCAATATGATCCTCCTTGATGGCCAAGACTGCGAATCCGAGCTATGAGACGACGCTCGAAGTCCGTGACGCCTGTCTGTGTCTTCACGTGCAGCGGGCGGCAAGAGCGCTGGCCCGGTGCTTCGATGATGCCCTGCGCCCGGTCGGGCTGACCAACGGGCAGTTCTCACTGATGATGTCCCTGAACCGCCCAGAACCGCCCGCCATGGCCGCGGTGGCCTCTCTTCTCGGAATGGACCGGACGACGTTGACGGCCGCACTGAAGCCTTTGCGACGCCGGGGCTTGGTCGCGGTAACCTCCGACCCGGCGGACGGCCGCAGCCGAATCATGACCCTGACAGCCAAAGGCCGCCGCCTGCTCGGACGCGCCGTTCCCCTGTGGACGGCCAGCCACGTCGCGGTGGAGGCGCTCCTCCCCCAAGGCGATCCCCACCGCCTGCGGGCCAATCTGCGCGCGCTCTCCCGCCAGCCATAAGCGAGGAGCACAATTCCTGGACCAGAGGTTGCGACGCCGTGGCCATTTGTGAACTCTCCCAACTGAACCGGGTTGTTTCATGAACCCCTGCCGGTTCGGCCCTTGCGGCTGCGTTTCGCTGCTGTCCGAGGCCTAGTCGCCTCCATGATCCACGCTGGTTTGCGTTTGCGATTCGGCCTCTCCGCGGACGAGGTTGCGGCGTGGTGTGGCTGATTGAGGTTGAATCTCCTGATCCCGTCCCTCGGATTCGCGCGGCATGGCACTCGCGAGCAGTAGAACCGTGCCGCAATACATCAGGGTATCGGCGAAAAAGTTGAAGCCACCAAGGTCGGAGTGCCTCACAACTGCGATCGCCACGTATTCGACTAACACAACGAAAAGCACGGTCAAACCGACCCACGACGCGGCGGCGCGGGTTTTCCTGCCAATCAGCAGCAGGGTTCCGGCCACCGCGTAAACCACCGCCGCCAGGTACGTCCAGACCGCGTGCCCGAACACAAACCCTGGAGTCATCATTTTCAGCGGAATGCCGGCGACGTAATCGGCGTGCAGGAATTGCTCCAGGCTATAAAACAGCACCCCGATGGCAATAAAGTATCGCGCCACGGTCAGCAGGATATGCGTGCCCCGCTCCCGCCACTGGTGGCTGAGGCTGACGGCCAGGGCCAGGGGGCCGGCGCTAAAGGACAGTTCCCGCAGCGCAAGCGCCGCCGCAAAGCGATTTCCCGGATTTCGTGCCCACGCCGGAACGTCCATCAGCACTACAAACAGGAAAAACGTCAGGGCAAGCAGACTCGCCGCCAGACGCGCCCGGATCCTCGTCACCAGGCTCAGCCCGGCTGCGATAAAGCATGCGCCGACGAAGTACGCCCAGAACATGTGCCACGGAATCCACTTCGGCACCAGCGCCGCGATGACGCTCGTCAGCGTGAAATGTTCGGTGCCGAAGGCCGCCAGCGGGGCCGCGTAAAAAACCGGCCCGAACAGAATCAGCTTGTCGAAGCCTCGCGCCCTTTGCCAATCGCCGCTCAGAAAAATCACGGCCACCCCGATGGCAAAAACCCCTGCCCCGACGAAGTACGACCACAACACCTCCCTGGGAATTGCCAGGAGAATCATGACCGCCGACAAGTTCGCCAAGTTCCCGCTCACGTCGCTTCCTTTCCGCCCGGTTGCGCGCTGGCCCCAATATTCTGTGGGTTAGACGTATTCCGGCGTACCAGGGTAGTGGGAAGCGCCGGCCGCGCAATCCCCCCTCGGGACCGGGATTTGCCGGTTCTCGGCAATCCTCGTGAGAGTGGTAAACTTCCACGGCCCTGGAAAACCGCCATCGGACACCGTGCGTCGATGTCCGCCAGGCCGCGATGAGCGTCCTCGAGACGCGCCCCCCCGAAGCCAGATTCAATGAGCACTTGACGGCGCTGATCTACATATGTAGAGTTATGCGATGGCATTACGACTCCGGCTGTCGCCGCAGACTCTCCAGGTTCTGGACGCTTTTCTCGAAGCTCCCCGGGACTGGAAATACGGGTACGACATCAGCCGCAACACCGGGCTGAAGTCGGGCACGCTGTATCCCATTCTCATGCGTCTGGCCGATCGCAAACTGCTGGAGACATCCTGGGAGACGGTCGAGCCCGGCAAGCCTCCGCGGCACTTGTACCGGCTCACGCCAGACGGTTTGCGGTTCGCACGGGAACACTTCACTCAGAGGCTTTCGGGTTCGCGAGTTCTGGCTCTTCGCGGGGTGAAAAGTTGACTTCAGCCGCCCGCAAACTTGCTGTAAGGCTGCTGACCGCCGTAACTCGCAATTCGCGGCGCGGGAGTCAAGGCTGGGGCCATGCGATGCTTCGCGAAATTGATTTCATCGAGAGTGACTGGGTGTCCCTGTGGTGGGCGCTTGGAGGCACGACAGCGATCCTGAGGCACTCCATCGTGAACACAATAAACAGCTGGGCAATGCGGCAGCTCGATCACCGGGGCGAGTGGACGCCCAAAGGCGTTGGGAAGAAAGCCGCCGGCCTGGCTTCAGGAATAGTGATTTCTGTTGGAGTACTGGCTTTTTCCGTGCTCGGTCTGGCGCGCCTGCCGCGAGCCTTGTTTCCCGCAAGGAACTTGTCGCAGCTGTCCTGGCTCGGATGGCTGCCGGTACTCGTGATACCCGAAACTGTTTTTGCCATTGCGGCGGTTGCTCTCTGGTCGAAGCGAAGGAACGTGGCCAGAGGCATCTTGCTGAGCGGGATCGCCCTCGCAGTGCACGTCATCGTGCACGTGACAACTCACGGATAGGTCTTCTGCTGATGCGTCGGCGGCAGGCCCAGGTCCATCCCCATCAGGGGCAGGTCTCAACATAGGAGCCAACCGATGAAACACACCTCGACAATATGCCTCGCTCTGGCATTGCTCGGTGCAATGTCCGCCGTGACACAGACCAAGCCACAGCCACTCCAACCGGACCCGGAGCTCAAAAAACAGGACTTTTTTGTCGGCAACTGGACGCTGGAGGGCAAGTCGGTCGCCAGCCCCTTCGGCCCCGGCGGGCAGAGTTTCAAATCGACCGAGAGCCTGGAGTGGATGCCCGGCGGGTTCTTTCTGCTGGCTCACTCCTATGCGGAGGGGAAACTGGCGCAACTTACCATCATCGGGTACGACCCGGAGGAAAAGGCCTTTACCCACACCAGCTACAACAGTACCGCGGGAAAGATTGAGCGCTGGCGAGGAACTGCGGAAGACGGTTCCTGGACCTGGACCAGGGAGGCCACGATCGCGGGGAAGCCAGGCCAGGTCCGGCTCTCGATCAAAAGGACATCGCCTCGTTCCTATTCATTCGTCGAAGAGGTGAAGACCGCAGACGCGGGCGATTGGTCGCCGATAGCCCAAGGCACCGGAACAAAGACAAATTAGAATTGCCACGCTGTCTTGCGAAGCCGCGCTGCATCGAGCGCGTACCATTCGGATCGTGCATGCTGATGGAAATCGGACAGGTGGAGGCAATCTTCCGCTATCCCGTGAAGTCCATGGGCGGCGAACGGCTTGAGGCCGCCGAACTGGGCTGGCACGGCATCGAGGGTGACCGCCGCCTCGCGTTCCGGCGCACAAACGACCGCAGCGGAATGCCGTGGCTCACGGCCAGCAAGCTTCCCGAGTTGGTCCTGTTTTCTGCCCAGCGCCATGGAGACGGTGCTCGGGGAAACCCTCCTGCGCATATTCGTACGCCGGAGGGGGCAGAGATGGCTGTCTTCGGGGAGGAGTTAGCCGCCGAAGTCGGACGCCGGTACGGGGCTCCCGTGGAGATGATGCAGCTGAATCATGGCATCTTCGACGAAGCGAGCATCTCCGTGATCTCCTCCGAGACGGTGCGCGAAGTCTGCCGACTCGCCGCAGTAGACTCCGACGTGCGACGATTTCGCCCGAATGTTGTGATTCGATCACTAAGATCGGTTCCCTTCCAGGAGGACGAATGGCTGGGCGGAGTGCTCTCCTTCGGCGAGGGGGACGACGCCCCCGCCGTCACCGTCACGATGCGCGACCTCCGCTGCGCGATGTTGAACCTTGATCCCGACTCAGCACGTCCGGCGCCAGAAGTGATGAAGGCGGTCGTTCGCGCGAACCAGAACAACGCGGGAATCTACGGCGCGGTCACTCGCATTGGCCGGCTGGCGGTTGGACAGACCGTACGTCACCGTGCGGCGACTGAGAAAAAGGGCCGCGAGTGATCGCGAGAAGCCCATTCATTCGCGGTTCGTGCGACGGAGTGGAGGTCTTCTGCAGCTGCATGATTCAAGAGCCGGTGAGCTTCTTGCGGTGTAATTGTTGATACTCACGACTCATTGCCTCTCGTTAACCCAGAACAACTGTCCACTCGTGGCCAGCTACGCCGCCAGCGCCTGTAGAAGAACATCGCCGGTCGAACAACCTCCCTCACCAGGTGAGGCGCCGGGTTTGTTACGGCTTGCGGTGGGCGTTAAAGTACGACCAGACGGTGTCGTTCAGTCCCGTCGGCCAGCTATGGCTCACTCCGGCCACCGACGACCATTCCACGGTGACGCCGCCTTTGCAGCCGGAAAGTGTTTTTGCCGTGAGCACCGGCTGGCCTCCGGCGCAGATGCTCGTCGCCGGAGTCGCCGTGGTGCAACCGAGCACCGTCATCCACCAGTCAAGCGCCATGTCGACTGATGAGATCGTGACACTGCTATTGGTCAGTCCGCAGATCGGAATGGTCGTGTCGGCGGCCCCGTTCATCTCTTCCATATTCGTGGGCGCGCTCACCGAGGAGGGCAGGCCCGTCGTGCCTCCCGCACCCTGCATGTACAGGGTCGCCGCCCAGGGAAACGTAGCCGCAAACACATCGCCAGCCTCGGCCGCCACCCTCGATGCCATGAATCCGCCGACCGAGAATCCCACGGCGAATACCGCTTTGGGATCCACGGAAGTTCCAGCCTCAAGGTCGGCCACTACCGACTTCAGTTGCGCCACGTCATCGGGTGGGGTGCCGGTGTAATTGTTGCTGTCGTTGTAAATGTGCCAGGACTCAACGCCGGTTTTCAGCAGCGATCCCTTGGCATTTACCTCGATGAAACAATCCTTGGCGGCCGTCGCCGGCCAGCCGTTGTTGTTGCCTTCGGAAATTCCGCCCGGCGCGCCGTGCAGGTAAATGACAATGGGAAGAGGACCACCGCAGCTCGCGGGAGGCAGGTATAGCAACGACGTCCTGCCCCCGAGCGAGCAGGACTGCTGCGCGCCCTGCATGGTGAAGTCGCAACTCGCTCCCGTCCCTCCAGGACTGTCTCCCGAGGAACCGGACCCGGAAGGCGCGCACGCCACCTGCTCCAGGGCCAGACATGCCGTAAACAGCACCATTACCAGCCATGATCGTTGTCCCATCATTCAGTGGATGAAATCCGCCTGGACGAGGTTTTCCCGCCTGGGCACGATTTATGGTTACAACTCACGGTTACAACGCGGGGGACTTGAGGACAGCGGTTAGGGGGAACTGGCGGCCCAGGCAAGAGTGGCAGCCGCCGCTCTGATCTACGGCGCAGGCGGCGGCGCCAACAGAAATTATTTCGCCGCGGCGCTTGCCGTGGTCGAGAAAGTGATTGCCGTTTCGGCATGGATCACGGCCTCTTCCTTGCCGGTTGCAGCGGCCACTCCGGTGCCGGCCCCGGCACCCGCGGCCGTCCCGATGAGCGCGCCCTTGCCGCCACCGGCCAGCCCACCGATGAGCGCACCGGCCGCCGCCCCGCCGCCTATTTTGGTTACGTTGCTCTTGGTGTGGCTCTTGCCCTTGGCGTGAAAGCCGCTGGTTGAGAGGGACAGAGTCTTCCCATCCTTGAGTTGAATCGAAGTGAGCCGGATGGTGATCTCCCCGGGGGCATGCAGGCGTCCACTGGACTTGGCATAAGTGATCTTGCCTTTCGCCGGAGCGCCCGCCACGGCGATGGTCTTGCCATCCACCACCAGGTCTCTCACCAGGTTGGCTTGAAACGACTGCCCGTCCTGGGCACTCGCAGAATTGATTTGCGAGTCGGTGCGAACGGTGATCCGAGTTCCGGCGGGCACGGTTTGCGCCAATGCCGACATTCCAAGGGCGAGTAGAAAAACAACGGTCTTGCCAGATCTGCTCCGCATGATCTCTCCTGAATTGCCGATAGCTTGAGTCTGCAGTTTTATTGTAGGAAGGTTCCCGGCAGGACGGTCACAGATTCGCGCTTTCGACGGTTACTTTGGACCGGGCACCCTCGTGCGAAATGAATACGCAATTTTGTTGCTCGAACGCCTGTTGCCAGCTCCCTGACCGGAGGGAACTCGCGGTATTGCGGCATCGCTAGACTCTTTCATCCGGGTCTTGAAGGCGCTGGGAAAAATTCCGGATTAACGTGCCGGGAGGGGACAGCACCCCGCCGTCGCCATGTCGTATTGCTCTGCTACGCCGGCAAGCAGATTTTGCAGGTCCGATGCGTCATGCCAGTGCCCGTTTGCCATCACCCCGAGCGGTGTTTCCAGCGTGGAAAGATCATCCAGCGGGTTTGCCCTCGAGAGGATCAAGTCTGCGCGATTTCCTGCCACGATCGTTCCAAAAGGCTGGGTTCCGGGTTTCGCCTTCTGAATGAACTCACCGGGAACCCTGGTTGCGGTAGAAAGAACGTCGAAGCTGGACAATCCCGCCTGTTCGAGAGCCTTGAGATCCTGGTGCAAGGAAAAACCCGGAACCAGCCCTGGGATCCCGGGAGCGTCGGTTCCCGCGACCAGGGGAACACCGGCCTCGTTCAGTGCGCGGATGAACTTCTTCAGAAACTCCGCTCGCGCGCTAATATCGCCCGCCCGCTTGACGTATCCGCTATTCCGCCAACCGATGCGGTCGTCAGGATCCAGGTAGCGAACCTGCGGAGCCTTGAGAAACTCAGGAAGCACGTCCGGCTTTCCCCATTGACGAGCGATCGTGGCGTAGGTAATCAGGTCCGCGGTCACGTACGCTCCGTACTGTTTGGTGAATGCGATCGCAGCAGGAACCTGATCCATCCGCGGCGGGGCGTTCTCCGGGCCCGAGCCGGGTGGGTTAAAAACGGTATAGAAATACTCTTCTGCATGGGCCACCAGCACCTGACCGGCGGCCAGTTGCTTCTGCAAGCCCACCTGGCTCACACCGTGACCGACAACGGGCAGGCCTTTCTTAAGCCCTTCCTGCACCAGCGCATAAAAACAATCGGGTGACAGATTGTTGTAAACCTTGATGAAGTCATAGCCGTTGGTTTTGGCCAGTTGGACAACAGCCCGTGCCTCGTCGGCGCTCTTGACAAAGAACTCGTTGTATTGCGGCGATCCATCCACCATGAAGGCCAGATAAATGTGCGGCCCGGGGATCTCTCCTCGATCCACGGCCGGGCGAGTTGAATCCACAAATCCGGCCCGTGCGTGTCCCATGTTGAGGATAGTCGTGACACCGTTTGCCAGGTAAACGGCCATGTCCCGCCGCGTATCCGAATGCACATGCATGTCGGACAATCCGGGTGAAAGGTAGTCTGTTCCGTGTCCATCGATCACCTGCGCTCCCTCAGGAACATGAATTCCCTCCCCTATCTCCTTGATCGCTCCGTCTACAACAAGAACATCCTGATTCCGAAGGACGCGGTTGGTGTCCATGGGAACGACATTCACGTGAACGAAGACGATTACGTTTGGCGCATTTGGTGGAGTCTTCTGGGCGAGCGCGGGTGGGAGGAATTGGAGAATCAATAACACCGCGGCGACGGCGGTTGGCCGAAGGTCACCAAGATGGGGTGCGTGAGTGCAAACGAAGGTCCGCAGAGATTCACCGTGTATGGAACAGCGAATTGTGTTTTGCATTTCGCCGCTATGCTCGGGTGAAACCCAGGTCATTGTCAATTGCCGTTTTTCGTTTCCCGCCGTGCGAGAGCACCATGCTTCCCGATCGCAGGTCTCTTTTATCTCTGCGCTTCGAGCATGCCGGCAACCTGGGACCGTACCACACGCCGTCTTTTGACTCGTCTTAATCAAACCCAGCCACAGTGTCGTCGGAAGCCTTCGATTGCTCCGGACTCATTAACGTGTCACCGGGCAATCCGGAAGTCAGCTGTCGATAAGAGCCTGGCTGTTAAGAAACTCTCTCTGGAGTGTTTAAGGTGGGCTGACTAAAAGGTCGCCGCTAAACGAGTGCACGTGGATTTGCCCGAAACCCGTTCGCCGCACTGGCAGATCGGACAAAGCGCCAGGTCCGAGGGGTAATAACATCTGCAGTTGGCGCAGGGCAGACCGTACAGAGTCTTCGGGCGAAGCCGACGCGCCAAAACAGGAGGTTTAAGCTCGGCTCCGTGCGTTGAGGCGTTTGTACCATTCATAAGTTTCCGCGTCCTGTTTCTCTGCTGCTCTTGTAGTTCAAAAAATCGGACATACTTCAGCTCATTCCATGAGGAGTTTTTCTGTGCCCAGCCCAAGGAACTATTTGGGTGGTCATGGCGCATCATTGACGGGGCGGGGGTCATTATCATCGGACATCCGCCCCGTAGGGTGACTCGCCGATCGATTAAGTGCTACTTCACGGGAACCAACAGGAACGCGTGGCCTTTTCCGTTGTGCAATCCAGCTCCAACAATGCTGCCATTGCTGCTGATGGCGTTTGCTCCCTGCAAATCCCAACCCGACTTGGGCGGAATAAGGTTATTGAGATCCACCATACTGGTATCCGGATTCCACAGAACGGCATGTGTGTCCGTGTCCCCCGCTGTTCTGGAGAAACCGACCATCTGGCCGGCGTCGTTGATCGCATTTGCCTGACTGAGACTGCCGCCCAGAGTGGCTAAGGCAGTCATAGTTCCGTTTACATAGACGAAGGCGTCGGTTTGTGTGTCGCCGGGCAGGGACGAGGAACCCACAATGATCCCGAAACAGTTGATCCCATTGGCCTGCGCCATGGAACCGCCGAGCGTCCCCAGATCCTGCATCCCGTGCGTTACATCCCACAGAAACGCATCGAAGCTGCCGAGAGCGGTAGCGGAGCCTCCCACGACCTGTCCCACGCAATTGTTGCCGAAGGCATAGCTGCTGGTACCGCCAAGCGTACCCAGATCCAGAATGTTCAGACTCGAATCCCAGATTACGGCGTGGTAGGCCGAATTATCGCTGGTCAGGGACCAACCGGCGATTTGGGTATTTGTTTTCGTCAGCAGATTGTAGTTGATGGCATTCGCCTGTGAACCGGCCCCACCACCCAATCCTCCCAGATCCTGCATGATTCCGTTGATCAGCAAAAAGGCATCCGCCGAGTGATCTGTTTGAGCCTGCCCGACAATTTGACCAGCGTCATTGACGGCCTCGGCCCAACTTATGTTGCCGCCCAACGTGCCCAGGTCTATCATGCCCGTGCTTTTCGTCCACGAAAACGCATGAGTGATCGCGGGGCTTCCATCACTGACTCCCACGACGGTGCCTTGGTCATTGACTCCATACGCATTGCTGATACTGCCCCCGGGGAGCGTACCGAGGTCGATTGGTTTTTTGTAGTGAAGTTGTGCGCTGGCGGGCAAGCCCGACACAAAGAATGCTGCCGAACAAAGCGCGATTAGCATGTGAGAATGGTTCACCCGTTTCATATTTTTCTCCGAATTTATCGAGTCACAGGCCCCGGGAACTGGATCTGCCCCCAGCGGACCAGTGCGACCTCCGCAGGTCCCCCGACGCTGCGGTGGCCGCTGGTCCTGTGCGGCGCAGTAGCTTCCTTAAAAAGGTAGGCGAAAATCATGAAAGGATTTTGCCGGGGCCTGGAGAAGTTTCCGTCTGTCTTTCAATTGGCCCGGATGGCCCGACCGTTCTACCGTTTGCACACGATTCCGTTGTGTGTTTCAGTGCGGCTGCTTTGATGGGGATTGGGCCACGGACAATCGTGCCCGCAGGCGTCGCGCTAACTTGGGTGAGGTTTTACTGTCTCGAATGGCTCGATGTTGGTCTTTTGCATCCGGCTTGCGTCATTCGCTTCGTGGCCGTTCACCGTCGCGCCGCATGGCTCGCTCATCTTGTTGCGCGAGCATGGTCGCTATGACGTTTACTCGCTTTCGCTGTCCGTTCAATGACGGAGAGGAAAGCCCGCCCTGGGGCCCGGACGGGCTGAAACGGTGCGGGGCAAACCATGCCGCCTTAACGCTGGACTGCCGGGCAACCCGTGAGGGAACAGTTCTCCAGGTAACCCGAGAGTGTCATCCAGTTTATTACGCTCGGATAGAAGTCTCCGTTTGCCACGACAAGCGGCTGGCCGTTGCTGGAGTCCCAATAACTCAAGAGGTCGGCATTGAGCGCGCCAAACGTTTGCGAGCCTATGCCACCGACCTGCCCTATGAAGGATGCACGCCCAGTGTAAGTACCGTCATTGGTAAAAAGCGTGATCGAAGGAAGCTGGGTCGATCCAGGGTTCATCAGGAACGTGCAGGAAATATGTTGAATAACGAGCCTGAAGCCGGATGGAGCTGCTGGGAAAGTAGTGGTTTCCTGAGGGTACCCGATCGACTGCTGCGTCGATTCATACGGAATGCGGGCAGCCCGTTCAACGTCCAGCGCGTTGGCTGGACTGGACTTCGTGTTGACCACATTGACATTCGAAGTTGGGTTACCTGGGACTTGTGGCTTCGGTCCGGCGGATTGAGCACTGGCGGCGCTCGCGGCGATCAAGCTCGCAGCCAAAACGAGCACCGTGCGAATCCCTTGGTGTTTGATGCAGTTCATGATTGTTCTCCTGCTCCATGTGCCAAATTGAAATTCCCCTGTCATTTGGATAGGCGAAAACCAAGTGGATTTTTTGCGACGTAAAGAACGAGATTTTTGAACCAACCAAGTTGAAAAACCGAAATGCCCGTCGTGTGGACTGTGGGATCGAGGCCGACTGACCGAACGCCAAGCTTCCGCTAATCAGACAGGGGAAAATCAGTGGGAGGATCTTGCGAGAGGGCGACACATTTCTTGTTCCGCTGCTGCCGAAAAAAGGTCTTACATTTGCACCAATTTTCCTCGCGGTTTTCGCATTGTTCAGCAAGGAGCGAAGAAAACGGCTCGGCTACGATGCCCGGAGTGCGGCAGCAAACCGTACTTGTGTCGGAGTTTGCCTGATCTCGATTGACGAGTACGCAAATACTCGATGCGTCGTTTGCGAGCACTGGCAAAAGCCGACTCAGTCCAAGAGGCTAATAGGGTTTGGTGTCGAGTTTATGGGCCGTTTTTTGCGAAGATCGCGGGTAACAAACGGTCTCTGTTGAATTCCTGACTGTCGGGTGCGAGACTCGCTCGAATGTCCGGGCATGAGAGTAAGGGTTTGACTTACGGATAGGCGGGGGCCACCGATTGCGATGAGTTGCTCCGAGAGTGGCATCGCCGACAGCGGTTGTAAGGACGAGAGAACACCCTGTTCTCAGCCATGCGATAAGACTAAACAGTCAAAAACCTGGCGCTCACGGCAAGCATCGCAGCCGGACTCGTCTCTGCGCGGATACTCTCGCCAATAAGCGCTCGGCGGCGGCAGCGTTTGTCCTCACTCCTAAGAAAACAAGGCCCCGAACCGCTTCCGGTCCGGGGCCTAACCTGCCCAAGTTACAGTTGATTCAGGAGCGCCCTGTCCTCGTGGCTGAGGCGAGGTCGAAGCGATCGTTGTTCATCACCTTGCTCCACGCCCCTACGAAGTCCTTCACGAACTTCTCCCCGGCGTCGGCGCTGCCGTAGACCTCGGCGAGGGCACGCAGCTGCGAGTTCGAACCAAAGACCAGGTCCACGCGGGTTCCCGTCCACTTGACCTTGTGGGTCTTCCGGTCGCGCCCCTCGTACACGCCGTCGGAGCCATTGGGCTGCCATTCGGTTCCCATGTCGAGCAGGTTAACGAAGAAGTCGTTGCTCAAGGTCTCCGGCCGCTGGGTGAAGACGCCATGCTTGGACTTCCCGAAATTCGCGCCCAGCACGCGCAGGCCGCCGACCAGCACCGTCATCTCCGGCGCCGTCAGCTTCAGCAGTTGCGCCCGATCCACCAACAACTCCTCCGGCGTGAAGAGCTGCTGGCCGTTGACGTAGTTGCGGAAGCCATCCGCCCTCGGCTCGAGAGGCTCGAACGACTCGACGTCGGTTTGTTCCTGCGACGCGTCCATGCGCCCCGGCGTGAACGGGACTTTCACGTCGTACCCGGCGTCTTTAGCGGCTTTTTCGATCGCCGCATCGCCGCCGAGAACGATCAGGTCCGCCAGCGAGACCTTTTTCCCGCCCGACTGTGCAGCGTTGAACTCCTTCTGGATCGCTTCCAGCTTGTGGAGCACTTTCGCCAGTTCCGCCGGCTGGTTGACCGCCCAGTCCTTTTGCGGCGCCAGGCGAATGCGCGCGCCGTTCGCGCCCCCGCGTTTATCCGAGCCACGGAAGGTTGACGCCGACGCCCAGGCGGTCGAGACCAGCTGCGAAATGGGCAGCCCCGACGCGAGGATTTTCGCCTTCAGAGCAGCAGCGTCCTTTTCCCCGATCAGCGGATGATTTACCGCGGGGATGGGATCCTGCCATGGCAGCTGCTCCTTCGGAACCAGCGGGCCGAGATAACGCGCGATGGGACCCATGTCGCGGTGCGTGAGCTTGAACCACGCCCGGGCAAACGCGTCGGCCAATTGATCCGGATGCTCGTAGAAGCGGCGCGAAATCTTTTCGTACGCCGGATCGAAGCGCAAGGAAAGGTCGGTAGTGAGCATGGCAGGAGCGTGATGCTGTGACGGATCGTGCGCATCGGGCACGCTGCCGTTCGAATTCTTTGGTTTCCACTGATTCGCGCCGGCCGGGCTCTTGGTCAGCTCCCATTCGTAGCCAAACAGGTTGGCGAAGTAGTTGTTGCTCCACTTCGTGGGCGTCGTGGTCCAGGTAACTTCGAGGCCGCTGCCGATCGCATCTCCGCCTTTGCCGGTCTTGAATTTGCTTTTCCAGCCCAGGCCTTGCAACTCGATCGGTGCGGATTCCGGCTCCGGGCCCACATTGGCCGCATCGCCCGCGCCATGGGTCTTGCCGAAGGTGTGGCCGCCGGCAATCAGCGCCACCGTTTCTTCGTCGTTCATGGCCATACGGCGGAAGGTTTCGCGAATGTCCTTGGCGGCCGCGATGGGATCCGGCTTGCCGTTCGGCCCTTCCGGATTGACATAGATCAGGCCCATCTGCACGGCACCCAGCGGATTCTGCAGATCACGATCGCCCGTGTAGCGCTCGTCCGCCAGCCATTTGCCCTCCGGTCCCCAGTAAAGCTCTTCGGGCTCCCACACGTCCTCGCGCCCGCCGCCAAAACCGAAGGTCTTGAAGCCCATGGACTCGAGGGCAACGTTGCCGGCGAGAATCATCAGGTCGGCCCAGGAAATCTTCCGGCCATATTTCTGCTTGATCGGCCACAGCAGCCGGCGTGCCTTGTCGAGGTTCACGTTGTCGGGCCAGCTGTTGAGCGGCGCGAAACGCTGCTGTCCGGCTCCGGCGCCGCCGCGGCCGTCGCCGATGCGGTACGTGCCCGCACTGTGCCAGGCCATGCGAATGAAGAGCGGCCCGTAGTGACCAAAGTCCGCCGGCCACCACTCCTGCGAGTCGGTCATCACCGCATGCAGCTCCTTGATCACCGCCTTCAGATCGAGACTCTTGAATTCCTTGGCGTAGTCGAACTCCTCGCCCATCGGATTCGACAGCGGGGAGTGCTGGTGGAGAATTTCGAGGTTCAACTGGTTCGGCCACCAGTCACGGTTCGTGTGGATGGGGGGTGCGCTTGTGAACGGGCACTTGGCTTCTGCCGACGACGTTTGCTCTTGCTGGACGAGTTCCTTCGCCATGAGTTCATCTCCTTCGTACGAACCTAAAAGGATTGTGATTGAGATACAGAACCGATCCGGCTTTCCGATTCTGCGAATCACCGGCCGCCCCTGGGAGGAGGCGCGCCCTTGATCCGGTATCCATATTCATGTCACTTGACGGGGAGCACGGCGCCGAGCACAGCTCGTGCAGAGCCCCCGAAAAATGAGCTGGCATTCGCGAACTACCCGCTTGCCGAGAGAACGAGAGGCGGGCCTGGGCACGTCATACCACTCCATATCCTCCACCGCGCCGCAGCGGTCACAGATGAAGTGGTGGTGCCGCGTGGCTTTGGCATCGAAGCGCCCGGCGCGGCCCTCGACCGCCACTTCCCTCACCAGACCCGCCTTCACCAGATCCCGCAGATTGTTATAAGTCGTGGCCCGCGAAGAACGCGGATCCACGCGGTTCACAGCCTCGAAAATTTCCGCCGCCGTGGGATGCCCGTTGTGGTCCTTCAAGAAGGCCATCACCGCGTAGCGCTGCGCCGTGCAGCGCAATCCGCTGCTCTCTAGCGACCGTTTAATGGCCCCGCCATCCATAAGAAGTTTAGATTATATCTAATCTGATAGTTTGTCTAGATTGCGCTGTTCCCTTCGGGATGACGTCGAGTCTGGCCCCCGGAAACAGGCAGCGGTGGCCCGCACATCCGCACCTGGTGTGAGGCTGGGTTGGGAACCGGAAGACATACGGACAAAACCCGGCCTGGCCGGCAGCATCGAACCCCCAATCATTCTGAAACTGCGCGAATGAGTGGATGACCCGCCTTACCCATTGGCCTTGAGCATCTGCTCGGCGTGTTTGCGCGAGGTGTCGGTCAGCCTGGCGCCGCTCAGCATCCGGGCGACTTCTTCGGTGCGTTCTTCGCCGGTGATCTCGCGGATCGACGTCCGCGTGCGGCCTGCGGAAGCTTTTTTCTCGATCAGGTAGTGATGATCGGCAAACGTGGCGATTTGCGGCAAATGCGTGACGCACAGCACCTGGCTCGAGCGGGAGAGACTTTTCAGCTTCCTGCCGACGGCTTCGGCGGCGCCGCCTCCGATGCCGGTGTCGATTTCATCGAACACCAGCGTGCGCTGAGCGGCGCGCCTGGCCGGAGCCGACAAAGGCGTCCGCGCCACGCTCGATTTCAGCGCCAGCATGACCCGCGACAGTTCGCCGCCTGAGGCGATGTGCTCCAGCTGGCGCAGCGGCTCGCCCGGATTGGTCGAAATCAGGTAGACCACCTGATCGAAGCCCGAGGCCGTCCAGTTCCCTTCCTCGTCGGTGCCGCTGACTTCAATCTTGAAGTGCGCCTTCATGGCGAGATCGTTGATCTCGGCCTCGACCAGCTTCTCCAGCTTGCGCGCCGCTTCGTAGCGTTTCTTTGAAATCGCGCGCGCGGCATGCAAATACACTTCCGCCGCCTGCGCCAGTTCCATGCGCATCTGGCGCAGCGTCTCGTCCTTGTTTTCCATCGCCGCCAGTCTGCCGCGGACTTCTTCGCCGGACCGGATAACGTCATCGAGCGTCGGCCCGTACTTGCGCTTCAACCGATCAAGGACCGCGAGCCGGTCTTCAATCTCCGAGAGGTGCTCCGGCGAGGCTTGAATGCCTCCGGCGTAATCGCGCACTGTGGCGCCAACGTCTTCCACGCTGATACGCGCCGCGTCGAGCGCCGTGAGCGCCTCGTGGAACTTGGGATCATAGCGGGACAGCTCTTCGATGTGTTTCTGGGCCGCACGCAGCGACGACGCGGTCGAGTTCGCGCCCTCGTAGAGCAGATCGAAGGCGTTCATGGCGGCGGAGTAAATTTTTTCCGCGTTGGCGAGAACCAGCTTCTCCGATTCCAGCCGCTCGTCTTCTCCCGCCTTCAGCTTCGCTTCTTCGACCTCGCGCCTCTGGAAGCTCCATAGGTCCAGCAGGTGCAGCCGGTCCTGCTCGTCGCGCTCGAACTCCTCGATGCGATTGGCAATCTCCTTCCAGCGGGCATAGACCGCGGACGTCGCTTCGAGATTCGTACCCGCGTAGGTGTCGAGCAGCGCCAGGCGCGTGGGTCCGTCGAAAGTGAAGATCGATTCGTTCTGCGCATGGATAGTCCCCAGATACGGCGCCAGCTGGCGCAGCACGGCGACGGTCGCGGGCTGATTATTGACGAAGACGCGTCCCTTGCCTGCGGCGGCGATTTCACGGCGCAGGATAACGGCGTCGTCGTCGGAATCAAGGCCGTTGGCCTCGAGCGCTTCGGCGACGCGCTTCCCGGCCCCGCCTTCGACTTCGAATACAGCAGAAATGACAGCTTTGTCCGAGCCCGCGCGGATAATGTCGCTCGAAGCCTTGTCGCCCAGCAGCAGCGCCAGTGCGTCAATGAGAATCGACTTGCCGGCGCCGGTCTCGCCGGTCAGCAGGTTCAATCCGGCGGCGAACTCCACCGCCAGGTTGTCGACCACGGCGTAGTTTTCGAGGCGCAGTTCGACCAGCACGGTTCTTCCCGAATCGCGTAATTTTCTGGGAGCATAGCATGATTCTGTCTTCGGGCTCTCGGGTCCAGGCTCCAAACCGCGGCTTGTCATCGAGCGCAGCGAGGGATCTGCAGTCCCGACATCGCCAGCAAACTGCAGATTTCTCGCCGCTCCGCGGCTCGGAATGACATGAGCGGGAGGCACGACGCATTGCAAATCCTGGTGCAACCTGCGACAGCCCGCTCGGAATCGGTAGAGATGCAACCAGACTGCTTCTCAGGCGGCGGAAACGACCTCGAGTGAAGGAGACCGCAAGAACGCCCTCGGGCTCCCAAGCCCGAATTCAGCCTGACCTGGCGGAAGGACCGAGGCCCTGCCCCACCTACACTTGAGGTGGGCATAGCCACTGCCTGAGACGCAGCCGAGATGCATCTCTGCCGGAAAGGACAGGGGGGCCGACGGCTGAATACTGGGTATGAATGCCGCTCCCAGGGGTTATCCCTGGGATTCGTCCATGGAAAGCAACCCGACCCCCTGGTCTATAATCAAAGACAGGCATTCTCCTAAGAAATCTCATGCACTATCTTCCATGGCTGGCAGTGTTTGTGGGCGGCGAGATCGTCGACCTGGTTGGAGAAACCGGCCCGGTCGCCAAAGTGGTTCTTCTTCTGCTTCTGCTCTTTAGCATTCTCTCCTGGGCCATCATTCTCGCCAAGTGGAGTCTGCTGCGGCGGGCGCGGGTGCAGAGCGGACGCTTCGTGCGCGCCTTCCGCAAGGCGCAGCGCCTGCAGGACGTGGCGGCGGTGGCGGAGCAGTTCCGGCCGAGCCCGCTGGTGGGCGTGTTCGAGGGCGGCTTCGAGGAGTTCCGCCGGCAGGGCGGGGTTTCGAGCGGGGTGGTGCGCAATCCGCTGGCGATTCAGCGCGCCATGCAGATCGCCAATTCCGAGGAACTGACCCGCTTCGAGCGCAACCTGCCGTGGCTGGCCATTACCGGCGCGGTCACTCCCTTTATCGGACTGTTCGGAACCGTGTGGGGCATCATTGATGCCTTCCATGGACTAGGGACGGCGGGGGCGGCGACCCTGCGCGCGGTAGCGCCGGGCATCTCGGAAGCCCTGATTACCACCGCGGCCGGACTGGCGGCGGCCATTCCCGCGGTGATCGCCTACAACCTGATTGGCGCCTCCATCCGCCAGTTCGCCGCGCGCGGCGACGACTTTGCCCTGGAAATGCTGAATGCCGTGGAACGCCCGCAAGCCCAGGCGGCGGCAGCGGAGGTGCGGCGGTAATGGCCTTTACGGCTTCGAACGGACGCACCCAGACTTCCCTCTCCGATATCAACATCACGCCGCTGGTGGACGTCGTGCTGGTGCTGCTGATCATTTTCATGGTCACGGCGCCGGTGCTGCAGTCGGGCATTGAAGTGGCGGTGCCCAAGACGCGCACGGTGAAAGAGATCACCGAAGAACGGCTGGTCATCAGCATCGACAAGAAGCAGCGCGTGTACCTGGGCAACGATCCCATCAATATCAACGACATTGCCGCGCAGATCCGGCAACGGATTCGCGACCCACAACGGCAGTCGATTTTCATCCGCGCCGACCAAGACGTGCCCTTTGGCGCCTTCGCCACGGTCATGGATTCGGTCAAGCAATCGGGCATCAGCAATGTCAGCATCGTGACACAACCGCTCGACTCTCATGGCAGCAAACGCTGAAATCTTTTTCGAGCACGACCAGTGGGGCCGGAACCTGGCCTGGTCGGCGGGCCTGCACGTGGCCGCCGCGGCTGCGATCGTGCTTTACGCCTGGCTTGGTCCCAGCCACCGCGGTTCGGGTTGGGGTGCGGGCGGGGGCGGCGACGCCATCGGCGTTTCCCTGGTGAGCACCATTCCCTTGCCCGCTCCGCCGCCGACCGAAACGCAGAACGTGCTGGCTAACGAATCGAAGGGCCTGACGGAGTCCAAGCCGAAAGAGGAAGAAAAGACCCCCGAAGCCATTCCCATCCCGGACAAGAACGCCAGGAAGAAGCCGCAGAAGGAAGTCAGTTCCAGCAGGAAGAAGCCCGCGCCTGAACCGGTGCAGGAGGCCAGCAATGTTGTGCCCTTTGGCCAGGGCGGTCCGGTGAGCGGGCCCTATGGAACATTCAGCGCGGCGGGAGCAAAGGGCGGATTCGGCTTCACCGGCGGTGGCGGCGACTTCGGCGACCGCTATGCCTGGTATGTACGGGTGGTGCAGCAGAAGGTTTCCGAAAACTGGCTGAAGTACGAAGTAGATCCGCGCATCACCGAGGCGCAGCGCGTGTATGTCACATTTGATGTCATGCGCGACGGGCACCCTGGCAACGTGCGCGTCGAGCAGTCAAGCGGTGTACCTTCGCTCGACCAGTCAGCGATACGGGCCATCCAGCGCATTGATACTTTTGGTCCGTTGCCCGGCGATTATGCGGGAAATAAGGTGTCGGTGGAGTTCTGGTTCGATTACAAAAGATAGCTGTCTGCTCTCGGCGGTCAGTTCTCTGCTAAGACCTCCTGGCCTTTAGCTCCAGGCTCTTGGCTTGGAATTCTTTCGGACGGACATGGTTGGGTTTTAGCCGCGGGAGCCGGGGAACGACGAAATTCATTCGCCCCGCACGAGAGTGGGGGAGAGCGTGTGAGCAACCGATTTGAGTCCGCTTCAGCGGACGCTACTTGTCACAGGGGAGTTGGGATGCGACGGATTCTTACTTTCGGAGTGTTGCTGGTTGCGTTTTGCGCTTCGGCGCTGGCGCAGGATTGGATCAGGACCGGCACCGGTTTGGGGGTCGAGAAAGTCCGCCTGGCGGCTACCGATTTCAAGCCGTCGACGCAGGACGCAAAGAATGCCGACTTGTTGAAGACGTTCAACGACACGCTGTGGAACGATCTCGACAACGCCGGCATTTTCGACATGGTGTCGAAGAGCTTCCTGCCGACGACGACGCCCGGCAATCCGGGTGAAGTCCGGTTCAACGATTTCAGCGCGCCGCCGGTGAACGCCTCGATGCTCGCCTTCGGCAACCTGGGAGCTTCGGGCAACGGTCTGACGGTGCAAGGCTGGTTGTACGACGTGAAAAACGTCTCGTCGCCGCAGGTGCTGGGCAAGCAGTACACGGACGCGGCCACGGTGGAAGCGGCGCGGCGCATTGCGCACAAGTTCGCCGACGAGATTATCTTCCGCCTGGGCGGAGGGGTGACCGGCATTGCCGAGACTTCCATTTTTTTCGTCAGCAGCCGCAGCGGGCACAAGGAGATTTGGGCCATGGACTATGACGGAGCGAATCAGCACCAGGTTACGCGTCTGGGTTCGATCTCGCTTTCGCCGCGCATTTCACCCGACGGCTCGCGGCTGGCCTTCAGTTCCGTCACTCGCAGCAACTGGGAGATTCTGATGCATTCGATGGATCTCGGCCGGCTGGTGTCGTTTCCGCGGCTGGGCGGGGGAAATTACTCTCCCGCCTGGTCTCCGGACGGGACGAAGCTGGCGTTTGCCTCCTCGCGCGGGGGCACGACCGAGATCTACACCGCCGACGCCAGCGGCACGGGGTTGCGTCAGATCACAAACTCGCGCGGGCCGGAAGCGTCTCCATCGTGGAACCGGAAGACGGGAGCGCAGATCGCTTTTGTCAGCGGGCGCACCGGTTTGCCGCAGATTTACATCATGGACGCCGATGGCACCAACGTGCAGCGCATGACCGATCAGGGATATGCAGTGTCTCCGGCGTGGTCGCCCAATGGGCAGTTTCTGCTGTTTGCCTGGATTCGACACTATGGCCCGGGGGCTCCGGGGGCGCAAGATATATACATCATGGACATTGCCAGCAAGCAGTGGGTGCAATTGACCCACGACGGCGGGAGGAACGATTTTCCCTCCTGGTCGCCGGACGGACGGCACGTCGTGTTTCAGTCCAGCCGCTCGGGAGGCGAACAGATCTGGACCATGCTCGCCGACGGTACCAACCAGAAGCCGTTGACCACGGCGGGAAGCAATACGCAACCGAACTGGAGTTTTAAGTAAGTCATTTAAGCTGATGTTTTTCTATTTCATTCAGACCGGACGGCGACGGAGAAGTTCATCCTGCCGCTGCCGGACTCGATCCGCGCGCTCGCGCAGCGCGCGCTTGCTCGTACGGAGGAGAAGGTGAAGAGACTGAAGGCGATAGCGATTGTTTTCATGGTGGGCGCCGTGATCATGCTGGGCGCCTGCAAGAAGAAGGCGGCGCCACCGCCGCCGCCACCACCACCGCCACCGCCCGCGCCCACGGCTTCGCTGAGCGCGAGCCCGGATACGATCGATAAGGGCGCATCGACCACGCTAACCTGGCAGACCACCAATGCCACCGATGTCAGCATCGACGGCATTGGCGCAGTCCAGCCCAACGGTTCGCAGCGCGTCACCCCGACCGACTCGACTACCTATCACCTGGTCGCGAAGGGGGAGGGCGGAACCCAGGAAGCGACCGCGCGGGTGACGGTGAATGCGCCGGCGGCGCCGCCACCGACGCCTTCGGGCACGGAAGAAGAGTTGTTCTCGCAGAATGTGAAGGATGTGTTCTTCGACTTCGACAAGTCCGACATCCGTCCCGACCAGCAGTCGGCGGTGCAGGGCAATATCGACTTCCTGAAGCAGCATCCCGGCATCAGCTTCACCATTGAGGGACACGCCGACGAGCGGGGATCGACCGAATACAACCTGGCGCTGGGCGACAGCCGCGCCAACGCGGTGAAGACCGCCCTGGTCCAGGGGGGCGTCAACGCGTCGAACATCAAGACAATCAGTTACGGCAAAGAGAAGCCGTTCTGCACCGAGTCGACCGAGCAGTGCTGGCAGACCAACCGCCGCGGACACTTCGTGTACGCGAAGTAAGTGGACATGGGGGCAGGCGCGGGTCCGCCCCCCAGACCATTCCGCGCACTGCAGGATCGGTTCGTCCAGGGTATCGTCGTATCAGGGTATGGCTTCAGCCATACCGCTTGCAGTCAAGGGCTGCGGCTTCAACCGCCCGCGGGCGGCCTTTGAACGGGTATTTTCGGTTTGCACTTGAACGGTATCGATAAAGCGATACCCTGATACGAGGGGCTCTGATACGAACCAGGGTCCCGAGGGAGTCCCGGGAAAGGTCCTCGGGACGCCGGGCGGGCGCACTGCTAGCATCTAAAATGGAAATGACTATGAAGAATTGGCAAAGGTTGGGCGTGTTGATTTTGCTGGGCTTGCTGGCGCTTCCCTCCTGGGGTGCGAGCAAGGAAATTATCCAGCTGCAGACGCAGGTGCAACAACTGCAGGACCAGATGACGCAGATGAAGCAGTCATTTGACCAGCAGATGGGCATCATCCAGCACCTGATCGAGCAGAGCACGGATAACGTCAACAAGGTTGCAGGCCAGGTCACCACGCTGCAGACCAATCTGCAGAAGCAGCAGTCGGACTCCGGGAATCACGTCGAGCAGCTCTCGGGACAGATTCAGGCGCTGAATGACAGCCTCGACGAAGTAAAGGCGCGGCTCAACCGGGTGAGCAAGCAGCTGGAAGACATGCAGTCGGCCCAGCAGACCCTGACGGCACAGCAGCAACAGCAGGCGCAGGCACCTCCGCCGGACGTGCTGTACAACAACGCTTTGCGCGACTACAACGCGGGTAAAAACGACCTGGCGGTGCAGGAGTTCTCCGATTACGTTAAGTTTTATCCCAACACCGACCTGGCGGGAAATTCGTACTTCTACCTGGCCGATATCGAGTTCCGGCAGGGCAATTATCAAAAGGCGGCGAAGGATTATGACCAGGTGCTGCAGAACTTCCCTTCGGGCAACAAAGCTCCCGCGGCGCAGTTGAAGAAGGGCTTTGCCTTGATTGAGCTGGGCCAGAAAGATGATGGCGTGTCGGAGTTGCGGCACGTCATTCAGCGCTGGCCCCGTTCGGCCGAGGCCACGCAGGCGCGCGATCGGCTGCGGAAGCTAGGTGTGCCGGTGACGGCGAAGGCGGGAGAGTAGGGGGATTGTTGGTTGTCTGATTTCTTGATTGTTGATTTTGTTTGGAAATTGACGATTTTGCGAACTCTTACGTCCTGAGTTCAGAAAAAGGGCTTGACACCGCCGGCATTGTCAGCGACGCCTGTTAAAGTCAGTTGACATTAACTTCGGAACTGCCCGTCATGCAGTGAATGGAAGCCGCGACCGGTCTGATCACCTGCGACGCGTTTGCTGTGCAGTATGACGGATCGATCCATGTCGCGCTTCGGTTCGGTATCGCCCCAAAACGCTTATCTACTTCCCTCAGCTAGCTTCTTCAGCGTGTCTTGTATCCCCTGGCGGATTTCGGCACGGCGCTGCTCGGTATCGGACCACGAGGACGCAGGCACTTGATGAGCATCCAGTAGAGCTAAAGCTTCTTCAGCATATTGGCGTGCGAGGTCTTTCTGCCCATTCTGCAGATAAGCATCGGCAAGGTTGGAGTGCGCGTCAGCGGAATCGGGATAGGCGAAGAGGTTGAGCTGGAAGACTTCTATGGCCTCCGTGGTCTCGCCCTCGCGCAAATGTCCGCTGCCAATGATGTCGCCGCTGACTTCCGGCCATAATTGCGCTTGCGGATCTTTTCTTCGGGCGTCGATCAGCTGTTGTTTAACCTGTGCGGCTCCGCCGGGAGTTGCAAGCTGATTGAGAATGGTGGCAGTGGCCAGCGGATCGGCAGGGGCGTGCCCCGGAGTTTTGATGAGCGTGGTGACAAACCACTGCACAAGAATGCCGGGCAGATCGGGGTGAGTTTTGAACAGATCGGTGCCGTGACTACCCGTCGCGGGAACTTTGTGAGGATCGCTGGTCTCATACCACAGCCAAGGCGCATCCTGCGCCGCGGAATAGTGAATCAACTTCCTGCTGGGACTCGAGGCTCTGGCGTACATCCAGAGCATGGCTTCGACCGTTGGGGGATATTCATCGGTGTCGGCAACCACAAAGAGTTCAGGCAAGTGCGAAGCTTGGTGAAGGAATTCGATGCCAGGACGAAAGGTCTCGCCGGACATCAGCACGAGGGACTTCACGTCGTCGGGGTGGAGACTGGCGGTTTCTACAGCATTGATAACTCCATCGCTGCCGGGCCCTGCTAGGCCAATGACGTCACGCTGGACGCCGGGCTGCGAGATCAAGAACTGGAACGCGGTTTCCACGTCGGCTTGCCACTTCTGCTTGACGTATTCGCGTGTGCCGCCGCTCTCGCCATGGCCGCGACTATCGACGGTGAGCGTGTTGATTCCAGTGCCTGCTAGTTGGCGCGCCACCTCGTCCCATGATGTGCGTGTGCGGTTGTTTTGATGGAACAGGATCACGCCGGGACCGGGCTTGCCGGCTGCGAAGTACGTGGCCTTGAGGACGGCGCCATCGGCAGACTTAATATCACTGACGCGCGGCGCGGGCAATGATTGCGAGGTCCCGGCTGATGAGCCCATGGTGAGGCTGTCAGCAGGCAGAACGACCATCTGCGGGCAGGCGCAGCAATCGCGAAAGACGGTGCCGGCGGCGAGTGGCGCTGCTTTCACCTGCGCCACAGCGTGCGTCGAAGTATTGAAGCTGCACCCCAGCGCCAGGATGATGCGTAGTTTTTTCATTTCAGTGCGCCGCGAAATCATTTTTGACCACCTCCCCATTCTTCATGACAAACCGGACACGCTCGAGTTCATGAATGTCGGCGATAGGGTCTCCAGAAACGGCCACGAGATCGGCAAACTTCCCTGGCTCAATCGTGCCAATCCTGTCTTGCCAGCCCAGCATTTCCGCCGCATTGACGGTGATGGCACGGATCACATCAAGGGTCGGGACTCCGGCAGAGTGCAGATTGAGCAAGGTGATGACACTCGCTTGGCCGCATGTCTTGCCGGGATACCACCAGCACATATCCGTACCCGCAGCGAATTTCACGCCCGACTTCAATACGCGCTGGACCAAGTCCTGGTATTCTTTGTCGCCTTGTGTGCTGCGGTTGGCCCTGGAGGCACGGTACTCAGGCGAGAGCACGATGCTCGGCTCCATGATCTTCAGGAGCCAGCCGCCATAAGCCGTCGGCGTCAAGTCAAGGAAGATGCCCTTATCGCGCATCTGCTTCAATTGCTCATCGCTCGCCTCGTTGCCGTGCTCGATAGAATCCGCGCCAGCATCAATGGCCGTCTGGATTGCGGCCTTCTCGGCGGCGTGGACGGCGATCTTAAGATGGTTGCGATGCGCCTCTTCAACAGCCGCGGCTAGCTCAGGAACCGTGAGGTTCACATCGGCCGTGACCTTGATGACGTCGACATTCTGGAAGACATTCTGCCGGACAGCCGCGCGTGCGCGATCAGCCCCGTCAATGAACAAAAATTCCTGATTGAGGATCGCGTCCGCGAGGGCTGGATTCAGGTTCTGAAGATAGTCACCGCGTGTGATCAGCTTGCGGCCTGCAGCTAGCATCCTCGGACCGGGAACGCGGCCCGCGTTAATGGCGTCGCGCAATTCGGTGTCGCCATCGACTCCGGAATGGCCAAGATTGCGAACCGCGGTGATGCCGCTCTCCAGGTCTTCGCGCGCATTCTGCGCGCCCAAAAATGCGCGCTTGGTCGGAGATTCCACGATCGCCATCAGGTCCGCGGGCGCAAAGAAAGGATTTTCGTGGCGCTTGAGTTCCTCTTCCGGCGGAATGACGATGTCGAGAAAGAGGTGGGTGTGGCTGTCGATCAATCCTGGCAGGAGCGTGGCCTTGCCGAGATCGACGATCTTCGCGCCCGACGGCGCCTGCACCTTCGCCGGAACGCCGATTTCCTTGATCTTGCTGCCCTCGATTAACACCACGGCAGGGGCAAGCACGTTTCCGCTTCGTGGGTCCAGCAACCGGCCGGCTTTGACCAGAGTCACAGGAACGGCGGATTGGGCGCGCGCCTGCACAGCCCAAATCACCGCCACAAGCACCAAAAGAACCGGGATCGCAAGCTTTCGCATGACTGAAGTGCTCCTCTCCGTTGAGCTTATGGCTGCGCTGGTAGAGATCGGTCGTTCGCCTATCTACTACACATCGCAGCTATGCTACTACACTATGCGTAGCAGTCAATTAGACGGTGCCGGGGCTGGAGAGTTAGCACTTCGCGGAGGTCATCGCTTCAGGACGAAGCAGCAGGCGGTATGTGCGATGGTTTGAAAGATTCCGCCTGCGATCGCAGCGGCAAACAGGGAGGTCAACAACAGGCTGGCTGCCCGGCATGTCGTTTGTGCCGGTGCGGCCAGGCGTGCCAGCCGATAGCTTAGATGCGATGCGGCAGTTGCTTGCAGAACTCCGGCTTGTTCAGGAACTGCAAGTTTGGCAAGCGCTGAAACCAGTTCTTGCCCGTGCGCACGCCTGATGACCGATTCGTCGCAAGATAGCTCGCGATAGAGTGCCATCCGCTTTCCAGCCAGCCAGACAAGCGGATGGAACCACAATGCGCTCAATGCAATCTCGTATAGTAAACGGATTAGGTTATCCCGGCGTCTTGCATGCGCCAGTTCGTGAATCAGGACAGCGTGGAATTCGCGCTGATTGAGCAACCGATCGATCCCGGTAGGCAGCAGAATACGAGGCGAAAGAACGCCGCGAACTGCGGGACTCGGATGCGCGTCGCCGAAGCTCACCGGAATACCATCTGCCATGAAGTTGGACGTGACCCCGGAATCGCTCAGAAGGCCCAGCGCCCGCGCCTCGCGATGCTCTCGGCGCAAACGTGAGAGCAAGCGGATAAGCATGGAGAAGGCTCCCGTCATCCAGATCGTGCCAAGAACTGTGGCGGTCCGGCCTTCTGTCATGACCCATACTGGATCACCAATAACACCGAGTGGTCTAGCCCACGTCA
>DATFTE010000090.1:0-6152 GCA_035262225.1 Terriglobales bacterium
ATGCCGTTCTACACCATGCCTCCCGGCGGCGGTGTTGATAAGAGCAGGAAATTAGCCCACGCGTTTGTGCCGGTGGATGACGAAAATACCCTGCGCTGGGTGTTCACCTGGAATGTCGAAAAGCCGTTGAGCGCGCGAGAAGTCGCCGAGATGCGCGGAGGCGCAGCCGTTCATGTCGAATTTATTCCGGGAACTCACTATCCGCGTAGAAACATGTCCAACGATTATCTAATCGACCGGGAGCTGCAAAAATCCCTCTCCTTTACCGGAATCAAAGGGATCGGCGAGCAGGACTTCTCCGTGCAGGAGGGGATGGGGCGGATTGCCGACCGGACGCGTGAGCACCTGGGCAGCAGCGATATCGGGATTGTCGCCATGCGGCGGCGGCTGTTAAAGGCCGCCGCCGACCTCCAGGAAGGCCGTCCACCCCACGCGGCAAGAGACGGAAACGTGTATCGCCTGCGCGGCGCGGAAGTCATGTTGCCGCCGGATACGAAATGGGATGAGGACGAGCGGACTATTGCCGCGATGACGGCGCACTGGTGAGAATGCTTCGCCGGGCGGCGACCGAAAACGATGAGGGATTCAGTAGCAGTGTGCAAAAAAACTGTTTACAGTTTTGCTCAAAAAACTCAGAGGCACGGCGCGCAGTTATCGTGATTCGTGTTCGTGGTTCGTGTTCGTCCGAGCGCCAGAAACGATCACGATTTTGGCGAGGCGAATGAGCGCAACACCGCATATGAGATTTTTTTAGCGGCCTGCTAGGAAATATCATGGCTGAGACAGTGCGTGCGGCGGTAAAAGTGGGCGTGAAGGAAACCGAGATTCGGGAATTTCCCATGCCCGATATTCCCATCGACGGGGCGCTGCTTAAAGTTGAGGTGGCAGGCATCTGCGGCAGCGATGTCGGGGTATACCAGCGCAAACTTAGTCGCGGACCCCATATCATGGGGCATGAAAATGTCGGGCGTATCGCCAAGCTTGGCCGGGTCGCCGGGGAACGCTGGGGAGTGAACGAAGACGATCTCGTCGCCCTGGAAGAATATTTACCCTGCTGGCACTGCGAGTGGTGTCACCTGGGGGAATACCGGCACTGCTATGCCACCGATCCCAGGGCTAATCCCGAGGCGAAACGTTACGGCAATGTCCCCATTTCCACCGAACCGGTGTTGTGGGGAGGTTACAGCCAATATCTTTTCTTGCCGCCCAACGCGGTGATTCACAAGGTACCCGAGGGACTATCTGCAGAGGAAGCGGCTCTGGCCTTGCCGTTGGGGAACGGAATTCAGTGGGCCTGTGTTGAGGCGCAGGCAGGTCCCGGAAAGAGCATTCTGATAGAGGGGCCCGGGCAGCAAGGACTCGGCTGTGTGGTGGCGGCAAAGCATGCCGGCGCCGAAACCATCATCGTTACCGGCATTTCTCGAGACGCAGGTCGGCTGGAGGTGGCCAGGCGCCTCGGTGCGGATTTCACGATAGACGTGGAGAAAGAATCAGCGCTAAAGAGGGTGGCGGAATTAACCGGCGGCAAAGGAGTGGATGCCGTCGTTGACGCTACGTCGGGCGCGGGGGCGAAGGCGGTGATCTTGGCCATCGAGGCCGTGAAGCGGAAAGCGGGAATCATTGTCTTGCAGGGAGGTGGCGCCCCGAATGTTGCCGATTTCCCGTTGGGCAAACTCACGGGCAAATACATCACAGTGAAAAGCGCTCGCGGGCATAGTTATGCTGCAGTGGAACTGGGTCTGAAACAGATTGCCAGCCGAAAATTTCCGCTCCACGAATTACGGACTCATGCCTTTACTTTGGACCAGGTCAACCAGGCGCTCCGGGCCGTCGGGCGCGAGGGACCCGAAGAGACGATCCACGCCTCGATCACGCCGTGGACTCTCTCCAAGAACCACTGATGCAAGTCCAGGAAGACATCACCAGATCGACTACACCGACCGCAATAGTATCTTGGGAGGAACGGCCATGGCAGTCACTGAACAGCTTGCGCGCCTGATTGCGGAGACCACATATAAACAACTGCCGGTCGATGTGATCACCCAGGCAAAGCGGGCGCTTCTCGACACCACCGGCGTCACGCTGGCCGGACATGGCGAGGCGGCAGGCCAGATCATTACCTCATTTGTCAAAGACGCCGGTGGTCATCAGGAAGCCGCCATTCTGGGTACATCCCTGTACACGTCGTGTGCCCTCGCGGCCTTGGCGAATGGCGCGCTCGGGCATGCCTTGGACTTTGACGACGTAACCTTTCACTTGCGTGGACATCCCAGCGCGCCTGTGGTGCCCGCAGTGCTAGCGCTCGGGCAGGCCCTGGGTGCGAGTGGCAAGGACGTCATCACGGCGTTTGTGATCGGGGTGGAGGTTGAGGCGAAAATCGGCAAGGCTATGACCGCCGCGCATCTGCGCCGCGGCTGGCATCCGACGGCCACGATTGGCACCCTGGGCGCAGTGGCAGCGGCGGCGAAACTCCTGAGGTTGACCGGTCCACAGGTCCAGATGGCGCTCGGCATCGCGGCCTCGAAAGCGGGTGGTTTACGGCAGAACTTTGGCACAATGACAAAGCCGCTGCATGCCGGTGAGGCAGCGCGCAACGGAGTGGAAGCAGCGCAACTAGCGCAGCGGGGATTCACGGCCGACCCGCATATCCTCGACGGCCGTTTCAGCTTCTTCAACGTCTTCGTGGGTGAAGGGGAGTTCGTCCCTGAGACTGTTATACGGGATTTTGGTGCGCCGTATGAGATGATCACGCCGGGAATCGGTGTGAAACCCTATCCTGCCTGTCGCCAGGCCCACCGCGCCATTGATGCTATGCTCCACCTGGTACATATGTACCACCTGCAGCCCGACGACGTCCGCGAAATCACCTGCCACATCAGCGCCCGCATGCGCGATTTTCTGGTCCACCACCAGCCGCAAACGGGTTTGGCGGGCAAGTTCAGCATGGAGTACTGCTTGGCTGCGGCCCTCCTGCACGGAAAGGTGGGCCTGGCGCAATTCTCTGATGCCAGCGTGCAAGATCCTCGTGCCCAGACGTTGATGCAGCGTGTACGCCTGACGCATCCAGATCAAGACAAAATCAACTGGGATACGCCTATTCCAGATGTCGTGGAGGTGGTGTTGCATAGTGGCGCGCGGCGGCAACAGCGCGTCGAAGTTCCGAAAGGCGATCCAGGCCAACCGTTGACATGGGCCGAACTCGCGGCCAAATTCCAGGACTGCGCTGAGAGGGTGTTGCCAGCCGGGAAGATTAAGGAAGCTACGGAGCAGATTGCGGGCCTGGAAGAACTACCAACCCTGAAACCGCTCATGGCGAGCCTCACCTTGTAGGAGGGCGACTTCCACTGGACAGGGATCGGTTAGCTCGCTCCGACATCAACTCGGTGTGATAGACGCCTTCCTCGCTAAGAATCCGGCGCGTGCAGCAGACTGGTTTATCTATCATGTGACTAACCGAGGAAATGGTCGCGCGACTATCTTTCAAATAAGACTCAGTACCACCAGGCCTTTCTTTCCGTCCTTGCGCCGGTACCATCGCAACGGGGAAAAGTTTGAATATATTTCTTCATCACGCTAAGTCTACCCTGAGCTTCGCCGAAGGGACGCCGAGTACAATAAATTGCAAATTCGAAACTCGAAATCCGAAACTCGAAACAATTTCAAATGACTGAAAAGCACGAAATTCAAAGCTTACTCGATTTGGACTTAGCGTTTTGAGTTTTCCGTGTTTGAGATTTATTTGACTTCGGGTTTGTTTCGGATTTCGATATTCGGATTTCTAATTTTGTTTCGTTGGCTTCTAGGCCTGTTGAAGATTTAAAATGCCTAATAGAGGTAGCAAGAAACCTTGTGACCTGGGGACACCTCGACGAGGTCAGGTTCGCGCTCGGAGCAGCGCGGCATGACGAAGGGACAGCGAGGGTGAAAGCGGCAACCCGACGGCGGGTTGAGGGCGCTGGGCACCTCTCCGCTGAGGACGATCTCCTTTTTCTCCTCGTCGGGGTGCGATGGAAGGGAGGCGGCGAAGAGCGCCTTGGTGTAAGGGTGGAGCGGGTTGGCACAGAGCTCCAGGCTGTCGGCCACCTCCACGAGCTTCCCCAGATACATCACTGCGATCTGCTGGCTGATGTGCGCGATGGCCGCCAGATCGTGGGCGATGAACAAATAACTCACACCCAGCCGCGCCTGGATCTCCTCCAACAGGCCGATGATGTGCGCTCTGATCGAGACGTCCAGCGCTGACACCGGCTCATCGAGCACGATGAGCCGTGCGTTGGTGGACAGCGCTCGGGCGATGGCCAACCGCTGACGCTGGCCGCCGCTAAACTCATGGGGAAAAAGCGGGGCCATGTCAGCTCTGAGACCGACCAGCTCCAGAAGCTCCCCGACTCGTGTACGTACTTCTTCCTGAGAGATACGCTCGTGGGTTTGGATCGGTTCGCCGATGATCTCTCCGATACGCATGCGCGGGCTGAGGGAGCTGTAGGGGTCCTGAAACACCACCTGAACCTTGCGCCGGTAGTCCATCAAGTCCTTGTCGGTGAGATCCACGATGTTACGGCCCTCGAACTCGATGACGCCCGCTGTGGGCTCTTCGGCGGCGAGGATGAGTTTGGAGGTGGTGGTCTTGCCGCAGCCGGACTCTCCCACTAAGCCGAGCGTTTCGCCTGCGTTGATGGTGAAGCTAATGCCATCTACCGCCTTCACCCAGCCGCGAACCTTGCCAAACAGGAGACTCGCTACCGGAAAATGCTTCTTGAGATCCCGAACCTCGAGCAACGGCTCACTCACGCGCAAACTCTTGGCTTACTAACCAGCACCTGGCAGTTCCTCCGTTCCCTATGGACTGCTCACATGGTTCCTGGCTGCGGCAACGATCGAATGCATGCTGGCAGCGCGGATGGAAGCTACAGCCGTTGGGCAGGTCCGACAAATCCGGCGGCTGGCCGGGGATGCCGTAGAGCGGCTCTTTCGTGCCGAGCTTCGGTATGGAGTCGAGCAGTGCCTTGGTGTACGGGTGCCTGGGATGATAGAAAAGGCCTCGCACCGGCTGCATCTCGACGATTTTACCAGCATACATCACCGCCACCTTGTCACACATCTTGGCGACAATACCCAGGTTGTGCGTGACGAAGATTAGGGCGACACCGCTCGAACGCTGTAGCTCCTTCAACAAGTTGAGGTACTGAAGCTGGATCGTCACATCGAGGTTGGTGGTGGGCTCGTCGGCGATGATAATCTTGGGACCTCCCGCCTGGGCCACGGCGCCAACAATCCGCTGGCGCATGCCGCCGCTCATCTGATGAGGGAACTCCTTCATGCGCGCTTCAGGCGATGGAATGCGCACCGCCGCGAGTAGCTCCTTCACTCTGTGGCGCAGCTTCGATCCCCGCAGCGCCTGATGGTAGTATGCCGGCTCGGCCACCTGGTTATAGATAGAGAAGAGAGGGTCCAAAGAGGCCATCGGGTCCTGGAGGATCGTGGCGATCTGGCGTCCGCGGACCTTATGCATCTCACGCTGGCTCCTACTGACCAGATCCTCACCCGCGAGCTCGATGCGGCCACTCACGATGCGGGCACTCGGTGGAAGCAAATGGACGATGGAGTGACAGGTGGTCGTCTTGCCGCAGCCGGACTCCCCCACCAGGCCAAACGTTTCTCCCGCTTCCAAGATGAAGCTGATCCCGTCGACCGCTTTCACCACCCGGGTGCCTCTGAAGCCGAAGTAGTGCGTCTTAAGATCTTTGACGTGTAGGAGCGGAGGCACCGGCTTTTAACCTCTTAACTTTTCAATCTTGAACAAAGGCGCTTTAAGAAAATTCATCGGGCTAAGGCGAAAGGAAAAAATTCGAAATCCGAATATCGAAATCCGAAACAAACTCCGAGGCAAATAAATCTCAAATCCGGAAAATCCAAAACACTGAATCCGAAGGAAGCGCGTTTAAATTTTGACCTAGTTTGGTCATTTGAATTTGTTTCGGATTTCGAGCTTCGAATTTATGATTGCTTGGCGCCTTTGCGGCTTTGCGCGAGTCATCTTTTTCCGACGAGGGCCTAGCGGTTGCGTAACTGCGGGTCCAGGCGGACGCGCAGCCAGTCCCCCAACATGTTGGCCGACAGCACCAACATCGTGATGCAGATGCCAGGAAAAA
>DATFTE010000091.1:0-2455 GCA_035262225.1 Terriglobales bacterium
CCATAGATTCCTCCTCGGCAGCTGCATCGCAATGGCCACATTCTACTCGTCTGAGTGCCTGTTCACTACAAGGCTGTCAGAGTTAGTGCCGGGGCCGCGGAAGCCGACTTGTTTGCTGGCTGGTTCACCTTTGCTGAGCCGGGCTTGGGAGGTCCCAGGGCTGTTGAACCTCAATGATAATGTCCCCTTTTGTCCTCGATAGAAATGTCCCCCTAATAGGACCTCCAAAAGGAGGTCAGATTGGGGCGGACAGAGATGAGCAAGAGAGAGTTGGGAAGGGTGGAGGCGCTAGCACGGGTGCGCAGCAAGCAGCTGCGGTTGGTGGATGCGGCGCGGCTGATGCGCGTGTGCTACCGACAAGCGAAGCGGCTGTGGAAACGGTATCGGCAGGAAGGCGCCGCGGGTCTGCAGCACCGCAGTGCCGGACGACTATCGAACCACGCTCATGAGCTGAAGTTCCGGCGGAAGGTGCTGCAGCTGGTGCGCGAGAAGTATGGCGGCCCGGTGGGCGAGCGTTTCGGGCCGACGTTAGCGGCGGAGCACTTGGCGTCCGAGGATGGGTTGCAGGTCGACGCCGAAACGCTGCGACGCTGGATGCTGGCCGAGGGGTTATGGAGCCGGGAGCGCAAGCGGCGTCGGCATCGTCGGCGGCGCGAGCGCAAGGAACACTTTGGGGAGATGGTGCAGATGGACGGGAGCTTTCACGCCTGGCTGGAGGAGCGCGGACCGGAGGGTTGCTTGATCGACATGGTCGACGACGCCACCAACAAGACGTGGGCGCAACTGGGCGAGCAGGAGACCATCTGGGCGGTGGCGGATGCGCGGCGCGCCTGGATCGAGCGTTACGGGGTACCCCTAGCCCTGTACGTGGACTGGAAGAATCTCTACAAGCGGCCGGCCACGCCCGGGGAACGCCTACGCGGAGAAGAACCCCAAACACAGTTTGGGCGCATGTGCGCGAAGCTAGATATCGAGATCATCGCGGCCAGTTCTCCGCAAGCCAAGGGGCGTGTGGAACGTCAGCACGGGACGCATCAGGACCGGCTGGTGAAAAAACTGCGGCGGAAGGAAATCACGAGTCACGAACATGCCAACGTGTATTTGGAGCGGGACTATCTGCCGGAACACAACCGGCGGTTTACGCGTGCGGCGGCGAAAGCGGAGGACTATCACCGTCGCGCACCATGCGCCGGCGAATTAGACCGGATTTTCCGGCTGGAGAGCGAGCGCACGATTAGCGAGGACTGGGTGGTGCGGTACGACAACCGCTTTTTTCAACTCGAATCCCAGAGTCACCACTACGCGCCAAGCCAGAGCAAAGTGTTGGTGTGCGAAGGACGGCACGGCCACATGGCCATCGAGTACCGAGGCCGTGCGCTGTCGTGGCAGGAGATCCCGGCGCCCAGCAGGCCGGCGGTGCCCGCGGCGAAGCCCATGGCGGAGCGGGCCATCGAGTTGTGCGCGAAACGGAAGTGGGTGCCGCCAGCGAATCACCCGTGGCGAGAGGCCGCTCGCCGAGCGCTGGCGAAGCGAGCGTGCAAAGGGGCAGTCGCACCGCGGCAGTTGTTGGCCCGGCCCTCCGCTGCGCCCTAAACGCTCCGCCCTTCGGGCTTCGCAGGGCTACGCTCCGGACCAGGCCAACAGAACCGGGGATGCTGTAGGTCGACGGAGATGGGAATCGTTGTTCCTAGAGCATCCTGGCGCGAAATTTTTCGAAGAAAACGGGGATCGGGCACAAGGAAAGAAAAAAGAGGGCGAACCAGAACACACACAAAAAGGGGACATTTTTAACGAGGTAAGCAAGGGGACATTTCTATTGAGCTTTGACAGTTTGAACCCTTCGGCTTGACACCTCTGCGAGCCGGGGAATAGGCTGCTCTCGAAGGGCCCCTAAAATTTCGAAGGAGGTGCACGGCCAATGTTGAGACTCAGTGACAGCATCAGCTCGCTGTTGAAGCACAAGCGCAGGGAGGTCTGGTCGGTGACCCCCGAACAAACAGTCTACGAGGCCATCGAAAGAATGGCCGACACGGGAGTGGGGGCATTGTTGGTCATCTCCGAAGGCAAACTGGTAGGCATCATCTCGGAGCGTGACTACGCACGCAAGGTCATCCTCAGGGGAAGGTCGTCGAAGGAAACTCAGGTCAAGGAGATCATGACGAGTCCGGTAGTTTTCGTGACGCCAAAGCACACTCTGGACGAGTGCATGACCATCATGACCCATCACCGTGTACGGCATCTCCCGGTCATGGAAGAGAAGAACCTGGTGGGAATCGTCTCGATCGGTGACCTGGTGAAGTGGATCATCTCGGAGCAGGAGGAAACCATCCAGCATCTGGAGAACTACATCGCCGGCAGGTATCCAGCCTGAGGCGTCTTCCGTCGTTGCCGACCTGCGGTCAATGGGCTTCGCACCGATGTGGCAGATCGAACACGCTCGCCGAGCAAATCAAAT
>DATFTE010000092.1:0-64063 GCA_035262225.1 Terriglobales bacterium
GCGGAAAAGCAACGAAGGTTGTCAGGGCAGCCCAGAACCAAGCGTCTGTCATCGCGCACAGGGGGGCTGGAAGTCAAGCTACTATTCTCCACTTCCGGTCGAGGGAGAAATATTTTTCTTGACATTCCCCTTTATAGAACAGGCGATTACGCTCATTGACCAGTGGTCAAAGTTTTGACCGCCGAATCACACTCGTGGGCCTCCCTGGCGACAGCCACGCCCTTGTTCCGAAACGGGTCTGCCCCCCCAAAAAACTGGCAGGCCGTACCAATCGCGGAACACCTTCCGGATCTATGGCGACGTGCGTATGCGAACTCGTCGGATAGCAGATCTGCGACCGGGGGCTTCCCATTCTTTGATGGGGTACCCGGGGAGAATTGTGTCGTGACTTGTGTCATAACCCTGCCATCCCTGCCTGTGTCGCGTTGTCTCGCTCAGTATCACTACGGCACAACTGAAGGGCAGTGAACATGGGCAAAGTGCCCATGAATGCTGCCCTTTTCTGTCGCTCAGTCTCGGTCTGTGTCTCACCGCATCAATTCACTGAGGGAATTGACACGGAAGAGGTCGATGGTTCGAGTCCATTCGGGCCTACCATGTCACCCAGTGCTTCGGTTGCCATCCAGCCGGTTACTCCTGCACTTCCGGTTGTCCGTCAATCGCCCGTGTTCGCTTTTCAACCTCGGAATGGCCTGCTTTGCACCAACTTGCCACGCCGGCACTTTGTCTAAACTCTCCGCTACAAACATGAGTAGGAGATTCCTGTGGCTGGGGTCAAGAGGCGATGAGGCTTTTTCTCACACCATTGTCATCTGCTCCCTGAGTTGGCTGGCGAAGATATTCTTCGGGATGAGCGCGTGCACACCTTGCACGATATCAACCACCTGGGTCACGCGAAAACTGACCGCAATGCTGCACAGAGCGTACGCGTCGAGCTCGCTAATCCTCGCCTGGGCCGCGAGGAACTTAATCGCGTTACGCGCGGCGAGAGTCATCGCCGTATGCAGATCTTTGTCGAGGCCCATAGTGATCCAGTGCGTATCGGTCTCGGCGACAGGCCAAGCCAGATGCTTTTGCTTATGGAGGAGCACCTGAATTTGCACCTCCCTCATGCGGGTCTCGATGGCGGTGAGGCAGATCTCGCCATCGCCCTGCACCGCATGGCTGTCGCCCGTATAGATGAGCGCTCGCGGCTTCCATACTGGTACGTAGAGCGTCGATCCCTCCGACAACTCGCTGAGATCAAGGTTGCCCGCGTGTGGGCCGGGCGGTACTGCGCTGGTCACGCCCGGGCTCAAAGGCGGAAAGTAACCATCGGGAGGCGCCACGCCCAGAGTACCCTGGAATGGCTTTAGCGGAATGTTAATGCTAGGCATAAACTTGCTCGTCATGGCCCGGAGATCAAGATCGACGTACTTGATTTGCCCCTTCGGATAGTCTTGCGGAAGGAGGCCTGTCCCGAGCGTGGCTGGGTTGTTGAAGACAGCGCCCCATTCGTACGGATGAATCCGCTTGCAACGAATCTCCAGTACATCGCCCAGCTCAGCCTTGTTCACGGCGATCGGCCCAATAATCGACTGCGGCCCCTTTCCAGGATTGTTCATTCGGATCTTCACCAAAGTGTCGATTGGCACGCCCGGCTGCAGTTCATTGAGGAAACCGGACCAAGTTTCTGGAAAGCTGAGGGAATCTCCCGAATCGATGGTGAAAAGGGGCGGCAGGTTGGTGTCGTAGACGCCGAGCTGCACCGTTTCCTTGGTTGACGGGATCACATGCGTGCGGCCTGCACCGTCATGAGATTCGCCCTTGCGACCCGCACCAGACTGACCTGCTCGTACAAGCTTTGCGAACCACGCGTCGACTGCTGCAAGCGCGCCCATGAAGCTACTTGCCTGCAGGAACTTGCGGCGCCAACGTCCGCGCGCCGACAGATAATTGTCGAGATTCTCCTGATCGACTTCGTCCATATGCAGGAGACGATCGGAGGCGCGATTGTCGAAAGCGCTGTCCTTAAGGTCCTCGCGGAAAATCCCGATACCCTTTACGTCTCCGCAGCCAAAGAAATTTGCACAGCTATGATGGTGACAGTGTTGCGGGGTGTGTTCGTTGGCCTCGTCGTGGTCTTGCAGCATGATGCCCCCTAAGAACAACGGGGTGTCGTGCTTTGGCGTATAAGTCTAGCACCAGCACGCCTGTCCGTCGGATCCGATTCAACTCCACAGACTTGAGACTTGGCTTCGCATTCCCGACGCATGTTCTGCTTGTTCAGGACGATGACTTTGCGGGCAGTCTGCAGCGAAACCCCGTTCCCCAACACGACAGCCGCCTTATCATCAACTTGTTGCACTGCCGCAATTCCGTGGCCGAAGGGAGTCCCGGCGGGACCTCGCAGTACTCGATATGAACATGCCTGGGATGGGCGGCCTCGCGACAAGCAGAGCTATTCGGAAGGACACCGATATCGCCATCATGATGCTTACAGTTCGTAATTCCGAGAGGATAAGGTGGCCGCGCTCGATGCCGGAGCCGATGATTTTGTGACCAGGCCGTTCAGTACGCCCGAGCTGATGGCACGAATACGCGCCGCACTCAGGAGAGTTCCCAGTGCGCAGTCATCTCCGAAGAAAGTTCGCGTTGGCGAGGTAATGATTGACTTTGAAGAACGCACGGTGCTGCGGGAAAACGTGAGCACACACTTGACGCCGAAGGAACTCAGGCCCACAGGTCCGCCGCCCTAGAGTCGTCGGGTGTGACGGCGAGCACCAAAGCGATTAGGACCATCCCGCCGCGTCGCGTGAGGAACCTTCCCCGGATTGTTTCGTCGCGGGACGAAGGTCGCGCGGCATCGTAATCATCTTCTAAACGCAGCTCGAACGGGCGGGCGCAAGAGATAAAAAAGCACTGCCCCCGCCACTGCGACGCCGATCGCACCTTCAATCACACGTCCCAGGTAAAGGTTAACCAAGTCGCCTGCGATCTGGGTAGCAATGATTGCAACCGCCAACGACCATGCCCAGTGACATCGATGGAACCACCCGACGCCCGCGACAGAGAGAGCGCACGCAACAACGAGCATTAGCATTCCGGCCTTGCCTCCGAGGGGTGCAAGTTGGCTGTAAGCGCGAGGATTGAGGGACCAGACGTGATCGAGCAACGTTCCTCGCCATAACAGAGTGGCTCCAGCGAGAGTCGCCACCGCTGCACCCCAAAATAAGAACACGCCAAAAGCCGTGAGTCCGCCTCGATGCGCGGATGTTGCACCCGAATTCACGCTCTGACTATAAACTGGAACTCCTTGCTCGATCAGAAAATCCATATGAACTCGATGAGCGCAACTTCGGCCGTGGAGTTCCTAATCTGGCTCCTCATTGCCGCATCGGCAATCGCAATTGTGGCGAAATGGTTGCGAGCTCCCTATACCGTGGCATTGGTTGCGGGCGGGCTGATACTCAGCGTTCTGCGTTTGCCCCATGTTTCGCCGCTGGACCCCGGGCAGCGCCCTGAGTGGTTGACTCCTGAGGTCATCCTGATCTTCTTTCTACCTGCGCTCGTTTTTGAGGGAAGCGTTAAATTGAATGTGCGCGCACTCGTACGGAATTCCGCTCCACTGCTGCTTCTCGCGATAGTGGGAGTTCTTCTTGCCGCTGTTGTCACCGGCTACTTAGTCCATTGGACGACAGGTCTGCCGGTACAAATTTCACTGCTTTTCGGAGCGATCATCTCGGCAACAGATCCTATTTCAGTCCTCGCCATCTTCAAGGAGCTACGGATGGACAAGCGGCTGTCGCTGATCATCGAAGGCGAGAGTCTGCTGAATGACGGCACAGCCGCGGCTCTCTTCCAGATCATCCTCGCCGGCATCATTGCAGGACACTTCGGTTTCATAAAGGGCGCGGGACAGTTCTTGTTGGCAGTCATCGGAGGTGGAGTTCTGGGTTCTCTGATTGGCTATGTCGCAAGCAGGCTCACGATGAGGATTGATGACCCGGAAATCCAGATCACCCTCACTGCCGTGGTTGCCTATAGCAGCTATCTTCTCGCCTATCAGTTGCATTTGTCTGGCATCATCGCGACAGCGACGGCTGGCCTCGTCGTCGGGAATCTCGGAACAAGAGAGTGTAGCGCGCAGACCAAGACCGCTCTTGTGTCCTTTTGGGCCTACGTCGCCTTTATCATGAATTCTCTGGTCTTTCTGCTGATCGGTCTTGAGGTGCGCGTCGACGCGCTCGTGCATGCCTGGCGTCCAGTCCTCCTGACCGTCGCCGCAGTTATGGCGGGTCGTGCATTCTCCGTCTACCTCTTGGTTCCGGCAAGCAACCTCTTCGCAGAAAGGATCCCGTTCCGCTGGCAACACGTGATCGTATGGGGTGGTCTCCGCGGAGCTCTCGCACTCGCCTTAGCGCTGAGCCTCGATGGTGGGTTCTCTGATCGGGGGCTTCTACTCGATCTTACTTTTGGTGTTGTGGTGTTCTCGATCGCGGTGCAGGGTCTCACGATGAAGCCGTTGTTGAGGATTCTAGGTCTCGCAACGGTGCCTAACGAGGGCTAGTAGAGCCCCCAAAGGCGTACAGACACCATCCAATCCAAAGCGTGCCATCGGTGAGTTGTTGCGTTCGCCTGTTTCGGATATCGGGAGCTTAGGGTAAAGGTTCCGTCCGATTTGTCAGCGGTAGGCGCCCTTTGGCGGCCTCGACCGATCAGTGCTACAGCACCCCTTTTTCCTCTTGGGTAGAATCCCCTCATCGGGAATCGGGAGAGGCACCAAAGCGCTATATCCTGGGGGGCGCGGGGGCAAAGCCCCCGCTGCCGGGTGCCGTCCAGCACTCTCGTTTCATCACCCGGCCGGAACCCCTCAGGTTTTCGATTGCAATCCAGCGAGACCCAATGGCGCAGCCACCGCAGCTTCAATCTTCTCAAGCGGGGCGTCCTTTCATAATGCATTGACCCTGGTGGGGCCGAAAGGCTCTAGCAGAGTCCTAAGTGTAAATGCCCCGATTGCGTCAGCTATCCGCTACGATCTCTACTCAGCCGGTAAACCTAAGGCAGACCCTCGCCGGGCCGCGCCCCCACTTGCCGAAAAAAGAAGGAGGAATGTTCATTCCCTATGAAAACCATACTGGACCACCCATTTGCGGTCTTGGCATTGTCTCTCGTCGCGATGTTGATTGCGGCGGTGCTCGGGGTCTTCTTTCGGGTCATGATGGTGCCTGTGCAGGAAGATCAAAGGCAGGATTTTGGCATTGTTATACCCGCCACTCTGACGCTGTTGGGACTGATTATTGGCTTCAGTTTTTCGATGGCCACAAGCCGCTATGATCAACGCAAGAACGACGAGGAGGCGGAAGCCAACGCCATCGGTACGGAGTATCTCCGCGCTGATTTGCTTTCTGCTTCCGACGCAGGCAAAGTGCGGGAGTTGCTGAAGAACTATCTCGATCAGCGCGTACTGTTCTATGAAACTCGTGATGAACAGCAACTAGGTCCCATCAACGCCCAAACAGCACAATTGCAGCGCGAACTCTGGTCAATTGTGCAGGCGGCCGCTGCAAAGCAACCGACGTATCCGGTCGGCCTCGCGGTTTCCGGCATGAACGACGTTTTGAACTCGCAGGGATACACCCAGGCTGCGTGGTGGTACCGCTTGCCGGATGCGGCGTGGGCGCTTATGGGGGCGATTGCCGTTTTCAGTACTCTGTTAGTGGGCTATTCCGCTCATCGGAGAGGCATTACTGTGTTTGCGGTCTTACCGGTGGCCGCATCTATCGCGTTCTTCCTCATAGCCGATATTGAGAGCCCGCGTCACGGCCTCATTCGCGTGGTCCCACAAAACCTGGTAAGCCTTTCTCAGTCGTTACGACCCCAGTAGGCGTAGGTTCGGGCCGCACCGAGAATTCAATCAGTGCGGCCCGCAGGAATGGCCGATACACAAACACAAGCCACGATGTACCCTGTTCCCAACTGGGCTGTCCGGCGAGCCGTGGTGTGAAAGAACTTGACTCTGGTTGCCGACGGCCGCGTTCGCGGTAAAGGTGGCGGCCGTGATTCATGTCACCGCCGCCGCTGGCGGCAGACAGATACCTGCAGTTCAAAACTCAAAATCCAATGAGAATTGCAGCTGCCTGGCAATACCTGCCTTGTTGGGAGTAGAGAACGATGGGAGCGGTGTGTCTTCGGGTCCGAAAAACTGATTCAGGGCGACAACGTTGGTATGGTTGAGGAGGTTGAATGACTCGACAACAACGTCCAGCTTTCCACGCTCGCCCACTTTGAAGTACTTCAAGACTCGCAGATCCAGCTGGACTTGAGTCCCCGTCCTTAGTGAGTTTCGTCCGGAGCCAAGAGGACGTGACGATAAAGGAAACGAGCCACTGCGGTTCGCGTCAAAGCCAGTAAGAGGATTAATCGGCCTGCCGCTTCCGATTGTCAAAATCGGAGCCGCCTCAATGTTGCCGAAGACCTTGGGAATGATTCCTCCGGGGTTTTTGCCTTCGTCTTCATCTCCGAATGGAAGATCGAAAGTTCCGCTGAAGACGAACCGGTGTCTCTGGTCGTTGGCGGACCGGGCACGCTCCGCCGAAAGCAAATATGGGTTGTCGGGCTGCTCGTTGTAATCGGAAGCGTCGTCGGTCGCTTTGGAGAGGGTGTAGCTGCCGGAGAATTCAACTTCATTCGAGAGCCGACGATTCATGGATAGCGACAACCCCTTATAGGTGGAACTGGCATGATTCTCCCATTGGTAAATGTCCGCAAACTGCGACGAGATCCGAGCGGGAGAAAACACCAACCTCCCGAGTTGCTGCGGGAATGGGTTCGGAATCCCGAGGCTGGCAGCATTGGCCGGCGTGAGCACCTCGGGAGGCCGAAGATTCACATTGCGAGTGCGCGAGAGTCTTAGACCCCGCGCAAACAGGAATGTTGCGCTGGCGGTTAGGTTTTTCGTGAGCAGACGTTCCACTCCTGCGCTGGCAATCGCACTGCTGGAGGTCTCCAGGCTCGGATCGGCGGTAAAGATGGACGGCCCGATCGATGGAATGGGAGCCAGAGCGCCTCCCCCGAGTCCCAACTGAAAGATCTGCGTTGCTGCCTGACCATAGGCGACTTGCTCGAAACCTTGCACACCATTCTTCGCAAGGGCGCGGTTCAGGGCGGCCAACAAGTAACGCTCGAAGAAAATACCGAACCCGGCGCGGAGCACCCAGTTGGACGACGGGCTGTATGCCAGCCCGATCCGGGGTGCGACATCGTTCGTGTCTTGGCGGGATTGCCCGGGTAAATGCTCAAAATCGTAACGGATGCCTGCGTCAATGGTAAAAGGCCTCGCCGGAGTCCAGTGGTCTTGCATGAATCCCGAGTACCTCGGGGCTGTGAAACATGTGTTGGGGTTGCCGAACGCTTGGCGGTATTGGTCCGGCTGTCCACTCAGGAATGAATCGAGGGTGGGAAATATGTAAACGGCGCCAAATCCGTCATTAGCGGCAACGTTCTCTTGAATCCAATCCACATCTGCGCCAAAGCTGAGAAGATGTGTCCCTCTTTGAATCGATGCCACGTCGCTCAGTTCGTAATGGTTTTCACGCCTTCGCTCATTTCCCTCGTAAGGGCGGCCAAAATCGACGAGACCGGCGACGACAATCTGCGGGCCAACTTCGTCGCCGGTCCGCAGTACAGCCCGGCGGGTGCTGACCTGAAAGCGGAAGCTATTGAGCGCGTTGCTGCTGAGAATGGAAGTCAGGGAGCCCGTGATTCCCTCATCTTCCGTGAAGCTGCTTCCTCTGCCGCTCGGATCAACCAGGCCCCCATTGTGAAACGCGTCCCCAACCTCCCGGTTGTTGGTCAGCGCGTACTTGAGCAAAAGTGACTCGTTGTTGTTGAGGTGATGGTCCAGTCTCCCCGAAATCTCCGTCTCGCCGCGAGCGGTTCGAAATAAATCGGGGTTGACGGTGCGAGTGGCTATTCTGGGAAACGCGCCAGAACTCAGCAGGCCATTGATTGCTGTGGCAACCGGGGCTGAAATTAACGAGCTATCGTCGCCATGTGCGCCCTCCTGCTCCCCGGCGACGTAGTAAAACGTTCGATCATGAATGATCGGACCGCCAGCCGAAAGCCCAGCACGAAAGCGGCTCAGATAAGGAGGTCCGGTCTCGTTGGTCAGGGGCTCTTGGGCGTTGAACACCCCGTTCTGTACAAAGACGAAAGCATCGCCGTGGAGAGTGTTCACGCCACTCTTGGTGATGACATTGATCGGTCCACTCGCCCCCCCGCCGGACTCGGCGGACAAACCGTTGTTCACGACTTGAAACTCCTGCACCGTCTCTGGCGACAGTTCGGTACGAGCCGAGCCTGTGAATTCATCGTTGTTTTCTACCCCGTCGATGTAGAGGCTGTTGCTTCTAGACCGTAGTCCAGCGAAGCTGAAGCCGCTGTCGGCAAGGGCGCTGTTCCCCCCGTTTGCTCCGTGATTGGAGGCCGTCAATTGCGGTGCCAGCAGCACAAAATCCAGAGAATTGCGACTGACAACCGGGGATTCTTCAATTCGCTCTGGATCGATAGTCGTGGCGTCGGTGGTCTGATTTTGGTCAATCGATGATGGCTGCTCCGAGACCGTAATCTGCTGCTGCACGATAGCCGGAACAAGTTGCACTGTGAGCTGAGAAACACTTCCAATGGAGATGACCAGTGCATTGTTGGTGTAGACGGAGAACCCCGGAGCCGCGACATGAACCTCGTACTGTCCCACCGGAAGCTCACCTACCCGAAAGAACCCGGCAAGGTTAGTTGAGGTTGTGCGCGTACGGTTCGTGCCCGGATTTCTCAGCAGGACGGTGGCACCGGCGACCGCGCCGCCAGTCTGATCTATTACGGTTCCCTGAACAGCACCTGCCACTCTTGAGGTCTGCGCTGTACAAACCGCGCCTGCCACAAGGACAAAGCCAATGAAAAACTGTTTCATCAATTCACACACTTTCCGAGAGTGAGGGTGGCCAGTGGCGCCGAGACGGTTCTAGAGCAATTGCCGGTGCCTGGGCGTGAAAAGTGTGCGGAATCAGATTCGGAGGGGCCTGGGCGGGGAATGTCCGATGAAATCTGCTGCTCTGAAAGTGGCGCGGGTATGCGAGGCGAATACCGGCAGCGGACAGGACGTTAGCGCTGAGTTCCGAGCGACGCGGGCAGCAGCGTAAGCCACTGCAATAGCCGCTCCTGCAACCAGCACCACGATAACGGTACTGTATTCAATATCATTGCCGGTCTGGAGCGTATTGTCCCAATGATCGAAAATCTCTGATATATGACCCCAGAGGCTCAGCACAAGGATCAAAGTCGCAACGATTTGAATGACCCTTTTTCGCACTTCGGACTTGCCGCGGTTCCCCATGATCATGGATGCCAGAGGTCCCCAACCGCGTATCTTCGTCTCATCCGGCATTACCTGAAAACCCCGTGAAAAAGGGAGCCACAATGACGCCCCATGCCCCCGCAGCAGTTCGACCACGACTAGACCCCGGGCTACTCCCCAATATTAATATGAACCGGACTTGGGCGAGAGCCGGACCTGAACTGCATCTAACTTAATAGCCTTCTTGGAATTGTCCCCGATTTACAATGACCGGGGGCAGGCATCCCCAAATCGCGAGACAAGTTGTACCGGCAGCATACCTTGGCCAAACGCTTGAAAAGAATGAAGCTATCCTGTTTTCCTGCAGGTCGCTGTGTCTTCATTCGTCTTTTTGTGCCTGCCCCGGCTGTCCTCCTGTTCGCGGCGACGCCGGCGTTCCTGCTGCTGTTGGCGGGTTCGTGTCGGGCGCAAAGTACCAGTCTAGTGAGTCTGGACCAGGCGATTGACCTGGCGCTGGCGCACAATCACGCGCTTAAGGCCAATCGCACGCTGGTGTTTCAGAACCAGGCCCAGGAGATCACGGCGAATCTGCGGCCCAACCCGACCCTGGGAGTGGATTCTCAGTTCGTACCGATCTTCAGCCCGCAGTTTTTTTCCGGCGACAATCTGGACGTGACGCAGCAATTCGATGTCGGCGTGGGATATCTGTTCGAGCGGGGCCATAAGCGACAGCGACGGCTGCAGGCGGCCCGGGATCAGACCGCGGTGACCCGCGCCCAGGTGGCTGACTCCGAGCGCATGTTGGCATTCAATGTGGGCCAGCAGTTTGTCAGCGTGCTGCTGGCGGAATCGACACTGCAGTTTGCGCAGCAGGATATGAAGGGCTTTCAGCAGACGGTTGACATCAGCGAGGCGCAATTCAAGGACGGCTACATTTCCGAGGGCGATTACCTCAAAATCAAGTTACAGTTGTTGCAGTTCCAGACGGATGTGTCGGCCGCGCGGCTGGCGCGGGCGCAGGCGCTGGTCGGGTTGCGCGAACTGTTAGGTTTCGACGCAGTGCCCGCCGATTTTGACGTCATCGGCGACCTCGCTTATCAGCCTCTCAGCGTCCGGGAGGAGGATCTGCAGATGCAGGCGCTGCGCGAGCGTCCCGACTTCCGGGCGGCCGAGTTGGGGGTCACGGCGGCACAGAGCCAGATTCTGCTGGCCAAGGCGAACGCCAAGGTGGATGTAAACGGCACCTACGACTTTACCCACGTGTCAGGGGAGAACACGGCTTCGATTTTTGTGAACTTTGATTTGCCCATCTTCAATCGCAACCAGGGGGAGATCGCGCGCACGAAATATGCCCTCACCCAGGCACAGGAGCAGCAGCAATCGGCCAGCGATGCGGTGCTCAGCGATGTGTCGACCGCCTATGAAGCGGTGAAGAGCAACGATGAGATCGTACAGCTCTATGCTTCGGGGTACCTGAAGCAGGCGCAGGAGTCCCGGGACATCAGCGAATATGCGTATAAGCGGGGCGCGGCGAGTCTGCTGGATTTTCTCGATGCCCAGCGCAGTTACCGCGCGACTCAGCTGGCGTACCGCCAGGCTTTGGCATCCTATATGACTGCCCTGGAACAACTGAAAGAAGCGGTGGGAACGAGGAATCTGCCATGAGACCCTGTGCATGGATGATAGCGGGGACGGCGGCGCTGGCGCTGCTGCTTACCGGGTGCCAGGATCCGGGGTTGACGGCGACGAGCGAGACGCACGCCAGTACACCGGAGTTGTTCACGATTCCGCCGGAGCAGATGTCGCATGTGCAGGTGCTGAACGTGCAGCCCACCACGCTGGTGCGCACACTCCGGCTGACCGGGACGGTGGCCTACAACGCATTTCGCACTACCCCGGTGATCAGCCCGGTGAGCGGTCCGGTGAGCCGTGTGGTGGTGGTTCCCGGGCAGAGGGTGCGCCGCGGCGATCCCATGCTATACGTGGCCAGCCCGGATTATTCGCAGCTGCGCACAAACTATCTGAAGGCCAAGGACGCCTCTGCGCTGGCGGAAAAAGCGCTGGCGCGCGCCAAGGACCTGTATGAACACAAGGCGATTTCCGAGCAGGGTCTGGAGCAGGCGCAGTCGGCCGCTGTGCAGGCGAGCAGCGACCTGGCCTCGGCGCAGGCAGCGCTGAAAGTGCTGGGCGTGACCGATCTCGACGAGTTGGCGAACGCTCCGCCCTCGTTCGAGGTTCCCGTCAGGGCCCCGATTGACGGAGAAGTTGTGGAACAGGACGTCGCCGTGGGACAACTGCTTCAGCCGGGCACGACGCAATGCTTCTTGATTTCTGACACGAGTAGCGTCTGGGTCCTGGTGAATGTGTATGAGAAGGACTTGCCGTTCGTGCGCGCAGGAGATCCGGTCACGATTCAGACGGATGCGTATCCAGATACGTTCCAGGGGCGGATCTCTTATGTGGCAGCGTCGCTGGATCCGAATACCCGTACTTTGCAGGCGCGTATTGATACCAGTAATCCAAGGGGAAAACTGAAGAAGGACATGTACGTGGTAGCGATGGTGAAGGCGGGAACCATCCCCAACGCGATTGCGCTGCCGGATGCGGCAATCCTGCGCGACTCGGAGAATCAGCCCTTCGTCTACGCTGCGACTTCCTCCAATCAGTTTGGCCGGCGTGCGGTGACCCTGGGGGAGAGCTTGAAAGGACAGACGGAGATCACCAGCGGAGTGAAAGCCGGAGATCAGGTGATCGGGGATGGCGGGCTGTTCTTGCAGTTTGCCAACTCGCTGCAACGGTAGCCGGGCGGGCGACCGGGAACGTGGCTCTGCGCTTCAACTGAGGATAGTGTCGATCACAGCGGAATGATTCATCGCATCGTCCAAGCGGCTCTGCGGCAGAGATTCCTGGTGCTGATGCTGACCGTTTTCATGATGGTCGGCGGAATCGTGTCGTTCCGGCAGATGCCGGTGGATGCTTATCCGGATCTTTCACCTCCACTAGTTGAAATCATCACGCAGTGGCCGGGTCACGCGGCCGAAGAAGTGGAACGGTTGGTCACGCTGCCCCTGGAGCTGGCGATGAACGGCACCCCCCGCCTGGTGGTGATGCGCTCCATCTCTCTCTACGGCTTGTCCGATATCCGGCTGACTTTCGAAGAATCCGCCAACGATTATTTTGCCCGGCAGGTTGTATTTGAACGCCTGTCACAAGCCACGCTTCCTTCGGGAGTCACACCCACGCTCGCCCCGTTGTTCAGCCCCAGCGGGTTGATTTTTCGCTACGTGCTCGAGAGTCCTGACCGAAGCCCGCAGGAGCTGAAGACCATCGAGGATTGGGTGGTAGAACGGGCCTATCGCTCGGTGCCTGGAGTGGCCGACGACTCGGGCTTCGGCGGCACGGTGATGCAATACCAGGTGCTGCTCGATCCGGCGCGCCTTTATGGCTATCACCTGACGGTCGCCCAGGTGACAGCAGCGCTGGCGGCGAACAACGCCAATGCCGGTGGCGGCTTTTATTCGCAGGGCGGACAGTTTTATTACGTGCGCGGCATCGGATTGGTGAAGAACACCGATGACATAGCGAACATCGTGGTGGGCGCGAACAAAGGTGTGCCCATCCGGGTGCGCGACATCGGAGAAGTCACCATCGGACACGCGCCGCGGCTGGGAGAGTTCGGCTTTCAGACGAATGATGACGCGGTCGAGGGCGTCATCCTCATGTTGCGCGGAGGGCAGACGCAGAATGTCCTTAAGGGCGTGCAGGCGAAGACCGAGGAGTTGAACCGACAGATTCTCCCGCCTGACGTAAAGATCCATCCTTTTTACGACCGCAGCGAGCTGGTCCGTCTAACGACCGACACGGTGGAGAGGAACCTGGTGCGCGGGATGCTGCTGGTGCTGGTCGTGCTGATCTTCTTTCTGGTCAGCGTGCGCGCGGCCATTATTGTGGCGATTACGATTCCCCTATCGCTGCTGTTCGCCTTTATTGTGTTGCACGCCCACGACGTCGCCGCCAACCTGCTGTCGATCGGCGCCATTGATTTCGGGATCATCATTGATGGCACGGTGGTCATGATGGAGAACATCTACCGCGAACTGGCCCTACGCCACGGGCAGAATTACCAGCTGAACGATGTGATCCTGGCGGCGGCCAAGGATGTGGATCGCCCCATCTTTTACTCCGTGGCTGTGATCCTGGCGGGCTATCTGCCGATTTACGCGCTGAGCGGTCCGGCGGGAAAGCTGTTCCACCCCATGGCCGAGACCATGTCGTTCGCGCTGGTGGGCTCTCTGATCCTGACGCTCACCCTGGTTCCGGTCCTAGCCTCCTACTGGTTCAAAGGAGGAGTGAAGGAAAAAACCAATCGAGCGTTTGAATGGATGAAGGAGAAGTATGCCAGGCAGCTGGATTGGGCGCTGGCGCGGCCCAAGACCACCCTGGGGATTGCCTCTCTCATCTTTGGCGCGTCGTTGCTGCTGGTTCCGTTCATCGGCGGCGAGTTTATGCCGCATCTCGATGAAGGTGCGCTCTGGGTACGGGCAACCATGCCCTACACCATCTCGTTCGAGGAAGCCGCCCAGATTGCGCCGCGGATTCGGGCGATTCTGATGTCGTATCCCCAGGTGACGGTAGTGGGATCAGAATTGGGGAGGCCCGACGATGGCACCGATCCCACCGGGTTCTTCAATTGCGAGTTCTTTGTGGGATTGAAGCCCTACAAAGACAGGGCGTGGCGGGGTGAAATTCGCAACAAGAAGCAACTCATCGAATCCATCAACGCGAAGCTTACTGCTTTCCCGGGAATCATCTTCAACTACACCCAGCCGGCGGAAGACGCAGTGGACGAGGCGCTCACCGGACTGAAGAGTTCGCTCGCCGTGAAAGTGTTCGGCGAGGACCTGAATGTGCTGCAGGAGAAAGGCATCCAGATCAAAAATACGTTGTCGACAGTTCCAGGTTTTACCGAACTCACCGTGGTTCGCGAACTCGGACAACCGAGCCTGCTGGTGAATGTGGATCGCGACCGCATTGCGCGCTACGGAATCAACGTGGCTGATGTGGAGGCGGTGATCTCGGCGGCCGTGGGCGGATCGGCGGTCACCCAAGTGATCCAGGGGGAGAAGTTATTCGATCTTGTGGTCCGCATGCAGCCGCAATTTCGCAGCAGCGCGCAGCAGATCGGAAACCTTCTCGTGGGCACACCCGACGGGCAGCAGATTCCGCTCAGCCAGCTGGCCGACATCAACCAAGGCAACGGCGCGTCGTTCATCTATCGCGAAAACAACTCGCGCTATATCGGAATCCAATACAGCATCGAAGGGCGCGATCTGCAGCGCACGGTACGCGATGGGCAGGCCGCCGTGAGGAAGGCGGTAACCCTGCCGCAGGGGTACCGCATGGAGTGGGGCGGCGAGTACAGCCAGTTTCTCGAGGCTAAGGCGCAGCTGTATATTATCGTTCCCCTGGCCATCCTCCTGATTTTCATGATCCTGTTTGCCTTGTACGGCAACTTCAAGTTTCCCGTCTCCATTGCCCTGGGCGTCATCATGACCGAGCCGGTGGGCGCGTTGGTGGCGCTTAAACTTACCCGCACTCCGTTCAGCGTTTCTTCCGTGCTTGGACTGCTGGCCCTGCTGGGCGTTTCCGTGGAGACGGCGGTGATCCTGGTGTCCTACATCAATAAGCTGCGGCTGGAGGGGATGGATATTCGCACGGCTACGCGGGAAGCCTCGCTGCTGCGCCTTCGTCCCATCATGATGACCGCGTTGGTGGCCTGTCTCGGTCTGCTGCCGGCGGCGCTATCCACCGGAATTGGTTCCGATACGCAAAGGCCCTTCGCCATCGTGATTGTGGCGGGGCTGGTTTCGCGCTTGTTTATCGGCTTCTTCGTGAATCCGGTGCTGTACGAGATGGTGGCGCGGGACGGTGATGTGCTTCAGGTGTAGAGGGCGCTAACCCTGGCGGGCGCTCCCCCCGGCAAGGCGGCGCACCTTGTCTTCCGAGCCAAAGATGTGATCATGCATCTGGCGGCGTGCTGCCGCGGGATCGCGCCGGCGGATGGCATCCAGAATCCCGCAATGTTCGCGCACCGGCAGTTCGCCGTAGTAACCAATATCGATGGCGGCGTACATGATGCGCTCCATCTGCGAGCGCACGGTCTCCACAGCGTGCAACAAGAGCTGGTTGCGCGCGAGCTGCGCAATCCCCACGTGCAAGGCGGTGTCGGTTTCGATGAAGTGGACGTAGCTCTCACGGTCTTCCATCTTGTAGGCGGTTTGCGCCAGAGTCTCTAGGCGTTCCAGCAGCTCGGGGTTATTGCCTTTCATCGCCGCCAGTTCTGCGCAGGCACATTCCACCGCACCCCGGTATTCATACAGCTCCGTCAGGTCCTGGACGGAAATCTTGGTGATGAAGTATCCGCGGTTGGGCACTACCCGCAGCAGCCGATCCTGCTGCAGACGCACAGCGGCTTCGCGTACCGGTGTGCGGCTGCTGGCGTAACGTTCGGCCAGGTCTTTTTCGCTGAGCGGTTCCCCGGGGGGATAAACTCCGGTGATAATATCGCGCTTAAGCGCCTGGTAAACGCGTTCGCTTAGCGAGGCCTCCGGCAGTTTCCGGGGGGTGAGGACGAGATGCCCGGCGGCGGCCGCCCGCGAACGGGCCCGGCCCGCCATTTCCCGCGTCCGGCGTTTTCTCGGCCTGGTCATCCTATCCTTCCTTTCGGGTATGTACCGTATCAGCAATTCACCGGTCGGAAAACTCCTCACGAGTTGCATGTCAGTTGTATACCATAGCTGTTCGTTGACATAGGGTAAATTATCAGGGTAAAGTTCGCGGGCTCCAGGAGGCGAGGACGCAACCATGACGCAGTTTCCGGTGGCCGCTGTGCGGGCTAAGTTTCCCGCCCTGAATCGGCCAGGCAGCTCGGTGTTCTTCGACAATGCCGCCGGGGCGCAGATCCCGCAGAAGGTGTTTGATGCCATCAACGACCACCTGCTGAAACGCAACGTACAGCGCGGCGGCTGCTATCGAGAGAGCCAGGAGGTGGATGCCTCGATCGCGGCCGCGCGCGAGGCGGTTGCCTGCTTTCTGAACGCGGCCTCTCCCGAGGAAGTCGCCTTCGGGATGAATGCGACCTCATTCATCCGTCTGGTGAGCCTGGCGCTGAGTCAGACGTTTGGGGAGCGCCGCGAGATCGTTGTCAGCGACCTCGACCATGAGGCTAACATCGCCACTTGGCTGGCGCTTGAACCCCTGGGTGCTGTCATCCGCTGGTGGAAGGCCCGCCAGGACGGCACGCTCGATTTGACGGATCTGGAACCGTTGCTTTCGAACAAGACGCGGCTGGTGGCATGCACCGCGACCTCCAACGCCATCGGCACGATCGTCGATGTGGCCGGTGTGGCCAGGCGGGCCCATACCGTGGGCGCGGAGGTCTTCCTGGATGCGGTGCACTACGGTCCTCATGGTCCCTTCGACGTCCAGGCCTGGGGGTGCGACTACCTGGTCTGTTCCGGTTACAAGATTTTCGCACCGCACATGGGGTTTCTGTGGGGACGGCGTAAGGCTCTCGACGCCTTGCCCACGTTTCGCGAAGACTTCATTCCCGACATGGCGCCGCTGAAGATAGAAGTGGGGACGTTCGTCTACGAGAATGTCGCGGGGATGCGCGCCGCAATTGAATACCTGACCGAACTCGGAAACGGCGGCGGGGGGACGCGCAGGGAGCGGCTGTTGAACGCCATGGGATCCATTCGCGACTACGAAGCCACGCTCTCGGCCGCCATGATCGAGGGACTCCGCTCGATCAGGCAGGCAACCATCTACGGCGTGGCGGACCCTGACGCGACCCACCAGCGTGTGCCGACGCTGTGCTTCAATCTCAGGAATGTGCCACCGGCTACTGTGGCCTCCGGACTGGCGGGCGCGGGCATTGCCGTGCGCGACGGCCACATGTACTCGCCGCGTCTCATGCGGCGGCTGGGACTCTCTCCCGAACAGGGCGCGGTGCGAGCGTCTCTGGTGCATTACAACACGCGCGAGGAGATCGACCGCTTCGTCGGGGCACTGGCGGAGATCGCCCCCGGCGAGGCGCACGACTGAAAATACCTGGAATTCGATTTAACAGCAGTCAGTCATCATGACGGAGCCGAGTACTTCTTCCCGGAACTTGCAACGCAGACTCACCGAGCGCCAGCTGTCGATGATTGCCATCGGCGGCGCGATCGGGGTGGGACTGTTTCTGGGCAGCAATGTCACCATCCATCTGGCCGGTCCCGGCGTGATCGTCACTTATGTTTTGGGCGCAGTCCTGGCGCTCATCATGGCGTACTCGCTGGCGGAGATGGCGGTGGTCCACCCGGTTGCGGGCGCGTTCGGAATTTATGCCGAGCGCTATCTCAACCCCTGGTGCGGGTTCACGGTGCGCGCCACCTACGGACTGGTGCAGATTATCGCCATCGGAGCCGAGGTCACCGCAGTTGCCATTTATTTTCAGTACTGGTTTCCGGCCACGCCACAGTGGCTTTGGGTTGCGGTGGTCTCTCTGGGGATTGTCACCATCAACGGCGCGCAGGTGGGAAATTTTGGCGAGTTTGAATATTGGTTCGCGCTCGTCAAGGTGGTCGCGATCGTTGTGTTCATTGTGATCGGCATTGCCCTCATTACAGGACTGTCGCCGCGGCCGGCGGTGGGCCTTCATAACCTGACGACCTTTGGCGGGTTCCTGCCCCACGGGTTTCGCGGCGTGTGGCTGGCATTCGCTTTGGTGATCTCGAGCTATATGGGCGTAGAAGTGCTTGCGGTCACAGCGGGAGAGGCGCGGCGCCCGGAGGAGGCGATTCCGCGAGCCATGCGCACTATGGTGTTTCGCCTGATCCTGTTTTACGTGCTCGCCATCGCCGTGATGGTCACCATGAGCCCGTGGAACCAGACCGGAGATGGCACCCTGGGCAGCAGTCCGTTTGTGCGCGCTTTCGCAGCAGTCGGCGTGCCCTATGCGGCCGCGGTTATGAACGTGGTGGTCATCACGGCTGCGCTGTCGAGCGCCAACACGAATCTCTATCTTTCCACCCGCATGTTGTATTCCCTGGCTCGCGGGCACTATGCGCCCGCCGCGCTCGGCCGCCTGAGTCCCAACGGAGTGCCGCACCGCGCTTTGGCTGTTTCCAGCCTGGGCATGGTGGTCGCTATTCTGCTGGCTGTTTATGTTCCGCAGCGCGCCTTCCTTCTTATGTACGGGTCGGCGGTGGCCGGGATGTACTTTGTATGGATTGTCATCCTGCTTGCCCACTTGAAATTCCGTCAGACGATCGGATCGAGAGTCGACGATCTGACGCTGAAGCTGGGCTGGTTTCCGTTTTCCAATCTTGCCGGTATCGCGGTTCTGTTGGCCATCGCCGGCAGTACCTTCTATGTAGAAGGACTGCAATATTCGGTTCCGACTTACTGTGTGCTGCTATTGGTCATGACCCTGGTGTACTGGAAGGTCCGCCCCGAGGTCAGAACCGGAGTAGCAGCGCCGGTCGAGGCGAACCCAGAAAGTTCATCGGCTGAGTCGTGAGCGGGCGAAGAGTCGATCTGCGTGGATAGAAACATCAATTCGCCGGCCAATGAGGTCTACCGGTCGCTCGCGAGGGACTTTCGCGGCCAATTGCTTCGTCCCCCGGACGCGCACTACGAAACCGCGCGCGGCATCTGGAATGGCATGGTGGCGCGCCGGCCGGGATTGATTGTGCGCTGCGGCGAGGTTACGGAGGTGCAGGCTGCGGTCCGCGCCTGCGCCTCGCATGGAGCCCTGACCGCGGTGCGTTGTGGAGGGCACAGCCTCGCTGGTTTCAGCACCTGCGACGACGGCGTGGTGGTTGATCTTTCCAGCCTGCGATCGGTCAGCGTTGATGGCGCCTCCCGGCGCGGGTGTTTCGCTGGTGGTTCTCTGCTGGGCACGGTGGACTCTGCCACGCAGAAAGCAGGACTGGCCTTTCCCGCGGGTGTGGTTTCTCATACGGGTGCCTCGGGGTTGGTGTTGGGCGGAGGCTTTGGCTGGCTCACCCGCCTGCATGGCCTGTCATGCGACAACGTTGAAGGATTCACTCTCGTCACCGCAGATGGTTCCCTGGTTCATGCCAACGCATTCGCCAACGAAGACTTGTTCTGGGCTCTGCGCGGCGGCGGTGGCAACTTCGGCGTGGTCACGGAATTCAGAGTAAGGCTCCATCCCGTCAGCGGAGTGCTGGTGGGCGAGGGCCTGTGTTTGGGCGACGATATTGCCGCGTTGCTCCGGCGCTGGCGGGACTACATGCCGGAGTCGCCGGACAATCTGCGCTGGAGCCTCTCGCTGCGCCTTGCTCCCGACACACCAAGTCTTCCGCCAGAGTTCCGCGGACGTCCGGCGGTTGCGCAAGCAGCCGTCTGGACCGGTGATGTTGAACAGGGCGAGCGTTGCCTGGATCACATCTTCGCTTTCTGCAATCCCGTGGCCGTTATGCGAAAGAGGATGTCGTTCCTCGCTCTGCAGACCATGGCCGACGAAGAGTTCCCGCACGGCCGCCGCTACTACACGAAATCCGGATACTGCAGGGTGCTCGATGATCACGCGATCGATATCATGGTCGACTCACTGGCGACCATCCCGTCTCCCATGACGCAGATCGAACTCGCATACCTTGGGGGTGCGGTGAATCGGCTGGGTCCCGCAGACACGGCGTTCGGTGACCGCAGTTCTCCCTACGTGCTCAACCTGCTGGGCAACTGGTCGGAGACCTCAGAGGATGCGGCCAACGTCGCCTGGGTGCGCGGCCTTTTCCAGGCCCTGCGGCCCTCTATGACTCCGGGCGTGTACATCAACTTCATGAGTGGAGACGAGGACGACCGCGTCCCGGAGGCGTATCGCGAGCGCTGGGAGCGGCTGGTCAAGATCAAATCACACTACGACCCGGACAATTTCTTTCGCCTGAACCAGAACATCCCGCCGCTGAAGCCGGCCGTGCCGGTGCGATAGGGAGCGGGTCAGTGGGATTCCGCGGTCTGCAACTCGAGGCCGACTCTCTCGCCATTGATCAGCACCACGCCTTGATCGATCAATTGCTGGCCCGTGCAGTCGTACTTCTCATAACAGCGTATTGAGGAAAGAGGGAAGAAAAACTCCACCGATTGCGAAGCCGAGACTGCCGGTGTCTTGCCGGTCACGTGAATCGTGGTGCTGAAATTGATGCCGTCGAAGTTCTGTTCGCCCTCGAAATCACCAGCGACAGGACGAATCAGGTGTGCGATATGTTCGTCGAAGGCCATGGCGGCAATGCGGTAGCGCGATCCGCCGGCAGTCTCCGGCAGGGTAGTATTCAGGGACAACTGCAGGTAAATGCCCTGACGGAAAGCGATGAAGGCGGGTGGAGCATAGGAGACAAAGTGCGCCTGAGAATCAAGCTCCTTCACCAGCTTTGTGAGCACATCCTGTTGCGAGCCCTGTAAGGCGGCAATCGCCTGGGCAGAGGTGTCGTGCGGTGGTGGAGCCGTTTCCTTGGGCTTGTCAGGTGTGGCCGGCAGCGTGGGAGCGAGAGAAGTTGCGGCAGCAGAAGAAGCAACCTCCGCGCTGGCCTGCGTTGGGGGATCCCCGGCGGACCCGCCGTCGCTGGGCGGAGCGGCCTCTGCCGAAGCCAGGGGTTTGTCGCTGAGGAAAACAGTTACAGGTTCTGCGTCTAGGAACACCTGGCCTTGCAGCAGAGCCGCTTGTTTCACCGTGTCGTCTTTTGCTCCTACCAGGCGGACGGCCGCGCCCTGCGGCAAGTAGACCATCTCGTTTTCCGGACTCTCCAGGGAAACGCCCATCACCTTGCTCAGGATGTGGTGCGAGACCTCCACAGCGTAACCGCGAATCTGCTTGTTGTTCTGAAAGCGCGGCACGGAGGCCTGCAGGATGGGTGTTATCACGTGCAGGAAGGTATCGCGCGCGCGGATGGTTTTGTTCACCTGGGTGGCCGAGTAAGCCGCGAAGTAATTCCCGGTGACGGCCAGCACGATTTGTCCGTTATAGCGGTCAAAGCGAATGGACCGCTGGTCGGCGCGCCGCTGCTGCACTTCGTCGAGATCGAGTTTGCGGCTGAGATAGAACGGATAGTCAAACGAATGGGAGACGATTTCCTGGCCCACCGCCTTCAGTTCATCCATGTACTGCAGCTGCAAAGCGCGCAACTCGGGATCCTTGATTTCCGCTGGCGACAGAACCTGGGCCCAGGAACTCACGGCCAGCAAACCAACCACCACTCCTCCCAGCCAGCTATTTTTGCGCATAGACGATTCCTGCGGCGCGATAGGGTGGGTCCGATACCAGGCGAATATAGGCAATCACCGCCTGGATCTCTGCCTTGCTGAGAGTATGTCCATAGGGCGGCATGAGCGCCGACTTGCTTAACGCCGGGCCACCGTGGCTGATGATGGAAGTCAGGTCTGCGTCGGTCAGCTTATTTAGCGTGTCACCTTCCGTGAACGGGTGGGGCTTGGTCTCGAGGTTGTCGTAATTTGACACGCGCTCCGGCGTGGATTCGGGATTGTGACAGCGGGCACAGAACTTTATTTCGAGCTCCGCGCCCCAACGTTCCTGGTATCCGAGAGCGACCTCCTGGACTTTGAGGTCCACGTTCTTCCCGGTTTTGGTGGGCGTCGTGGCCGCGAACTCATAACGCCCGGCAATTCCACCCGGCGTGACATTGGACGCGAACTGCCCGGAGGAGTCGGTGAGCCCGAATCGCGGGTCGAAACTGACTCCCGCTGGACCGCTCAACGTGACGAGAGCTCCCGGGACGGCAGTTCCCTGATCGTCATTCACCTGCACCACCAGCGGCTGGCCGAGAGCGGAGCCCACGAAGCCCAGCTGCTTTCCGCCGCTCGACTCGACGATGGCGCTGCCATAAGCTTGAGGAGAGGGAGTTCCGGGAGATACGGTTTTTCGCGCGCAACCCGAAAGCACCAATGGCACGAGAACTCCGGCGATCATGCAGCCTGCGCGTGTCATTTTTTTACCCCCGTACCTCCACCCTTGAGCGTGCTCAGGAATGCAGTCAGGGCGCTGGCATCTTCGTCGCTCATGTTGCGGTTGGGCTCGGCCGTGCCCGGACGCAACGCTTGAGGATCTTTCAGCCAGTGATACATCCACGCCGCATTCAGGCGCGAGCCAACCTGCGTCAGCGTCGGACCGATGTACCCTTTGTCGGTTTTCGTATCCACGATGTGACAGGACTGGCAGGCATACTTGGAGTAGAAGAGCTGGCGCCCCTGCTCGATCTGTGCCGGTGGATAGCCGCCCTGGGGCAGCGAGTCGCGATCGAACGCCGGAGTCTGGTAGACGGTCATGATGTAATCGCTGAGTTCATTGATTTCGCCATCGGTCAGGTTGAACTTTGGCATGCGACGGATCAGCGCCGGACGCAGGGTGTTGGGGTTCCTGAGGAACTCCGCCAGCCACGGGCGTTGCACCGAACTCCCTTCCCAGGTGAGGTCGGGGGCCATGTCGTCTCCTCGGCCGTTGATACGATGACAGCTGAAGCAAGCCAGGTCTTCGATCAGCTGGCCCGCCTTACCTGCCGGACGGTAGTTGGAAAGCGGCGGGCCTGCCACCGTCAGCGCCGGCGGCAGCGTCTGCGCCCGGTCGTTCAGCGCCAACAGAGCATTGGTCAAAGCATCCACCTGCATGGGTGTGAATGTGTACTGCGGCATCTTCAGGTTTGGTGCGAAGGCGCGTGGCTGCCGGATCTTGTTCGCAATGTAGTCGGGTAGCGTGTGTTCCATGCCCGGCAGGAAAATGAGCTGCGTCACCGGCTTGCTCCCGATGCGCGTGAGCTCAGGCGCGAAGTTGTCGGGCTTTTTGACGCCCGCGATCTCGTGGCAGGCCGCGCATCCGTACTCGGTGACCAGGCGTTTGCCATGCGCAACCTGTTCCGGCGTCGCGGTATCCAGGTGAACATTGGCCAACAGGTCGGAATCGGTTTTCGCCTCCAGGAATCCCGCCAGCACCGCAACCTGCTGCTCATTGAAGCGGTAGTGAGGCATGGCCGTGCCGGGATCGTAGGTGCGTGGATCCTTGATCCAGGCATTCAGCCATGCCGGTTTCACCTTGCTTCCGATGCGTGTGAGTTCGGGGCCTACATCGCCGCCCACCACATTTCCTGCGGCGTTCTCGACCGCGTGGCAGGAGGCACAAAACGATTCGCCGTAAAGACTGGCTCCGGCCGTCGGGTCCTGCGACTTCGCCGCCGGCGTACTGTCCAAGGAGTCTCCCGCCAAGGGAGTGCTGTTCGCGATCAGGAACGCCGAGACGTCGCGCGCGTTTTCATCGCTCAACTTGAAGTTCGGCATCGTCGCAGTCACGGCGTACGCCTGCGGGTCCTTCAGGAAGGCATAAATCCATTCGCGCGTGGTCTTGTCGGCGATGTGCGAGAGACTCGGCGGATCATCCGTAGCCTGCATGGTTCCGCCACCGGGCAATTTGACGGTGTGGCAGTGCACGCAACCGCGACTGGCGAGAAGTCTGCGGCCGCTATTCAGTTGCGGCGTCCCCTCCACTGGCCCGCGGTGGCACGTGCCGCAGGACGATTCGGTGTAACGCGCGGGGAGCAGCGGCTGCTCCCACGCCAGCGTGCTGCTGTGCGCCTCTTCCACCGTGGTCGCCGCGCCCTGCCCGCGATGGCACATGACGCAGCCAAACTGGTCGAGCGTGTGCGGGATCGCTGGATGCCGCCGAAACGGCTGCGTGCTGACATCGGTCAGGCTCGCCTCCTTCGAGCCCACGTGGCAGGTTGTGCAGCGGTCCACCACTCCCAACTCCGGCCGCCAGGTCTGCTGGATACCGCCTTGAAAATGCCGCTGCAGGGTAACAGCATCGCCGCGCCGGCGAATCAACTTCAGATATTGCTTTTGGTAGTGGCGCCATTCGCTGAAATGATTCTTCGCCGGGGCGATCGCCAGTGAAAGTAACAAGAGAAGGCTGACCACGCCGAAGGCGCGCACCGGATCTCCGAACAACATCTGCCACAAGGGGGACGACTTATCCTGTGATGGCACTTAACTCCTCCACGGCAAGACCCAGGACCATCCCGGGCCGCGAAAGAGGGTTCCCACCGCGGTGAGGACCACGAGTTCGAACAAAAACCACGTCATGACCCAATAGGAAAGCGGTTTCGAAGCCAGATACCTGCGAAAAGCCGACGGCGATTGCGGCGAACTGTACGCCGCCACCACCATGAACGCCGCCACAATGAGAGTCGGGCCCAGGGCTACATACACGTCAAAGAGCAGTAGAAAAATCACCAGCGCCGCCACCACCATGGAGAAGATCTGCGAACGCCGCGCGCGATCTTTCAGAAACAATCCTTCCGCCTCGATGTTGATGCGGAAGTATGGGATCACGATCAGCGCCATGACCACCAGCGTTGGCACCAGCACACCCGCCACCACGGGAGGAAAGTAATGCAACATCTCCTGCAGCCCCAGAAAATACCAGGGCGCTTTGGCCGGATTCGGAGTATGCGAGGGATCCGCCAGCCCTTCGAGCGGCGCATTAAACAGCAATGCGAACAGCACCAGCGCAATCGCCAGCAACTCGACGGCAATCGCCGCGCGAAACAACACCTCCGGGTAGGTTTGCAGTTTCTCTTCGTCGGTTGCCTTTACCTGGGCCGAAGTGCGGCGCGTGATGAAAGCGATACGCAGCGGTGTTTTGCGGGCGTTAGAATCCATTCCACCCGTGAAGTCCGCGCTCATGGCATCACCTTTCCCGCCGCGGCCGCACGCCCCGCCAGACTCTTGGGTTCGCTCTGGTGCGCATACAAGCCGCCGTCCTTGCGGATTCGCCAGAAATGAACTGCGATGAAGAAGATCGCCGTCAGTGGCAGGATCATGCAGTGCAGAACATAAAACCGCAGCAGCGCGTTCGCGTTCACCTGGTTCCCGCCCAGCATGAGGAAATGAACTTTGTTGCCCAGCACCGGCACCGCGGAAGCGATGTTCGATCCCACGGTAATCGCCCAGTACGCCAGCTGATCCCAGGGCAGCAGATATCCCGTGTAACTCAGCAGCAGGGTAATGATCAGCAGGATGACTCCGATCACCCAGTTGAATTCACGCGGCGGTCGGTACGCGCCGCGATAGAACACCTTGAACATGTGCGCGAACACCAGGAACACCATGGCATGCGCCGACCAGCGATGCAGATTGCGCAGAAACATTCCCGACGACACCACGAACTCCAAGTCCTTCGTGTCCGCGTAGGCCTGCGGCACCGAAGGGTGATAGTAAAGCATCAAGAAAATCCCGGTCGTCACCAGGATCAGAAAAGTTCCCAGCGTCAGCGTGCCCAGGTACCATGTGGCGCTGAAGCTCACCATGCGGCGCCGCACTTTGGTGGAGAACAGGTGCAGGAACACGTTCTGCTGGATGGCCATCGAGCGCCGCAGCGTGCTCGAACCCGTCCCGCCGCGGAAGATCGAGCGCCACACACCCGTGCCGCGCAACTCGTCGAAATAGTTGATGATGGTTTTCGGCATCCTTATACCCTCACAAATTCCAGCGGGCGCACGGTGGTTGAACGGTCCACCATCAGGTCGCCGTCATCGCTCACCCAGGTCTTCAGCCACGGCAAAGCCTTGGGTGCCGGGCCCTCGATCTTCTCTCCATCCTGCTTGAACTTGCTGCCGTGGCAGGGACAGGCAATCATCCCCAACTCCGGCTTCCACGCCGTGAGGCAGCCGAGGTGCGTGCACACCGCGCTCAGCGAGAAGAATCCCTCTTGCGAATGGACCAGATAAATTCCCGAGTTCACGTCAAGCGTCACCGAGTCCAGCGGATAGCTCTCCGGCTTGCCCGCATTAATGATGGGCGACGGCTCGAACAGCACGTTGGGAGAGAGAAACTGGTAGGCGAAGACGGCCGTGCCGGCCCCGGCGATGGCCAACGATCCCAGCCCCAGCTTCACAAAAAACTCCCTGCGGCTCACCTCGCTGGTAAACCCGTGGCTCACAGCTTTCTGGTCATGGTTCGTGTCATCTTGCATGTCTTACCTCACGGGCGCGGGCGTCTTCGGACGAAACGGCTCGTCGATGCTCTGAATCGAAATCAACCCCGTAGGTTCCGCCGGAATCAGGTTGTACGACTCCATGGTGATGGTGCCCACCGGGCAGCGCGCCGCGCATAATCCGCAGCGGATGCAGCGCGTCTCATCCTTCAGCATGGCCGAACCGGTTACCACGCCCAGTTCGCCGGCCTTCACCTCGTCCAGCTCCACCCCGAACAGCTCCTGCTCCTCGCGGATCTTCTCCACCGTCTCCGGCGCAAATTCAATGCGGTCGAGCGACACCAGCTGCAGGCAGTCCTCCGGGCAAACATCCACGCAGCCGCCGCACAAGATGCACATGGTCCCGTCTTCCCGCGTGCCTTCGAATATCGTGTTTACCCAGCAGTGCAGGCAGCGCCGGGCTTCTGCCATCGCCGCCGCCGCGTCGTACCCGATCTCTACTTCGGTTACGCCCGTGCGCCGCTCGAGCGGCAGCACGGGAACCGGTTGACGAACCAGGTCGAGCAGTTCCTGCGGCATGCGGTGGCGGTTGAAGACTTCGACTTCGACAACGGGATCAGGATGTTTTTCTCGCCGCAGATACTCGTCAATCCCCACTGCCGCGCGCTTCCCATCGGCCACGCTGTCGATGATCAGTCGCGGACCGAACACGCAGTCGCCCCCGGCGAAGATCCCCGGCGCCGAGGTCATCAATGTCTCGGGATTCACCGCAATCAGCCCCCGTGGCGAGATTTCGACCTTGTCTTCCGGCTGCAGAAAATCGAGCTTGGGAGCCTGCCCGATCGCCATGATGATGGTGTCGCATTCCAGTTGCGACTCGCTGCCTTGATAGAACGCCGGATTGAATCGCCGGTTCTCGTCGAACACACACCGGGTGCGCAGTGTTTCGAGCGCCACTACCCGCCCCTCTTTGCCGATCACCCGCTGCGGTCCCAGCCCGGGATGAATGATGATGCCCTCTTCTTCCGCCTCTTCGATCTCTTCCAGCGCCGCCGGCATCTCCGCGCGCTTCTCCAGACACACCAGGTGCACTTCCTGCGCGCCCAAACGCAGCGCCGACAACGACACATCCACCATCTCTTTGGTGGCCACGGCGCTCACATTCTCATCCGAGGGCACCAGGTCTTCGACTCCGGCTACGTGTTGCCGCACTACCTCGCGCGCTGCCGAGCGGGCCACGTCCATGGCGACGTTGCCGCCGCCGATGACGATCACTTTCTTGCCGATGGTGAACTTGTAGCCCAGGTTGACGTTGAGCAGAAAGTCAATTCCCTTGTGCACCCCATCGAGATCAACTCCGGGAATCGAAAGATCGCGGCTGCGGTGCGCTCCCACCGCCACCAGAACCGCGTCAAATCCCAGCCGCCGCAAGTCGGAGATCTGGAAGTCGCGTCCCGCTGCCTGGTTCAGCAGCAGCGTGATGTCGCCGCACTCGAGAATCTCCCGCACCTGGGCTTCCACCACATCGCGCGGCAGCCGATATTCCGGAATGCCCAAGTAGAGCATGCCACCCGCCACCGGAGAGGCTTCAAAGATGGTGACCGAATATCCCATCAGTGCCAGGTCGTGCGCCGCCGACAATCCCACCGGGCCGCCGCCCACCACGGCAACTTTGAACGGCAGTTTCTTCTGCTCGCGCCCCAGGTTGATATCGATTGCGTGCTTCGACTCCGGCCCGTAGCGCTCGGTCAGAAACCGCTTCAGAGCGCGGATCGCAATCGGCCGGTCAATCTCTCCACGCCGGCACGCCGTCTCGCAAGGATGCGCACACACCCGGCCGCAAATGCTGGCCAGGGGATTGGGACTGCGCGCGTAAAGATAGGCTTCTTCCAAGCGTCCTTCCGCGATCAGCCCCACGTAGCGCCCGGCGTTGGTGTGGGCCGGGCAGGCCATCATGCAGGGAAAGTTGGAATTCAACCAGTTCCGGTCCACCTTTTTGTCTATGTATCGTTTGAGCATGATGGTCGAGCCCGTTCTTTCTTTCTCTACGTTTCAGCGGTGTCTGTGATGCGAAACAATCCGGGAGCGGTGGAGCTCGGGTGCGCCGCTCCCGGTCTCCGGACTACTTGCTCAGGGTGAAATCGGCTTTGGTGTCGCCGCTCACGCTCACCGGCTTTGACTGGTTCTTGGCGCCTTCGTGCCAGGCCGTCACCGTGTAGCTGCCGTCGGGTACGTTCTCGATCTTGTACTCGCCCGACTTGTCGGTGGTGGTGAAGTAGGGCGTCGGAACGACGACCACATAGCCTGCCATCTCCGGGTGGACGTTGCACAGCAGCGGCACCGCTCCCGGACTGTCGAACTTGAAAGGGCGCTTCTCGCCCTTGGGCCACGTGCCCAGGTTGTGGCCCAGTTTCTTGTTTCCACCGACTGAAGTCCAGAAGACGTTATGTGCGACGTTGTCGCTATTCAGGAACTCGACTGTGGTTCCCACTTGCACGACGGTGATGTGCGGTTGAAACAGCAGCCCCTTCTGATCCACCACCGGGCTCTTGTCAGGTGCGGGAAAGGTTTTCACCGCGATCGTGTCGACGTAAACCACCGACTCGCCCGATACGCCGGAAACCTTGCCGCTGATGGTCCCGGCTTGCGCCGCCAGGCTCAACGTCACCAGAACTACGAATGCGATTACAAGATTGCGCTTCATAATCTCTCCTGTCTGAACTGCAGGGAGGGCGTGCCCCCCGATGGTTAGTAAACGAACTCCAGCCCGGCCACCGCTGTGTTAGTGCGGAACGGACTGGTGAGCCTGACGTTGCTGGCGGGCGCATACACCACTTGCTGTGGCCGGATCTGGTACTCAAACGAAGTCTTGATGTTGGCGTGAATCAGGAACTGCACTCCAGGCGTGAAGCGGTTGCGCATCGCCGAAACCGGAGAAACGAACCCGCCGATGCTGCTGTCGGGTGTCGATCCCACGCCATTGAGCAGATCGGCCTTGGAGTGCACCGCATCCCAGCGCATGATCAACATCATCCAGGGCAGCGCGAGGTAATCGCTCTCTAGGAATCCGCCGCTGTAACTGACCGGGTGCCCTGTGGCCAGGCCGGCAGGAAGGACGAAACCGGCGGGCAGGATCGGAAGCAGGTTCTGATCGCGCCCGTAAACGTATTGGCCGAAGAAGTTAAAGGTGCGGTAGTTGAAACTGAAATCGCTACCCACGCGGTAGAACGGCTCGCGCGCGGTGAGCACAAGGTTGTTTCCAGCCGAGTCCTGTCCCTGGAATCGTTGCACCGACCGCCCGTAGAAGTACAGCGTCCCCACGTTGAGGTAGGTGTGGTCCCGCGGACCGGTCGTGCCCGCCGCCTGGATCTCGTTACGGCTCGCCTTGTCCCGCTCCAGGTTGAAGCGGTATGACAGGCGCCCGTACAGGTCCTTGAAATTGGAATCCGAGGTGTAGGAGACAATTGGCGGGACATTGTTGCCCGCACCCGGCGTTCCTCCCGTATTCTGGTTCACGATCGCCAGCGAGTAGTGGTAGCCGCGATAGGTATGCCCGCCGCTGAACTCCACCCCCTGCGCGGCATTGGAAAGGGCGAAGGCATTGTTCACCGTGGGCGTCCCCAGTGTGGGATTCGCCAGGCCTATGTTGGGCTGGTCATAAATGTCCCAGCCACTCAGGTTCCAGGTTCGCGCCTGGCTGAAAGGCAAGTCCAGTTCGAATTGCCCCACCCGCAGGCTCAGGGCATCGGTCGGCAACTTCAGAAAACGGCCGAGGTTGACGAATTTCAGGTAACCATCGCCCAGCCCGCCGGCGCCGCCAGCCCCACCCACGCTGATGTCATCGTCGACCCAGAAGGCAATGTCACTGCCGAAATTCCCGGCCATGAAAATGCTGAACAATCCCGACTGAAAATCGGTGCGCGGAATGAACGGCGCCGTCGCATTGCCCGGTTGCTGCAGGTTGAAGTTGTTGCGGTTATTGCTTACCACCTGGAGAAAGGTGTTGTAACGCAAGCCGACCGGCGGCAGGCCGGGGATCGTGCCCGGCCAGATGCTGTGGGGCCACAGTTCCTTTTGCGCCGGGGCGCCCAGCATCACCGGCGGAACCTTGATGAACGTCTCGTCGTCCTTGGGGAACTTGAAGCCTGCATCTTTGAATGCCTTGCCGAAGTCGTTCAGCTTGGGAAAGTTCAGGTGACAGGTGCTGCACGATGTGCCGTACTGGCGGGAAAAAGCGGGGATGGCAAAGCTGCTCGAGCACAGCGCCGCCAGCAGGAAAAGCAAGATGAGAACGCGATTGTTTCGACGCGACCGCATGTCGTCGCCTCCTGATGAATTTCGGCTTTCGCCTCGTTACGCCCACTGCCAGAATGGGGTGATTGTCGCTGAGGGACGAACATTGCTCTGTGGTTCTCGTCACGGAACGTTGTGATATGCGTCACATAGGAAAGGTCGTCAGAGACCGGACGTCGTTTCCACGGTTTGCGGGTGCAGACCGGCCGTCGAGCAAGCCCCCTGCATAAATTTCGTGGATGCCCTACATAAGCCGTTTTTATTGGCAGGCGGCACCCCCGCCTGATAGCCTGTTTTGTTGTTCCCCCGTACAAGAGAAATCATCGCGGGGCCAGTCGCCCCTGCCGAAGGAGATTCATGTCAACCGAACTTCGCAATTTTCTGGCGCTCTCCTATGACCAGCTGGAGGAGATGAACCTCAAAGCCAAGGAGCAACGCAAGGCTCGCCTCGCTGCTCACAAGCTGCAGGAAGAACGCCTGAAATACCTCACCGATGAGAAGCGTATCAAGGCGGTGACCGTGCTCTTCAGCGATCTCGAAGGCCGGCTCCACATGCTCGACTACGACAAGAAGTTTCTCATCAAGAGTTTCGACAACCTCACGTTTGACGGCTCATCCATACGCGGCTTCACCGCGCAGCGCGAAAGCGACCTGCGGCTGGGCATCGATTGGGGTGCATTTTACTGGGCTCCCGCCGATGTCTTCGGCTCAGGCAAGGTGCTGGTCTTCGGAGAGGTCATCGACAAGAGCGGCACGCCCTACGTCGGCGACATTCGCGGCGTGCTCAAAGGCTACGCCGAAAGCCTGCACAAGAAGCATGGCTACACTTTGAACGCCGCCAATGAGATTGAAGGCTTTCTCTTTCAGGGACGGGATGCCGAGCGCCGCTACCACGAGACCATGAAGTTTGAGTACGTCAACACCGGCGGCTACTATCACTCCTTGCCTGGCGATCCCTTGCGCACCTTCATCGATACCACCGCCGAGGTGCAGCGCTCGATGGGCTTCCAGAATGAAAAAGATCATCCCGAGGTCGCGCCGTCGCAGTTTGAAATCAACTATGGCTACGGGGAAGTGGTGGCCGCGGCTGACCAGATCCAGCTCTACAAGTTGATCTGCCGCCAGGTGGCGACCAACATGGGATTGACCGCTTGCTTCCTGCCCAAGCCGGTGGTGGGCGTCAATGGCAACGGCATGCACACCAACGTCTCCATCAGTGAGGACCGCAAGAATCTCTTCTGGGACGCCAAGGGAGAAGAGAAGCTCAGCAAGATGGGCTGGGCCTTCTTGGACCGCATTCTCACTCACGGCAACGACATCTGTCTCCTGCTCAATTCGAGCGTCAACGCTTATCGTCGCCTCGACCCGCACTTCGAAGCGCCCAACCAGCTCAAGGCCTCGCCCACCGACCGTGGCTCCATGATCCGCATCCCCATCGGCAACGAGCGCAGCATGCGTGTCGAAGTTCGCTCGGTCGCGCCCGACGCCAATCCTTACATGGTGATGTACTCGGTCTTCAAGACCGGCATTGACGGTGAAACCGCGAACATCAAGAATCTCCGCCAGGCACAACGCTACCTGCCGGACAACGTCTACACCGCGCTCGAAAACTTCCGCAAGGCCGACTGGATTACTGAGATCCTGGGAGAGGACGTGAAGGAACGCTACGCCGACCTCAAAGAAGCCGCGGCCGACCGCTGTCCGAGAGCCCTGGGCACGTTCGTGAAGGCTCCCGAGGTGCAGTACCACCACGAGGTCTACAACCAGTTCCTCTGGAATCTGTTCTAGAGAAGAAGAGAAAAACCGTGGAGGACGGGTGTCCGCGCCCGTCCTTTGTTTCTCGAGAGGTGCCGCTCGCCTGCGTCTCTACGGTGGTGATGTGGTTTGCGGGAAGGCAGGCGTTATTCGCTTACGCGTGCACCATCTGGTATTCCTCATACGATCCCTGGAAATCTTCAATCCTGTGATTCTCGAAGTGCCAAATGCGCGTGGCCACTTCGTCAATCAGGTCGTGATCGTGGGAGACGAGCAGCACGGTGCCCGGGTAGCGCTGGAGAGCAATATTCAGCGCGTTGATGGATTCGAGATCCAGATGGTTCGTGGGCTCATCGAGCACCAGCACGTTCGGTTTCTGCAGCATCAGCTTGCAGAACAGCAAGCGCGCCGCCTCGCCGCCGGAGAGCACGTCGGTCTTCTTGTTGGCATCGTCACGCGGAAACAGCATCTGGCCAAGCAGTCCGCGGATCTCTTCCGTCACCGCCGCCGGGTCCCACTGATGCAGCCAATCGAAGACCGTCATGCCCGGTTCGATCAGGCTCTTGTGATCCTGCGCGAAGTATCCGACGGACGCCTCGTGTCCCCAGATGACTCTGCCACCAGTGATAAAGGACCCATCGTAGCCGCTGGTCTTGCGCAGCTCTGACTCGGGAGTGGTCGGCGAGTTGGCGAGCAGGGCATTCAGCAGCGTGGTCTTGCCGGCGCCGTTTCGTCCCATGAGCGCGATCTTCTCCCCGCGCAGCAGGCTGGCGGTGAATTCCTGGATGACTCGGTTGTTGGCGTACGACTTGGTGAGCCCTTCGACCTCGAGAATATGTTTGCCCGACGGACGCTTGTGCTCGAACTTGATGAAGGGCCGCTGAATATTCGACTTGGCCAGCTCGGTGACCTGCAACCGTTCGACTTCCTTGCGGCGCGACTGCACCTGGCTGGAACGGGTGCCGGCGGCGAAGCGGGCGATGAACTCGTTCAACTGTGCGATCTTCCTCTCCCGCTGTGCGTTCTGCGCCTCGATCTGCGAGCGGATCTGGGTCTTGGCCACCACCATGTCATCGTAGGTGCCGGTGTAAGTGATGATGGTCTGGTAATCGATGTCGGCAATGTGCGTGCACACGCTGTTGAGGAAGTGGCGGTCGTGCGAGATCACGATCAACACGCCATCGTAGTGGTTGAGAAAATCCTGCAGCCAGTGGATGGAGTCGAGGTCGAGGTGGTTGGTGGGCTCGTCGAGCAGCAGCGCTTGGGGATGCCCGAAGAGCGACTGCGCCAGCAGCACGCGTACTTTCTGTCCGCCTTGCAGCTCGCTCATCTCGCGCTCGTGCAGGTGATCGGGAATGTCGAGGCCCTGCAGCAGCAGAGCGGCGTCGCTCTCCGCGGAGTAGCCGTCCTCTTCGCCGACAATGCCCTCAAGTTCGCCGAGACGCATGCCGTCTTCGTCACTGATCTCGGCCTGGCTGTAGATGCGGTGGCGTTCTTCCATCGCCTCCCACAGGCGCCGATTGCCCATGATGACGGTGTCGATGACGCGGTAGGCGTCGAAGGCGAACTGGTCCTGCCGCAGCACGCCAAACTTGCGCGGGCGAACAACGGAACCCTTCTGCGGCTCCATCTCGCCGGTGAGCAGGTTCATGAAGGTGGTCTTGCCGGCACCGTTGGGCCCGGTCAGGCCATAGCGCTTGCCTGGCGTGAAGGCAGTGGTGACATCGTCGAACAGAACTTTCGCGCCGTAGCGCATGGAGACATTGCTGACTGAGATCATGATGTAAGGGAACTGCGGAAGTGCCTGTGAGGCGGGAACGCAGTGCTGTTATTAGGATATCACGCCGGGCGGGCGGCAAAAGTGCGCAGGCACTTCGGAGTGGAACACCGCGGAAAGCTGGGGAAATCGGACTAGCTCAGAGTAACTCTGCGAAATGATGGAAACGGAAGAGAAAAGGAATTTAGGGCCCTGAAGGCGAGAAAGCTTGTCGCCGGGCGATGGGATAACAGGGCAGAGGTGTCCACGGGTCGACAGGGCGGCTTGCTGCTGGCGGCGGAACGTGCGGGCGGGGTCCCCGTCCTCCATCCGCCCATTTGGCGGTTCTCAACGTCCCCACCCTAAGGTCACAGGGGCGCCGCTTAGGATGGGGGTACCCGGTACTGAAAATCCCGCAGGGCTGTAGACTTCCGGCCTTCTGGTTCGTCTTACGGTTTGTTGCAACTTATTGTCGGAAAGAGGTAGGGTGAAGTGCATTCCCGCCCGGGTTGGGAGACGAATATGTTTATCTGTCTGCGCGCTGTTTTCGTGATGTTTCTGGCGCTGGGTTTTGTTTTGGCCGTTACCGCTGCCGACTCCAGACCCGCAGGGTTGAACGTGCCGGTCGAGTATTACAAGTTGCCGAACGGACTGCGGGTGACGCTTTCCCCGGATCACTCGGCGCCGACGGTCGTGGTCGGGGTTTACTACCGGATCGGGTTCCGGGTGGAGCCGCGCGATCGCACCGGCTTTGCCCACCTATTCGAGCACATGATGTTTCAGGGCTCGCACAACCTGGGCAAGATGGAGATGATCAAGCTGGTGCAGCAGAATGGCGGCGTGCTCAACGGGTCCACGCGCTTCGACTTCACCAACTATTTTGAAGTCATGCCCGTCAACAAACTGGAGACCGTGCTGTGGGCGGAGGCCGATCGTATGCGCGGGCTGGCCATTACCGAAGACAATCTCAAAAACCAGCAGGGCGTGGTGGGAAATGAAGTGAAGGTGAATGTATTGAACCGTCCTTATGGCGGATTTCCCTGGCTCGACATGCCGCAGTATGCGAACACGAACTGGTATAACGCGCACAATTTTTACGGCGATCTGAAAGACATCAACGCGGCGACCTTGCCCGACGTGCAGCAGTTCTTCAAGACTTACTACGCTCCCAATAACGCGGCGCTGACGGTAGTGGGCGACTTCGATCCGGAAGAGGCAAAAGCGATGATCGCCAAATATTTCGGTCCGATTCCGTCGGTCGAGGCGGCGAAGCAGCCGGATCTCCGCGAGCCGCGCCAGGAAAAGGAGAGGCGCTTCACCAAGGAGGATGCGCAGGCGAAAAAGCCGGCGCTCGCGATCGCCTATCACATGCCGGATCGCAACACGCCCGAGTTCTACGCGATGGGGTTAATCGATCAGATCCTGCTGCAGGGAGACGACAGTCTGCTGCACGAGGAGCTAGTCAAGAAGCGGGCCTACACGGGGTCGGTCGAAGGCGGGATCAACCTGCTGGGAAACATGTTCAACTACAACGGACCGATGTTGTGGATTGCCAGCCTTTTCCACGACAACAGCGTAAAACCGGACGACATTGTGGCGGCGGCGGAGGGGGTGATCGAGCCGCTGCGGACCAGGCCGCTCGACCAGGCGACGGTGGACCGGGCGCTGGTGAAGTTCCGTTCCAACCTGTACGACGACATGGCGCAATTCAACGGTTTCGGGCGCGCCGATGTGCTCGCCAGCTTCGCGTTGTTTGACGACGATCCGGGGCGGATCAACGACATTGAGAACCAGCTGCGCAAGGTGACGCCGGAGCTGATACAGAAAACCGCGGCGGAATATCTGCGGCCGACAAACCGGACGGTTTTGATCGTGGAGCCCAAGGCGGGCGAGAGCGCGGCCAGCAAGCCGGGCAACTAGGAGACCAGATCATGCGCCAACTTCCATGGATGATCATGCTAACGATATTGGCGGCGCTGGCCGTCGCACAGGATGCACCGATGCAGAAACAGACTCCGCCCGCGGGCGGTCCACCCAAGCCGTTTCACATTCCGGAGATTCGAAGGTTCACCTTACCCAACGGACTCGATGTGAGCATGGTTCTCTACGGCTCGATTCCCAAGGTTCAAGTCAGCGTGGTGGTGCGGGCGGGTAGTCTGAACGAGTCGGCGTCCCAAGTGTGGCTGGCGGACCTTACCGGCAATTTGATGAAGGAAGGGACGACCTCGCGCACCTCGGAGCAAGTGGCGCAGGAAGCGGCATCGATGGGCGGGTCGGTGGACATCAACGTCGGGCCGGACGTGACCAACATCAGCTCGGACGTGCTCGCGGAGTTCGGGCCGAAGGCGGTTGCCTTGCTGGCCGACGTGGTGCGCAACCCGCTGCTGCCGGCGTCGGAGTTGCCTAGGTTGAAGCAGGATTTGCTGCGCCAGCTGAGCATTCAGAAATCGCAATCGCAGCCGCTGGCGCGAGAGCGCTTCTTGAAGGCGCTGTATCCGGACCATCCGTACGGGAGACTTTTCCCGACGGAAGCGACGATCCAGTCGTTCGACGAGAACCAGGTGAAGGCGTTTTACAACGACAATTTCGGAGCGGCGCGGACGTACATCTATGTTGCCGGACAATTCGACCAGGCAGCGATGAAGGCGGCGATCACCCAGGCGTTTTCCGACTGGAGGAAAGGACCGGAGCCCCTGATCGCGATCCCCAAGCCGGTGGCCAAACGCGAGTTGGACCTGGTGGACCGTCCGGGCGCGGCGCAATCGACGCTGTACATCGGCTTGCCTACGATTGATCCCAGCAAAGCGGACTACCTTCCCTTGCAGGTGATGAATGCGTTGCTGGGGGGATCGTTTGGATCGAGGATTACGGCCAACATCCGCGAGCAGAAGGGGTACACCTATTCTCCGTTCAGCCAGGTTTCACCGCGGTATCGCGATGCCTATTGGGCGGAGGTGGCGGATGTGACGACAGAGTCGACGGGGCCATCGATCAAGGAAATTCTTTACGAGATCGGCCGGCTGCAGCAGGATCCGCCATCAGCGGCCGAACTGGAGGGGATCAAGAATTATCTGGCTGGAGTTTTTGTGTTGCGTAATTCGAACCGCAACGGATTGAACGCGCAGCTCGAGTACATCGATCTGCACAATCTGGGCGACGATTACCTGAATACCTATGTGCAGAAGGTGTATGCGGTGACCCCGGAACAGGTGCAGCAGATGGCGCAGAAATACATTGCGGCGGATAAGCTGACCATCGTGGTGGTAGGAGACCGGGCGAAGGTGGCAGAGCAGGTCGCGCCCTATCAGAAGAGCGGGGAGTAGGCGGGCTCTTCTTTCGCCGCCGGGGCTGGATCATACCCGATATTTATCATGGCTTGCGCCATGGGCCTCATTCTTTTGCCGCTTTGCGGCTCGCCTCTTCCTCGTTCTCCCGGCGATCCATGTACGCCGCGACGCCCCGTCCGGGCAGCGAACGCAGCGAGGCGTCATCACCGAGTGCGATTTCTGGAATCTTGTTATCACGTCTCCCGCAACATGCTAAACATCTGTCGCGCGGAGGTTTGCGACCAGGGCAATCCACGTGCTGGATCTGATCGCCAGCGACCCACAACTGGAAAGCCCGATTGTCGAAGGTCACCCCGCCATTCAGGCAGAGATCGACGATATCATCCGCAACTAGATGGCGATGTCGATTGAGGATATTCTGGCCCGACGCATCGGCCCGCAACTCTGTGGTTGAAGCGCGATCCACGCGCCGCCGGTCGTAAACGGAAGGAAAGGAGTCAGAGGATCATGGCGCAATACATTGGAGCCATTGATCAGGGAACGACGAGTACTCGATTCATCGTTTTTGACCGCTCTGGCCGCATCATTACCACCGCCCGGAAAGAACACGAGCAGATCTATCCCAAACCGGGATGGGTCGAACACAACCCGAACGAGATCTGGCAGCGTACGCAAGAAGTCATTACCGAAGCTATGCAGGCCAAGAAGCTGACGGCGCAGGACCTGGCGGGAGTCGGAATCGCCAATCAGCGCGAAACGACTGTGGTGTGGAATCGCAAGACCGGCAAGCCGGTCTGCAACGCGCTGGTGTGGCAGGACACGCGCGTGGCCGACGACCTGGCGGCTTTCTCCAAGAAGGGGGGGCAGGATCGCTTGCGGGCCCGAACTGGTTTGCCTCTGGCGACATATTTCAGTGGCCTAAAGATCCGTTGGGTCCTGGAGCACGGTGCCGGTGTGCGCAAACTCGCTGAAACCGGAGATGTGCTGTTTGGCAACATCGACACGTTCCTGATTTGGCACTTGACCGGTGGGCCGAATGGGGGAATTCACGTCACTGACGTGACCAATGCCAGCCGCACCCAGTTGATGAATCTCGACACCTTGATGTGGGACAAGCAAATCCTGAAAGCTTTCAACATCCCGGGAGCCATGCTGCCCAAGATTTGCTCGAGCAGCGAGGTCTACGGCAACGTGAAAGTCGGGCCCATTGCCGGCGTTCCTATCGCGGGAGACCTGGGAGATCAACAGGCAGCCTTGGTCGGCCAGACCTGCTTCAAGCCCGGGCAGGCGAAGAACACCTATGGCACCGGCTGCTTCCTGTTGCTGAACACGGGGCTGCATGCTGTCCAATCGCATTTCGGACTGCTGACCACGGTAGCTTACAAGCTGGGCAAGCAGCCCGCACACTACGCACTGGAAGGAAGCGTAGCCATTACCGGCGCACTGGTGCAATGGCTGCGTGACAATCTGGGCTTGATCCAGGAAAGCTCCGAGATTGAAGCTCTGGCCAAGACCGTGGAAGACAACGGCGGTGTGTACTTCGTGCCTGCATTCTCCGGGCTGTTTGCTCCCCACTGGAAGGAAACGGCCCGCGGAGTCATCGCCGGGCTGACTCGCTATGTCAACAAAGGTCACATCGCTCGTGCGGTTCTGGAAGCCACGGCCTTTCAAACCCGGGAAGTGGCGGAAGCCATGGAAAAGGACGCGAAGATCAAACTCGATGTGCTGCGCACCGATGGCGGTATGGTTGACGACGACCTGCTCATGCAATTCCAGTCTGACATCCTGGCGAAGCCAGTCGTTCGTCCGGTTACTAAAGAGACCACGGCCCTGGGCGCTGCCTATGCCGCTGGACTGGCTGTTGGCTTCTTCAAAGACCTGAATGATCTGTGCGCGAACTGGTCGGTGGACAAGACCTGGAAGCCGAGCATGCAGAAAAAGAAGCGCGAGGAAATGTTCCGCCTCTGGAAGAAGGCTGTGAGCAAGAGCTTTGACTGGATAGAGGAAGGAGCCACGAAAAAAGTGGAAGAGCGCGTGTAAGAACTTGCAGGTGCTGCAAACTAACCGCAGGGAGCTGCATTTCTGCATGGACCACAGGTCGATTCATCCGCCAGCCATTTGCAGTGTTCCCGCGACCGGGCTGGGGAAAATCACCGCCACCGCAACCGTGTTCGTGTACCCGCCGCAGAACGAAGGTCCCCCATATTGCTCGGCGGGAGAATCGAAAAAACCGCTCGAGATCCTGCAGAGCGACTGCAGAAACAAGGCTTGTTCAAACGATGTGTAAGTGACATCCTGCGGTTTCCTGGGCCGTAAGCCGATTGCCCACCTGCAGCGGCGGGATCTGGCCACGATGAAAGCCGAGATTCTCGATCATCGCGACAAGTATTTGGCCTCGCTGAGGGCAAGAGAACTGGCCGGACCGGCGAGATAAGAACCCCATTTTTACTCGTGACCTGCGCTGGGAGTCCCTGTACCCAGGGAACCACGCCGGCTTGGCCTGGTGTCCCCAAAGTCTGATACCCTAAGCTATACATGTCTTCGTCGAACCCAAGGGCGGGGGACTCAGCCGTGCAAGCCACAGGGCATGAGATCAATCTGCTGCTGCCGGAAAGCGTGATGCGGCCCCTGTGGAAGTCGCTAATCGCGAATTTTGGGGACATTCTCTTTCCCGAGAAGCTGCCACCGCTCCAGCTGACTTCGCGTCCCATGAACGTTGGCATGCTGCTGGGCGACGTGGTGCGGATGCCGTGGTACCGCACCGTGTTCACCAACCTGGGGAATGTGATCAGCCCCGAAGTTTTACCGCCCCTCGAACTGGAGTCGCAGCCGGTGGACGTCGGCGAACTGCTCAGCGACCGGATGAGTCACTTGTGGTGGACGTCGTTGATTCGCAATCTGGCCGACACGGTGGCGCCGGAGCGTTTGCCCGCGCTCGAGGTGACATCGCGGCCGATGGACGCCAGCCTCGAAGCCAGCAACTTGCAGTTGGTGCGCTGGTCGTCGGTCATCAGCACGCCGAAAGTCTTTCTTCCCGACAAACCGAAGTTGGATCCCCCGCCCGCCGTCCTGGCGCGAGCAATACCAGACCCCCTGGAGTACCATCGGCCTGAGGTCGAACCTGCCCACGTGCAGGCCAGCCGCATCCAGGGACGTCTGGCGCGCTCTCGCTGGCGCGAAGCGTTCCTGATCACCGTCGCTTTATCAGAGGCCACTTATTTGATTGTCTCGATGTTCCTCGCAAGATAGGACGCTCTAGTGAGGACTCCCCGTAGTGACCTGAATTGGCGGCTGGCTGTCTTTCGTCCGCGTGTCAACCCAGACCACGCCCAGGCTGCCCCGAGAATCGGGTGAAAGCACCGTGGTCGTCTGCCTGGTTGCTCCCTCGCCTCCCGCGCGCACAATGTCAATGGTCTTCCCCGTGATTTGCATGCCATTGCTCGGGTTTGCCGAATTCGCTTGCTCCACTTGCTGAACCGTCTTTGAGCCGGCTGCGGACGTGTTCTGGACTGTCGTCGAACGGTAGGTCAGACGCAGGGTGCCGTCAGCGGATGTTCCCGGGATGTCGGTGGCGTAATTCTCCACCGTGTTGCGGCTTTCGCCGGGAGCGGTCTGCGCGTTCTTCGTGACCGTGCGTTCGACAACGGAGAGATTGCCGTTTCCATCTGGACGCAGAACGCGCTCGTCTCTGGTCTGCTCCGGAGTGTCTATGCCACGGATAGTCCCTTCGCGGACCTCGCTCACCTGCCAGCCGCCGTTTCCGTCGGGCAGCAGCGTGGATTTCTTGAACTGCGCGGAACCCTCGCTTGTCTTCGTCTCGCGATTCTGAATTTGTGCCACCGGTGAGAGACCGCCATTGAGATCGGGACTGAGGACGGTAGTCTTCGTTTCGCGCACGCTGGCGCTGAGCTGGCGGGAATCGGAAATCTGTCGCCGAACGACTTGCAGCACACCATTGCCGTCAGGACTCGAGGTGGAACGAATCGTCTTCTGCTCTCCCGCGGGCAAGGTGCGCGTCTCTTCGCTGACGACTTGACGCAAGCTTCGCTCACCATCCGGCCCGCGACCGTAGGTCCGCTCCACGGTGCGGACGGTCGTAGAATCGACCTTTACGGTCTCACGCTCGACTTCGAGATAGGGCTGATAGCGGCCATCGGGACCGAGGCGCTCGATGTTCTGCCTGTCGACCGTACGATTGCCCGATTCGGAGTGAGCCTGGCGTGTACGAATGGGATTAAGATTCCCGCCGGGACTTTGCTGAGTGCTTGATTCCTTCCAGGACTGGTCTTCGCTGCTCACGCTCTGCGCCCACAGCGGCCTTCCCAAGGCGAAGAGGAGCGTAATGGTGAGCCAGATTCGCGATTGCGTCATTGTTTCAGCTCCTGGTGGATAGTCCCTCGGGCGCCAGGGGCAGTGAGCGCAGGCGGGTTCCGGTCGCACTGAAAATCGCATTGCTGATCGCGGGAGCGATTCCCATCATTGGAGTCTCTCCCGCCCCCGCCGGTGGCAAATCCTTGCGATTGATCACTGCGACTTCGATCTTCGGCAGGTCACTGAAGCGCGGCACGCGGTATTCGGCGAGGTGGGGATTGAGGATCCTGCCCTTGTCAAAGTGAATTGCCTCGAACAGGGCGCTGCCCAGGCCTTGAACAATGGCGCCTGAAATCTGGTTGTTCAATCCCTGAGGGTTTACCACCGCCCCGCATTCGAACGCCTCCGCCACCCGCCCGACTCTGACCTCGCCGTCTTCAATTTCAATTTCCACGCAGGTGGCAACATATCCCCCCTTTTCGAAGCCGCCGCCCATCCCGAAACCGCGCTTGGCCGAGGGTTTCTCCCTGCCCCAGCCGAACTTCTCGGCGGCGGCCTCGAAAACAGCGCGCAGCCGGGGATCGTTCAGGTTCCTCAGACGGAACTCCAGGGGATCCATTCCCACCCCGTGGGCAAGCTCATCCATATGAACTTCGCGGGCGAAGTGGTTGGCGGGCGCGGCCAGTCCACGGTAAGAACCCTGGCGTAGTGGCGGATCGACGGGATGAAATTGAATGCGCTGATTGGCAATGTGGTACGGGGTGCCAATCGCGGCCGGGCCGGAATTGTAATTGTCAAACTCCCAAGCGGTGATCCGGCCATCGTTGGCGACGCCGCTTTTCACATCAATCACGCCCGACGGTCGAAAATATGCCCAGGTAAACTCCTCCTCGCGGCTCCAGACGATCTTTACCGGTTTTCCAGAAGCCTTGGCCAGGCGCGCCGCTTCGACCGCCGCATCGCCCGTATGCTTGCCGCCGTAGGCCGATCCCGTGTCGGGGACAATCACCCGCACCTTGCTGCTGGGAACGCGAAAGGCCTGCGCCAGTTCGTCCCGGACGGCAAACGGCCGTTGCGTGCCGGTCCAGACCGTGAGTTTGTCGTCTTTCCACTCCGCCAGCGCCGCGCGTGGTTCCAGGGGAACATGCGCGATGTAGGCGATCGTATATGTCTGGGCCAACGTTTTGGCGGCGGCGTTGTAGCCCTCCTCGAGCGATCCCGCAACTTGGGGAGGATCGGCTTCGATTCCCGCCGCCGGATCAGGCTTGTTCTTCAGAAACGAGAACAGTTCCTTTTCCGATATCTGCGGGGGGGCGCTCCACTGCGCCGTCATCGTAGCCACGGCTCGAGCCGCAAGCGATTCGTCCGCCGCCGCTGCAGCCACAAAGTCTCCGTCGCGCACCACGGTGACGCCGGCCATCTTGGAGGCGGCTCCGGTGTCGACGGAAGCGAGATTCGCGCGGAACGTCGAGGGCCGAAGCACCTTGCCGTGGAGCATGCCGGGCCGGCTCATGTCCGTGGTGTATTGATGACGTCCGGTAACGAAGTCGCGTCCGTCGAGCTTGGGGACCGACGTGCCGGCGACCTTCCAGTCTGCCGGAGGCTCCAGATTCACCTCTTCCACCAGCACTTTTACCAGTTCCCGGCCTTTGCTCAACTCGGCAAAGGAAAGCGATTGATTCGAACTGGGATTTACGAACCTCCCATCGCGCACCACCAGTGAGGCGGGTTTCACTTGCCAGCGTTCGGCAGCCACAGCCGCCAGAACTTCGCGGGCGGTGGCCGCGACTCTTCTCAATTGCGGGCCCATAGTAGGCGTAGTCCGGCTGCCGAACGTGCCACGGTCATAGGGAGTGAGGTCGGTATCGGCCATCACCAGGTGAATGGCGGAAATCGGCGCATGCAACTCCTCTGCTACCTGCTGGCTCAGCGAAGTGCGGATGTTTTGTCCTAGTTCAGCCTTTCCGGTGAATACGGTCACGGCTCCGTCTTCACCGATGTGCAACCAGGCGGCAAGCGAGGCAGGCAACTGTTCTCCCGAGAACTGACGCTGGGCAGCGGATTCCTGCGCCAGGCCGGGCCGCAAGTACAATCCAACCGTTATGCCGGCCCCCATCAACTTGAAAAAATCACGGCGAGGCAAATCGAAACGATAAACGTTTCGCGGGACGTCGTGCTGGCGATCCTCGGTTTCGTAAAGGGTTGGCTCGTTCATCGCGTCACTCCCTTCCGCGAGGCTGCTTGCTGGATGGCAGCGACGATCCGGGAATAAGTGCCGCAGCGGCAAACGTTGCCCTCCATCCGGCGGGCAATATCCTCCTCGCTGGGCTTGGGGTTGGCTTCGAGAAGAGCCACCGCCGACATAATCATTCCCGACGTGCAGTAGGCGCACTGGAAGGCCTCGACGGAGAGAAACGCCTCCTGCACCGGGTGGAGCCTGCCATTCTGCTCGAGTCCCTCGATGGTCGTAATCTTTTTCCCCAGGGCGAGACTTACCGGCGTACGGCAGGAGCGAACCGGTTTGCCTTCGAGCAGGACCGTGCACGCTCCACATTGACCCTCACCGCAACCGTATTTCGTACCTGTGAGTTCCAGATGGTTGCGCAGCACGGAGAGCAGACTTTCATCGGCAGGAGTGTCAAGCCGGCGTTCGGTTCCGTTGACGACTAGGGTATAAGGCATGCGACACCGCCAGGGACGCAGAGTCTACACAAAATTATAGCGCCGCGAGCCACCCCCACTATGCTCGCCGAAACAACCTGAGCCGGACCTGAAGCTGGCAAACGAGTCCTTGTCCGGATCCGGTACCGAGGAGGGAGGGTCGCTGGCGGGAAAAGTGTCGGCAATCGTCTTGTCGAGCATTTTCTCCTTTCTCTTGGAGCGATCGTTCTCGTCAATGGCACGATCCTCCGGATCGCGTCGGGAATCTTCTTCGTTTTGCATGATTACCTCCCAGTCGACAGGCTGCGGGGGATTCGATGCCTGCCGGCAGGTAGCGGGAAGCCTCCATCCCCAAAACAGACTCAGTGTCTAAGAGACACGTTCAAACCAGTGGTAAAGATGATATCGTTCTGCTTCTTACCCGCGGGTGGGTTGCTGACATAAATGTCGCCAAAGGCATTCTGCCAGCCAAACCACTTGTTAATCCTGGTCACGGTGCCAAAGTTGAAGGTGCCGCGGTACCCTCCCGAATCGCTCAGGCCGGGGAATATGTAGAACTTCTGCGTGATCAGCGTTGATCCCCCAACCTTGTGGGTCAATTCTTCGCCCAGCGTGAGGCCGACAAAGTTGCGGTTGAACATGGTGTAGTTCTCATGCGTATAGTTGACACCTCCCAGGAAGTCAAGAGTCGTGCGATCATTCTTGATGGCGTGGAAGCCAAGGCCGCCGCTGAAAATGGAACGCAGGTTCAGGGCCTGCAACTGGTCGGTCTGAAAGTCGCCGCTAACGAAGGCGAAAACGCGCGGCGTGAGGTTGCGATCGTAGCGGATCCCGCCCTGAATGGCGTTGGCCGTAGTCGCGGGCACGGCGCCCGGAGCGTCGTTGGTGGCATACACGGAATTGGTGTACATCGTGATCCTGTCAGTCATCGTCCTGCGGTCCGCAGTAAAGGCCAGGGCCAGGTTCTTGGTTTGGCTGTTGCCCCGAGTGAGCGCGAACCCGACGTTGGCTCCTCCTTCCCATCCTCGGGTTATCGGCGGATGCAACGACTGCTGATAAGTGGTCCACTCCGCTTCGTTCCGCAGGTTGGTCACTTCGGTTCGCGGTTCGTTGACCGTGCCCTGACCCGGAGTGGCAACCGTCAGGTTGCCATCAGCGGTGGAAACCGGCCCCACCACGGTCTGCCCGCTCCTCAGGCTGACGTGCAGCGGTTGCGTCGTCGAGATTTGCTCGATGGCCGGCCATTGCACGGTGACGTCGCCGGCAAATTCGGTTTTGAGCAAGAGTGTTTTTTCATCCGATTTCACAACCGTCCCGGTAAGACGATCACCGTTCCTCAGCACGATCTGGTCAGCCAACAGCGTGGGGCAGAGAGGCAAGAGAGACAGCACTACTAGGGTAAAGAAATTACGCATTACCGATTTCTCCTTCAAGAATTGGGTGATGCTGGGGCCGATGGGACCACTGGCCGCGGAGAAGTGGGCTAGGCCGCTGGCCGACAAGTTGCTCGTACAGGGTGTGTGCATTCGGCTCGATTTGGCCGGTGCGTTAGTCTGCGCATTATAAATGCGCGCCACGAAATCGTAGAAGTGGTGCGGACAAAGCGGGGCGTGTGGATGGTCGTTGTTTTTTGGAGGTTCACACCATGAGCACGCGGCCGTGCTCAGTCGATCCAAATCGGGGATGAACCAGGGAGGGCATCCGATCCCAATAACTACCGAAGTACGATAGTTTTCACCGCCTAGCTCTTTACCTCGGGGTTCTGGCTCTTCGTTGGCTCTGAGGGTTCTTTCATCCCGTCTTTCAACGCACGGATTCCGTCGCCGATCCCCTTGCCGAGCTCGGGCAACTTCTTCGGACCGAACACCAGCAGGGCGATAAAGAAAATCACCAGCAGGTGCATCGGTTGAAACAGGCCTTCCACCATACAACTCCTCCTGTTACCTAGGCAGGTACCAATGCAACGTTATCGAAGCTGGACTCTGGCGTCAACCCGACCAAAGGCTCTGGTCGGGAGCGCCACCTGAGAAAGTCGGCCCGGCGGTTAACTGGCGTGCTGACTTTAACTTGCAACGCTTAGTTACCTTGGTTACCTGTCCCGGATTACCCGCCCGTTCTATGTTTCTTGCAAGAGAAACCGGCCGTCAGTAAAGGAGTCTTTGTGCGTACCCGGGCCCTTACCTTGATTCTGCTCTCACTCGCTGCGCGCCCGGTATTCGCGGAGCAGCCGCTGAAAATTCTGAACTGCACGCAACTCCTGGCGTGGCTTACGGGCGATGTTTCAAGTTCACGTCTCTCCGAGTTGGTGCGTCAGCGTGGCCTCGCTCGCGTTGGCGCCGGCAATCAAGTCGTCCTTCAGGAAGCGGGCGCAAAGGCGGATTTGATCTCGGCCATTCATCTTTCGGACTCTGAGGGAGCGTCCATCGCAGGAGAATCATGCCCGATGCGGCTGGCGCGCGCCAGCCAGCTGGCCCGCAAGGGGGAATACTTGCAGGCCGAAGAGATTGTGAAGGACATGAAGGCGGCTGATCCCGACAACGCCGCTCTGTACTTCGCCCTGGGAGCGTTGCGGGTGAAGCAGTCCGATCTTGAGGGAGCCTTCGACGAGTTCTTGACCGCGAAAGACTTGATGCCTGACTTTCCCGAAACTCACAGCCGGCTGGCTTATCTTTTTTATCGCAGCGATGATCCCGACAATGCGATTGCCGAAGCCCGCACCGCGCTTAGCCTGAATCCGGGAAATGCCGAAGCCTATCGCTGTCTCGGCCTGGCACTGCAGGCAAACGGGGTTTCTGAGGCGGCTGGCAACGCTTTTCAGAAATCGCTGGCACGCGATCCGAACAATGCAGAGACTTATTACGACCTGGGTATTGCTCTGCACGAAAAGGGAGACGACGGCGGCGCGGCGGAGGCCTATCGCCACGCCATCGAACGCCAGGCCAATTTTTGGGAAGCCCACAACAACCTTGCGATGTTGTTGCACCAATCCAGACAATTCGAGGCTGCTATCGCCGAGTTTGGCGAGGCCAAGCGCCTGGCTCCAGGGGAAGCCTCAGTTCGCAATAACCTGGCCAACACCCTGTACGACAAGGGCGATTTCGACACAGCGCTGGTGGAATATCGCCAGTTGTTTGACCTGTACCCGGACTGGAGCTACGGACACGACTCGGTGGCGAAGATTCTGATGCTTAAGCGTGACTATGCGGGCGCCGTTCCCGAATGGCAACGGGCGATGCGGCAGAATCCTGCTGCCGCCGACCTGCACCGGCTGCTCGGGCAATCCCTGTTGATGCTGCATCAACCGAGCGACGCGCTGCGCGAATTGCGGATTGCCGTCGAGCTCGGACCCGATGCTCCGTTGAACCACCATTTCCTGGGCGTCGCGTTGTTTGCGGCGCAAAGATTCTATTCGGCTTCCCGGGAATTTCGCGAAGCGGTGCGCCTCGAACCCACAGCGGGAAACCACTATTCCCTGGCCGCGTGCCTGATCACCATGGGCGACTATGACGAGGCTCTGGCGGAGCTGAACGTCGCAACTCACCTCGATCCCGCGCGGACGATCTATGCCCAACGCCGGGAAGAACTGGTGCGGCTGATGAAATCCAGGTCGCGGCGAGTTGAGATTCCGTCTCAAGTTGAGGAGCCGGATGGCAACGGATCGTCCAAGTAGAGACGCCCGCGGCTCTAAGTTCTTTGTTTGAGGGTAATGACTCCGGTCGTCGAAGTGCATTGTACTGATGCCGAAGCTTCGATGAACGATCGGTTGTCGATGCACCAGCAGCGCAACCCTAGAATGAAGCTTTCGGGCCACAGAGCGAATTTTCTGGAGTAGCAACATGAATCCGATCCAGCCCCCCTCCACCACCGACCAGCAGCCGGCCGGCCCCGCGCTACGATCTCGCGAGACCAGGTCGGCGGAACGTCCCGGCGCCACGGCGCTTTCCGGTAATCCGAGAGGCTACGGCCTACCCTGCGCCACGTGCAGGGCCTACTACCCCGCCGATCTGGAGGCCTGCCCCATTTGCCGGAGCAGCACGCGAATTCATCCCAGGGCTGCGGCGGTTCCCGTGAGCCCGGCGGCGCCGCTGTACTCCGCGGAAGACACCCCCGACCCTGACGTGCTGGAACAGGAGCGCGAACGCTTTCTGCGCGAGTTCAAATCCCAGGTGTTTGCTGCCCACGCTCAGATCAATGTGGCGGAGAGTTTCCGCTGCAGCCTGGAAGAAAATCACCCCGGAGCATTCGAGCCGGCCGAAGTGTGCAAGAGTTGCTATGGACATCTCCAGGACCGCGTCGACCTGATGGAAGCCGCCCTGCACATGGAATTGAAGGAAGCTACGCAGATTATCTACGACGCCGTCTGGGCCGACACATCCGACACTAGCAAGACCTACGAGAATGCCGCGCAAGCTCTGCTCGCCGAGATACGCAAACGCGCCGGCATTCCCCCGATTCTAGGTCCCTTGCAGATCCTGCCTCACTGAGGGCTACTGGGTGTTCACGGTGACGAAGCTTCTGCCGTGATACAGCCGGTAGCTGCCGCCGTCCTCCCTCATCTTGAGCGGCACGGGATGCGCGAGTTTGTCATCGGACGAGCTGGCCACACTGAAAAGATCGTTCGCAGCCACATCCATCACTATAAACTTGCCGTCCTTGGTGAAACCGAAACCGTAGGCCCCGGGGGCCAGATCCGATCCTCCCACGTTGACCTTGGTTTCGGTGATGAAGAATCCCTGATATTTCTGCTGAACGTCGGCGGCGTATCCCGACGTGTCGACCAGGCCGGCCAGAACCAGTTTCCCGTCCGCCGTGCGGAACCCCGCCGCATTGCGCAGTTCGACCGGCGCCGACTGTCCGGCAAAGAAATATCCGGTCGGCACGGCGCGCTTCAGATCCTCCGCGTTCAAAAGTCCCGGCTGTGGCTTTTGAGCTGCGAGCGAGAGAGAGAGAACCAGGCAGGCAAGCAGACACACAGGACCACGAACCGCTGGGCGCATGATCGCTCCTCCGCAACGCAGATTAGAATGTGGAATCAGACTACGCTTCTGAAAGCTGGAGGTAAACGTCATTTGTTGAACCGCAGCACGCCAAATTTTTCCGGTACATGAAAGTTCGGCTGCGGTGTGCCTGTGGCTTGCCAGGCGAAGTACGACCTCGGTTCCGCCCTTCCTTCGACGCGGTAGAAGTTTGCTCGCCAGGGCTGGTCCGGGCTGAAGTGAGGCGTCAGCGCGGCGGTGGGAATAGAAAGTTCCGCGGCCCACATGCCCGACTTCCTGTTCAGAAAGACCGATCGCCGCAGCCCGCTCTTCAAATCAGCCAACCCGGCCGGAGAAATATCGAGGTCAATCCACATCCCGTTGGGCGCCACCTCAAATTCCTTGTAGTGGCGCGGGCGCGCGGGATCCGGCTGCAGGAAAGCCTCCGCCACGTCGCGGTCCCAAAGATGATCACGGCGCCCGTTTGCTTCCGAATTTTCAAAAACGCAAAGCTCGCGATAGCGGCACTCAAACCGGAGGTAGAGATGGCTGGGCGTCCACAAAAGGCGAACCTGGGTCTCACGGCCGGGGTCGAGATTCAGGCCTTGCCAGTCGGCGCAAAAGGTCAAAGGGACGGCGCTTGCCCACTCGGCCGAAGGTTGCGCCGCGTCGAGTCGGATTTCCCGGGGAACCAACTGCGCCCAGGCCTCAGGGCCTGACCCCGCATGCGACGGATTGCCCGTAGAAGTCATCAATGAGACAACATGTTAACCGATGCGGCCAGCGATTTCGGTTTGAGCGCAATCTCCGGATAGCTCACGCGAATCACAACCCGTACTCTTATCTCACTATGACAACCAATGCGATACTCAACCTGACGGAGCTTAGTGAGATGGCCCGCGACAACTACGATCAACAATGGCAAGCCGTGCTGGCACGCAACCCGAATGAAGACGGAAAGTTCGTGTTTGCCGTTTCCTCGACGGGAGTTTACTGCCGCCCTTCCTGCCCCTCGAAGCGGCCGCGTCGTGAGAATGTGGCTTTCTTCCGCAGGCCGGATGACGCAGAGAGAGCGGGCTATCGCGCCTGTCTGCGTTGCCGTCCGCGGTCGATCGCCGGGAATCCTCAGGCCGAGCTGGTCAAGAAGGTCTGCCGTTACATCGAGCGGCACTTGGACGAGCCCATCACGCTTTCGCGGCTGGGAAAGGAATTTCGCCAGAGCCCATTTCACTTGCAGCGAACATTCAAGGGCGTGCTGGGAATTACCCCGCGGGCCTACGCCGATTCCTGCCGGCTCAATCAACTGAAGAGCCAGTTGCGCGCCGGACACTCCGTGACACGTGCCATGTACGACGCCGGATACAGCTCCAGCAGCCGCCTCTACGAGCGCACCGCCTCGCAACTTGGCATGACGCCTGACAAATACCGTCGCGGGGCGATTGCCGCACCCATTCGCTACACCATCACCGACTCGCCTCTAGGACGGTTGCTGATCGCGGCGACCGACAAGGGCATCTGCACGATTCAATTCGCCGATTCCGACGAAGAACTTGAGCACGGGCTGAGGCACGAATTTCCCTTTGCCACGAGGCGGCGGGACGACGAAGCCATGGCTTCCTGGAAGCAAAGCTTGTTGCGGCAAATGCGCGGCCAGAAGCTCAACCGCACTCTTCCACTCGACATTCAGGCCACCGCTTTTCAGCGCCGCGTGTGGGACCACTTGCAGACCATTCCCTTCGGCTCCACCCGGTCCTACGGGCAGGTCGCGAAAGCCATCGGACAGCCCACCGCCTCGCGAGCCGTGGCTCGCGCCTGCGCAACCAACCCGGTGGCCGTCGCCATTCCCTGCCACCGCATCATCCGTGAGGATGGAGAACCAGGAGGTTACCGCTGGGGTATCGAGCGCAAGAAAACGCTGCTCTCGATGGAAAAAGAATCGGCCGAGGCGCGAGCCTAGGCCGTCACTTTTCCATCTGCGCGTAGATATTCCGCGCGTAATTCAGCAGACTCAGCACCGCGTTTTTTTCCCCCTCCGTGTTCCAGTCTCGGTTGGAGGAGGCGGTGGCAATCAAGCGGTCGATCCAGGCCACGAAGTAGGCGGCGTCATCAGCCGCCTTGGCCACGGATCCAGTCACCGAAAGGTAAATCGGACTCGTCGTGGCGTAGGGATAGTCATCGAGCACCGGATGCTCCGCCTTGTCGCTGTAGGCCCGCAGCACGCACCAGCCACTGCGCGAAATCGCGATGCTGTCGGCGACGTCGGCCGACTCCCGTTCGCCGCTCAACTTCACGTCCTGGACCACTTCCCCATTGCAGACGACCTGCAGGTGATCCAAGGGGACAAACGATCGCAGCCACGCCGAAAGTTTCACCTTGTTCTCACCCGCCGGCAGGCGCAACTCCTCGCCTGGTTGCCGGTCGTCGAGCGTAAATCCCAGCAGGGGGCCGTTGGTCGCGAACGTGCGTCCCAGCTTCAGTGACGTCAGCCACGAATGGATGTCGAGCGCGCCGGCAGGAACGCTGGCATACACGCGATTCAGCCCCAGCGGACCGCGCAGCGAGGCGTAATTCGCCATCGCATCCGACCCCGATCCCGTAGGCAGGCGAAACCCGCAATTCAGCAGTCGGTACCATATGTTTGCCGTCGACTTGTGATCGCTAAACCCCACTGCCTCGATGTAGTCCACCTTGCCCAGCGCCACATCGACCGGGAGTTCCAGGGCTACATCCAACGGTTGATCGTGGGTTAACGACGGATCGCCCGCAGGGTCGGGAACAAAGTCGAAGGGATGCACATACCCCACCAGCCCCTGCTGCTCGTGCGCCATATCGGCCACGATTGCATTGGCCGGGAAAAGGCTGGCTGCCGCCGTATTGCCGTACGCGGCATAGCCGGGCAGAAGAAAATTCCGCGTCAGATTCAGCAGCGCCAAATGCCCCCAGTAGCCGGTATGAAACTCCTGTCCGTGAACCAGCAGATTGCCGGCCGTCGAAGCCGCGTCGGGCCGGGTGCTGAAGTACGCCATGTCCGGAATGCGCTGCTCTTTGTTCACCACCAGGTTTTCCACGATGGGAAGATTCTCCGCCGCAGCCTGCATCACCAGGTGTTTTGGCGTATTGCGGTAGGCCCCGCCGTAGTTCATGTGCACGTGCAAATCGGCACTCACCCAGCGCCCATGCGGGCTCGACGGAACCTCCAGCGGCTCGAGCCGGACCGCGAGGCTTGCCGTTTGTCCCTCGCCGACCTCGAGACTCTTCTTCTCGAAACGGAACTCGAAGCCCTTCATCACCTCGACCTCCACCCGCCCCGCAGGTACGGACACCTCGGCGATTCCTGAAGACGCAAAATAGTGTGACTCGAAGGGGCGTTCCGAGCGCACGAAATTGTCTTCCGCCTGCATCCAGGCATCGTCCGGCGCGTAGGCGCGGCCGTCTTCTCCCGTCAGAAAGATCCGCGCGGGTGCGGGACGCCCGGCGGCGTCCACCACGCGAATTGTCACCTTGCCCATGGCTTTCAAGTAATGACGCTCTTTCGGCACGACCTGAGTCTGCGCTCCGCCCAGCGCCTCCTGAATCCAGAGCGACGTGTTGCCGCCACGGTTGGAGATGAACGCGATGTGCTTGCCGTCCGGCGACCAGCGCGGATTCACGTTATCGAAGTCTCCGTAAGAAAGAGGAAAGGCGTCACCTCCCTCGGAAGGCATGACCCACAGCTGATGCCATGTCTGTCCGAGATAGGACGCGTAAACCAGCCGCCTGCCGTCAGGTGAAAACTCCGGTCGCGCCTTCCACGCCGTCTCCTCGTAGTGAATCTCGTGCGCCTCGGCTCCAGCCTCCGCCTTCATTCGCCAGAATCCCCCCGTGCCGTAGACGTGGCCATGGTTCGAAACAAACACGATTTCCCTCCCGTCACGCGACCATGCCGGACTGATCTCATGATCGATGGGACTGTAATAGAAACGCGGTTGGGTCGTGCGCGTCTCCCCGGTCAGGCGCTGCACGTTCCTGAGTTCGCCGTCGTGGAACTCGCCGGCAAAAATGTGAAAGCGCCCCTTATAAGCAGTGGACACAAAAACAACCTTCTTGCCGTCGGGCGAGAACCGGGCGTCCACATTCACCGCCCCACCGGACGTGATCTGCTGGCTCCGCCGGTTCTCCAGATTCAGCGCCCACAGTTCGAGCGCGTCTTTCCGGTAGGACGAGTAGATGACCCACTTTCCGTCGGGCGAACAATCGGGTTCGTAGTCGTAGCCTGCCCCTGCCGTTAGTTGCTCCGCGGCCGTGCTGTCCAGCTTTTGACGCCACAGCGACCCGGCCATCGAGTAGATCAGTGCGCGCGAATCCGGCGTCCACGCCTCAGCGCTTGGTCCGGTGGTCAGCTGCGGCAGATACATCTCGCGATAGTAGTAGCGGTGGGGAACATCGACTTGTCGCAGTACCGGTTCACGTTGCTGGCCACAGAGTGGAACCGATGCCGCCAGCAGCACGGACACGAAATACAGCCAATCTCGGGTAGGCAAATGTTCCTCCGGACCTGCGCGTTTCATCCGTCCCGACTACCTCGCCACCACCGGTAAAAGCACGCGCGACGGATGCGTGCGATCCGTGTAGATGGAAATCGTCGCCTTCTCGAGCGCCGCGGACTTCGCTTCCCAGTCCCCGTTTTGCGGATTCCGCGAGAAATTCGGGAAAAAAGCCGCCGAAATCTGTACCCGGATGCGATGACCCTTCAGAAATACATTGCTGGTGATGAGGTGATTCAACTTCAATTCGTAGATCTTATGCGGTTCGAGCAGTTGCCGACCCGCCTGCAGCTCACGGTAACTGGCGCGCAAGACATCGAGATCCGGACTCATAAGGTTGAAAGCGGTGCCGTCGGGAGCCACATCGAGCACGCGTACATACAAATCCGCGTCCCGGCAGTCGCAGGTCATATAGACATCGGCCGCAATCGGACCCGTGACTTCCAGATCCCGATCCAGTGGAGCGCTGTCGAAAGTGAGAACGTCAGGGCGCTTTGTCAGTTCCCGGTAGTCGTGCGCTCCCGATGAATCATACGAGTTCGTGACCGGATTGGCGGGATCAGAAACGAACGAGCTGACTCTGTCCTCGCGTGATGGTGCTTGTTGGGAGAGTTCGCTGCCCGACTCGCCCGCCTGCGCGCTGAGCAGATAAAACGAGGTTCCCTGCGCCGGCGGCGGCCACCTGTCGGCGTCGCGCCACTGGTTGACTCCCATCACGAAATACCGGACCGGCTTCTCCCTGTCGACGCCGCTGTCCAAACCGCGCAGATAATGGTCCATCCAGCGCAGGATCACTTCGTCGTAATCAATGGCGGCCGCTGAATTAAACTCGCGTTCGCCTGATTTCGTCTTGGCCGTGCTCCCCACGCCATGCACCCACGGACCCAGCAGCAGGTGGGTTCGCGTATCGCGTTCCCCCGCGCGCGCCCTCACCAGGCCGGTGAAATTTGAGGTCGCGCCTTCCGGTCCGTAGTTATCGTCGTACCAGGCCGATAAGTTCAGCACCGCGGCGTGAACCCGGTCATACTTGTCGCGCAACTCGCCCCACTGCCACCAGGGATCCTCCGGGGGATGACTCAACCAGTCATAGTAGTAAGGAGCGATGCCCCGCAACTCCTGCAGTTCCCTCAGGGGCAACGAACTCTGCATCTTCGAGCCCGCCTGTTTCCAGGCGGCCACGGCGTCGGCGTGGGTTCGTGGTCCTGGTAAATTCTGCTTCACCCGCACATCAGGAGCGATGTTGTCCCAGATCCACTGGATCCAGGACAGGTCCCACGTACCCCAGGCGTAGAAGAAATTCTGCGGCGTGGAAAACGTCATGGCCGGAACCATCGCTTTCAGGTGCGGCGGACTCTCCACCGCCGCCAGCCATTGCACCGCTCCCGGATAAGACAGGCCGAAGGTTCCCACCGCTCCGTTCGACCACTTCTGTTTCGCCGCCCACTCGATGATGTCGTAGCCATCGCGGCCTTCGTTTTCGTAAGGACGAAACTCGCCCGCCGAAGCGTAGCGTCCGCGGACATCCTGCACCACCACTGCGTATCCCCGTTCCACAGCGCGCTTGAAAGTGCTGTAGTCGGCGAGAGCGAATTCTTTGCCATACGGCGTTCGGTAAACCAGTACCGGGAATCGTCCTTTGTTTCCAGGCAGCAGAACGTCGGCCCGCAAAACCGTGCCATCTCGCATGCGAACTGCCACGTCTTTGCTGACCACGGCAATCCCCGGCGGACCGGACGCAAGTTGCGCCTGGCCGGACAGAGAAACCGCCAGCAGAGCAGAAAGTAGAACGGGGAATTTCATGGAACGGCGTAGCCTAGCACTTGAGAGGGGAGTGCCACAAGCCAATCCGCCCCAAACGCTTTCCCTTGTGTGCCGGTCCGGTCACCGATCGTCCTACGCGTTACTACCGGCATATGCTCTGATCGGCCTTTTGTCCGCCGTGCGCGAGCGCAGCGCCTTGGCCTGGTTACCCTGGAGCAGTTGATCTTTAGGTTGCTGCGCGACATTCCACCCGGGGCCACGGCGTCCGCCTTCTCGAAATCCTGAAATCGGCTCTGGACGCTGGTTTTAAGCGAAGTGGAAGCGGGAACATCGGTTCGCTGAGAACCGCGCCTGAACTTCATACCAAAGTAATGGCTGGAATTACCAAAGCGCATGCACGTGGGACATCTGTTCGCTCGCATCTGCCGGTGAGAAGGTTGACGTGTCCTTACAGGAACCGCATCAGCACATGGAACGCGACGAGTACCTCGAAGACATCCAGATTCGCATCCTGCGCGTGACCGAAGACCTGCGCGCCATCCAGCAGCAGTTGAACGCCGCCGCTATGGAAAATTCCGCCAACCCGGAATGGACCGGGGACATTGGAAGCCTTCCGGAAATGGAGGCTCTCCAGGTGCTCCGCTCCGCCCTCGACCAAATGCGGCACTTCCTGTGGTTCTACACACAAGTCATGGGAAATGACTCGGAAGAAGGGGAAAGCCTGCGGCAGAGCATCCGCAGGAAAGTCACGGAAGATGCCACCTTCGGTCAGGAGGCTGCTTTCCTCGAAAGGTTCAAGTACGCCGGCGACACCATCGTGCTTCGCCACCTGGCGGATGGCAAGAACCGCAAACCCAATTAAGCTCTTATTCGAGAGTTACCGATTTCACCAGGTTTCGTGGACGATCCACGTCCAATCCTCTACGCACCGCCATGTAGTACGCGAACAACTGCAACGGAACTATTTCAAGAATCGGCAATAACAGCTCCGGCGTCTCGGGGATGTAGACTGTCTGGTCCGCCACCTTGCCGACCCCTTCCTCGCCAGCCGAGGCGATCGCGATAACCCGTCCGGACTGCTCCTTGAATCCTTTGATGTTGTTGAGATTCTTTTCGTAGCGGAGTACCGAGCCCGGATCCTTGTGGTCGCAGGTGGCAATGATCACCACCGGGAGGTTTTCATCGATCAGCGCATTCGGTCCGTGCTTGGTCTCCCCGGTCGGGTAGCCCTCGGCGTGAATATAGGAGACCTCCTTTAGCTTCAGGGCCCCATCCATCGCCACCGGATAATGAATCGCCCGACCGAGAAAAAGAAAATCCTGCGCGTTGCGATAAACATCCGCCAGCCGCTCGCACGCCGACGCGGACTTCAGCACCGTCTCCGTCTTTTCCGGCAGCGCCAGGAGTTCGTGAATGTGCTCACGAACTTGTGCGTGGCTAAGCCGCCCGCGCTCCTGCGCAAGATAAACCGCGAACAGGTACAAACAAGCCATCTGCGCGCTGAACGCTTTTGTCGAGGCGATGCTGATCTCCGCTCCCGCGCGGGTATAGATCACGCCATCGGCCTCGCGCGCAATCGTCGAACCCACCACATTCGAGATGGCGATGGTGCGCGATCCCTTTGCTTTTGCCTCCCGCTGCGCCGCCGTCGTGTCCGCGGTCTCGCCGGATTGCGTGATCACGATCGTCAGTTCACTCTTCCCGATCAGGGGGTTGCGGTATTCGAACTCGCTGGCGTAGTCCACATCCACTGGCAGGTTCGCCAGCTCCTGGATCATGTATTGCCCGGCCATTCCCGCATGACGGCTGGTCCCCGAGGCGACAATATTGATCCGCTGCAGCGCGCGCAACTCCTCCGGAGGAATATGCACGTCCTCCAGCTGAACCAGGCCCTTCTGCAGAGAGACGCGCGGGGCAATCGTGTCGCGCAGTGCCTGGGGCTGATCAAAAATCTCTTTGAGCATGTAATGGGCAAACCCGCCCTTGTCGGGCATTCCGTACTTCTGTGTCATCACACACCCCGTCCCTGGATGATTGTCTTTCGCACTTCGCCATCCCAACCCAGCACGACGATATCAGCCCACGATCCGGGTTGCAGAGTGCCAGCATGGCGAAGCTTCGCAACCCGCGCCGGGTTCGGAGCGGCGGCCCGCAGCGCCTGGAGCAGACTCCACCCGCCAAATTGCATGACGTTGCGCACTGCCCGATCCATGGTCAAAACGCTACCTGCGAGCCTACCGTCCGCCATGCACTTGCCATCGGTCACCTCAACCTCCAATGAACCCAGCCGATAGCGTCCGTCAGGCATGCCGGTGGCGGCGGTCGCGTCGGTGATAAGAATCGTCGCCGACTCGCCCTTCATTTGCAAGACCACCTTCACGACCGCCGGGTCAAGATGAATGCCGTCCACGATGATGTCAGCACTCAAGCGCGGGTCGGTTAGTACTTCCCCGATAATTCCGGGGTCGCGATGCGCCAGTGGGCGCATTGCATTGAATGTATGTGTCGCATGCCGCGCGCCGGCTTCGATGGCCATGCGCGTGGTTTCGAAGTCAGCGTCGGAATGCCCCAGGCTTACCAGGACCCCGCGACGCGCAGCTTCACAGATGACGTCGATGGCGCCCGGAAGTTCCGGAGCGATGGTCATCATGCGAATGCGTCCGCGTGAAGCTTGCCAGAATCGTTCAAACGCTGTAACGGTCGGAGGCAACAGGTTGGCCGCTGGGTGCACTCCGCGGCGCAGGTGGCTGATGAACGGTCCCTCCAGGTGAATTCCGAGCGGACGAGCGCGAAGGTTGTCGTTCGCTGGCAGGCGCTCGCTCATTTCGATAGCGGCAGCCAGTCGCTCGAGCGCGCCTAGGATCTGCTCCACGGGAGCGGTCACAGTGGTGGGGAAATAGCTGCCGACGCCGTGGCGAGCGATCAGAGTCTCGACTGCAGGCAAAGCCGTGTCACTCGACTCCATGACGTCGTGGCCGGCGCCGCCATGAATGTGAAGATCGACAAAGGCGGGAGCCAGCATGACATCGCCCAGAGCGACGGTTCGACATCGGGGAAGCTCGCGGCTCGATCGAGAAGTTGCCTCGATCATCTTGCCGTCTTCGAGCAATAGAAGCGGTTGCTCAATAAGATCAGGCGGTGCAAACAGACGAGCGGCAGTGAGCGCAATCATGGCGTGAAAGCAAAGAACCCCCCTCATTCTATCGGAGAGCCATAATGTTATAATCACACGCGATGAGCCGGGTGCTACCTACGCCGGCTCCGCCCGCTTTAACTGACGTCGGGGAGTGGCTCAGCCTGGTAGAGCACCTGGTTCGGGACCAGGGGGTCGGAGGTTCAAATCCTCTCTCCCCGACCAATCATTTCTAGCAGTAAATATGCGGCTCCGGCGAATGTCTTGGGCCGTTGGTGTTTTCGGGGAAAACTAAGCTGTGCTACCCGAATGCTACCCTAGGCGCGGCGGGCCTTTGCCTTCTTGCTCCGCGCCGCTGCTGCGGCCTTTGACGCACTCGTGGCGATTTTCTTGCGCTGTTCTGGCATTCAATGGTGGTGCTGGGGCTGTCTGGGAGTTTCACTGCAGCTTGTCTGACCGTTTCTGACTTTCCTGGCCGAGCGGCAGTTCACCGATACCTTCCAGAAATGCCTTCAGCTTTCTGGGGAGCCCTTGCGGTTTCTTGAGTTGAACCCATTGACCATCACGGTTCACTCCTCCCCAAATGACCCTGGGGGCGTGGCTGCGGTAGAAGGTTTCGTAGGTAGGAGGTGCGGCACATCTGCGGTCCCATGATTTGGGGTGAACCCACTGACCATCACAGTTCACGAATTTCCAAATTCTAATGGCACGGCTGCGGCGGTAGGTCGGAGCTGCGGCACTTACACGGTCCCAGGGGGGCCGCTTGATGTCGTCTGTCATAGGCGCAAGATTATAGCCTTCGCACCCATGCCAGCTCGCTGGAAATTTCAGGCCCCCGCCTAGGCACAGAGACGCTTAAGGTTGGCTTAATGTGGACACGAGCAGACTGCTCATCTCCGCGCTGCCCTGTCCCCGAGGGTGCAAGAAGCGTGGAGGGGCGCTCCCCTTTAAACCCGCCGGACGGGCACTACGGCGGGTCGCGCCCGCAAGGCCTTTGATATATCTGCGTCTTAGTCTCATTGCCTCGAAGGCCACACTGCGCAAATAAGGAAAGCCCCAGGTCAGTCCTGGGGCCATCCTGAACAGCCCTCCTCCCCCGAAGAACTGTTCGACAGCAATGTATGTCTCAATCTCAGACAGCGCAATTCCTCTAAAGTGTTAAGGTTTGTGGCACTCTGGTGGTCTGTTGAAGTTGCCATGTGTCGTTGCCCAAGCGCAAACTTCGAGCGCTGTCCAGGCGTGGAAGCTACTGCGGAATTGGCGACGCTGAATCGCCCGCCTAAACTGTTGACCGCCTCAATAAGTGTAATCGCCTGGTAACGTCACTCATCGCTGCCACTCTGCCATGACTGGTAGAATATGCTCCGCGACGTTTTCGGGCTGGTGCTTGGTGCGATGGGTCTGCACGCGATTTGGCAAGCACTCAAGTCCCGCCCTTAAGCGACTCCCAGAAAGCCAGTCTCTCGAAGAATCTCGTCCGCGACCTCCAAGTCGGCCACCCTCGCCAGTTCGCCCGGTCTGAGTTCTGAGAGCTGCAAGAGACTCTTGCTGATCGAATCCTCGTCGACTCCGAGACATCTTAGGGTCTCTTCAACGTCTCGCACCGCATTCGGATTAAACGGAGGAAGGGCGTATCCAGTGCCGATCCCGCCCCGTTCGTTGGTGCTCCTCGTACAAGCTAGTTGGATTCTGCCGTTGTTCGTCTTGTTGAGTGTGATCAAAACCTTCATAGTTGCCCTCAGCGAATGTTCAGCAAAACACAGAGATACCCATCTCGAATGCTTGCTTGGTAAAGCCTGAGACCCTGAGAACCGGTCCCCCCTTTTTTCTTAACCGCGAAAAGCCTTTTTACTGACCTGTGGAACCGGGAATCTTCTCCAAGTATCTTTCGAGCAACGACACCACGTCGTCCACTGTTTGGTCAGGCTCGATATAGTGGTAAGGCAACGTGGACGGATGACTTGAAGTCCTAACGTAGAGGTAGGGTCCGCCTCCCTCCTCACTCAACCACTCAGTTAAGCGCGCTCGGTCTTCGTCTGAAACATCGTCGCCAACGATGTAAAGATTTACTCCCTGATACCATTCACTCGGAAGATAAGGTTTTGGAAGGAGCGTGTTCAAAGCTTCGTCAACCGGTTGCGGCACAACCGGGACTCCTGCCGCAGCAAAGTGCTGAGTGATCAGCTCTAGATTGTTCAAGTGACCAACAACGATGATGCTCTTTCGCGTCAATTTCATTGCCATCGGCATTTGCCCGTCCGACATCAAGTGTTGCCGGGGCAGAGTAGTTTTTGCGATCCTACTTCTTCAGAGAGGCCGGCCAATGAACCACCAACTCAAAATTGGGCCCTTGGGCCGTAGCAGGAGACGTGTTCATGAGAAAGCGCCCGTCCGGTGAGACATCGTACCAGCGGCCTGCTAGATTGCGCACGGCCACCTCAAAAAGTGCCACGGGCGTTCCAAGTTCAATCGTATCTCCCTTTACGTTCACTTTGACCGCCACCATCTGCAAGTTCGCGCGGTAGTAAATCTCTTTGCTGTCATGCCGCCAGACAGGTCTTTCGCCCCCATTCGTCGAGACCTGATATTGCGCGTTGCCGGAGGGGAAAGGCGAAATATAAACCTCGCTTCTGCCGCTCTGATCGGATTCGTATGCAAGCCATTTTCCGTCAGGCGAAAAAGAAGGCATGATCTCGTTTGCGGAAGCAGAACGAAAGAGTTTCGGCGTGCGGTCACCGGTCAGTGCGACAGTGTGTATTTGGAATCGCTTCGTTGTCAGATCTTCTGACATGTAGGCGAGATATCTTCCGTCCCGAGAGGTTGTGGGGTACATTGCGATATTTTGTCCCTTCTCAACAGCAAGTGGCCGCTCCTTGGCGGAAGAGTCAACATCCTTTACATAGACGTCGAACGGGCCATTCGCATTGGACGCAAAGTAAACTTGGCGGCCGTCGGGGGACCATGAGGGCGACACAACTGTGCCAGGACTTGAGAAGATCGTCCTCGTCCCCCGGGCATCAAGAATCAAAAGGTTGGTCCCGCTGTTGCTAAAAGTATCAGCGACAACTCGCGAACCAGCTGGAGAGATCGAAACATCCGAGTACCTGTCATTTTCCCCCAATGTGCTCACCTGCTTGCCCGCGCGGTCGTACCAGACGAGCCCAGCCTTGGTGGCACCCTCGCCTGTCCGATAGATCAATTCTCCATTAGACGAAGCAGAGAAAGCTCCGAACCCGAACAGAGCATCGAACGCGACGTGATCGGCAATGGGAACCGGGTTTCCACTCAGTGTGCCTCGACGAGGATCGAACGGCTGTGCGATCAGGTTGCCGTCGCGCCAGTAGATCAGGTGACCATTGGCATAGTTTGCGTTGGTGCAGATGTGCAACAGGGGACGATCTTCCTTACCGTCCAACGAGGCAAAGTGCATTTCGGTGAGGTCGCTGCAGGCGCCGTTCGGCTCGCTGTTGTATGTGAAGTGCTCACCGTCAGGCATGAAGTGTGGCCAGCGATGGCTGCCCACCACGGCGAAGTTTGACTCTGCCTTCGAACTGGTGACGGGCACTCGCGAACCTCCCTCGGCGGGTACGCGGAAAACTGGACCGCCGCGAGCGGGAGAGAACAGGATCACACCCGCGGGTCCCCAGGTTCCGCCGCGTCCATCCAGGGCGTCGCAAATAATCCGCACCGGGCCACCATCAGCCGGCACAGCCTTCAGTTTCCCCTCGGCGAAGAAGGCGATCTCTCGTCCATCGGGCGACCAAAAAGGAGAATTGCTGCCACCCGTGTCGGGAACCTCATGCGCCTCGTGGGAGCGCAGAGACTGCAGCCAAACAGAGCACGCTGTACTACCCACCAAAGACTCCGCGGACTGAGTAGTCGGACAGCCGACGAAGGCGACCCGACTTCCGTCGGGTGAGATCTGCGGCGGCCCGTTTCGTCCTATCGTCGCCGGAATGACTCCGGCTGGAGGGACCACCGAAACCGTCCAAATTGGGCCGGGGGCAGGCCGTATCACATAGTAAGTAACGGTAACGGTCAACGCGATTGCTGCTAGCATAGCCGCGACCGCACCAGCCCAGAACCGCCACGTCTTTGGGGCTCGAGGAACCTGTTCCTTAAGCGGTATTCCGATACTTTGCTCCACCCACCGGAGCTCCCGCGCTACCTCACGTGCGCTTTGCCAGCGCTCTGCCGGTTCCTTCGCCAGGCACGTATGCACCACATGCTCTAACTGCGCTGGAACCGCTGCGATTCTTTCAGGCTCCTTTTCCAGAATTGCCGTCATGATGCTCAACTGGCTCTTGCCCTCGAATGCCTGCCTTCCTGTGAGCATCTCGTACAGAACGGCACCCAGCGCGAACACGTCGCTGCGTGCATCCGCATCTTGGCCTTGGAGAACTTCGGGAGCGACGTACTGAAAGGTGCCCACCACTGTACCTTGTTGGGTTAGAGGACCGGCCTGAGCTGTCATCGCAGGAATACTCATCGTGGGCGTCGCCGGTGTCCGGGGTCCACTCACGCCTAGCCCGGCTATCGTCACTGGCTTTGCCAGCCCGAAATCGAGTAGCTTCGCACCCGACTTGATCACCATGACATTTCCCGGCTTTAAGTCCCGGTGAACGATCCCGGCCTGATGCGCACGTTCGAGCGCCCCTGCAATCTCGATCCCATACTCCACAGCCTGCTTCACGGGCAATGGCCCACGTAGTAGCCGCTGCTGCAGCGTCTCACCTTCGAGAAATTCCATCACCAGGTAATCGATTCCTTCCTGGTGCCCGATGTCATACAGCGTGCATATATGCGGATGTTGCAGCGCAGAGATGGTCCGCGCCTCACGCTCGAACCGCGCTTTCAGTTCAGGATCAGAGGAAAGATGTGACGGCAGAACCTTGACCGCTACATCGCGGCCTAGGCGCGTATCCCGCGCCCGATACACTTCACCCATTCCGCCCGCACCCAGCGGGGAATCGATCTCATACGGACCAAGTTTGGTTCCAGAGGTGAGCCCCATCGGTGCGCGAAATTATAGCCTGAACGATCATGTCTCCACTGAAGGATTTCGGCATAGGCAGAATTTGACACGAAAATCGCTGTGTCTGATCGGTTGGTGAAAAATCTCGATTGCACGTGCGCCGTGAAAAGGCGCTGGTCGACTGCGGGTGAAAGTCCCGCCCGGGAACTGGGTTCGCTCCACCCGGAAGCAATCGGAGCGGCGGTAGAGGAAACGAAGCCGTCGGAGCCTCCGGTGTAGAGGGTCACTTAGGT
>DATFTE010000093.1:0-3452 GCA_035262225.1 Terriglobales bacterium
TACTCACGTATTAAATAAGGGTGGCTGGGGAGTAAAGAGTCCGGCAGACTCATTGTGATTTAGGGCGCGGAGTGTTATACGGAAACCGGATAACATCCCGCCAGCGTTCGATTCTGGCGCTAACTAGTTGAAACGCGAGAGACTTACACCAAGTCCCCGCTGGGGTGTTATCCGGCAAAATCAGTTCCGGGATGTTATCCGGAAACCATATAAACATTAGTTGAACTAAACCGCTACGCGGTGGGTTTGTGATCCTCATGAACTGACTCAATCAGTGTTGCGATGCGGGCCGCCGGTCTTCCTTTCAATATCACATTTTTAGTTCCCTAGAATGCCTTCGACGATGCTCATAGAAGGAGCGTCGATCTCAATTTATTGATTGAAGGAGGCACTATGGGAAGGCTACGCAAAGAGATGACGGAGGCGATGAAGCTACGGGGCTTCGCGCCCAGAACTCAACAATCCTACCTGGCTGCGGTCGCCGCGCTGGCGAAGTATTACGGCACTCCGCCGGACCAACTCGACTTTGAGAAAATCAAAAGCTATCTGCTTTATCTTACCGACGAGCGGGCCCTCTCGTGGAGTACCTGTAATGTGGCCGTGGCCGCCTTCCGGTTTTTTTACACTGAAGTGGTGGGATGGGAGAAGATCAGCCTGCCGATCCCGCCGCGCAAAAAACCGAAGACGCTCCCGGTCTTGCTCAGCCGCGAGGAACTTGAGCGACTTTTTGCCTGTGCCGGGTCACCCAAGCACCGGGTGCTGCTATTGACTACTTACGCTGCCGGTTTGCGGGTCAGCGAAGTCGTCAATCTCAAGCCCGCTGACATCGACAGTCACCGTTTGATGATCCGGGTCGAGCAAGCCAAGGGCGCCAAGGACCGTTACACCATTCTTTCTCCGCGACTACTGAGTGAACTTCGACACTATTGGAGAATGTACCGGCCCGTCTTCTGGCTCTTCCCCAGCAGCAGAGATCCGCAGCGGAAGATTGGTCGCAGTGGGGCCCAGAAGATTTACTACGAGGCCAAACGCCGGGCTGGGATCACCCGCGGTCACGGCATTCACACGCTGCGGCACTGCTTTGCCACGCACTTGCTCGAAGCCGGTCTTGACCTGCGCACGATTCAGTCGCTGCTGGGCCATACTTCAGTAACTACCACCATGCGTTACCTGCAGGTCAGAAGTCAGCAGCTGGAAGCGAAGCAGGACCTGCTCGACTTGCTCTCCCCGATACCACTCCAGCCGCCGCAATAGCGGACTTCGGGACCATGCCGCCGGCTCATCAACATCCGGCGGCAGGAGGCAAACGGAGTCCGGAGTTGGCTGATATCTTTCGCGCCTTTGGCGAGTCTTACCGCCAGGCACATCCGCTGCCCCGCACCCAGCTGAAGGTGATGCGGGCCATCGAGTCCTGCCGCACCGCCGCCCTCGGTGGGCATCTGCAGCAATGTGATCGCTGCGGCTATCAACAACCGGCCTACAACTCCTGCCGCAATCGCCACTGTCCCAAGTGTGGCTCACTGACCAAGGCCCAGTGGCTAGAGGAGCGCCAAGCCGATCTGCTGCCAGTGGGCTACTTCCATCTGGTGTTCACTCTGCCGCACGAACTCAACCCCCTCGTGCTGGTCAACAAGAAGGTCCTCTGCAATATCTTGTTCAAAGCCGTCTCGCAAACCCTGCTCGAGTTTGGCCGCACCCACCTCCACGGGTCACTGGGATTCATCTGTGTGCTGCACACCTGGGACCAGAGACTGCGTGATCACTTTCATCTGCACTGTCTGATTCCTGGAGGAGCACTGTCCGGCGATGGCAGGCAGTGGCGAGCGGCTCGGCAGAACTTCCTCTTCTCAGTCAAGGCGCTCTCGCTGGTCTTCCGCGGCAAGTTCCTTGATCTCGTCGCGCAAGCTTTCGTTAAAGAGCAACTGCAGTTCCCCGGCCGCACTGCGGCGCTGGCCCAACCCGCCGCCTTCTCTGGCTTGATATGCTCACTGCGTCAGAAGCACTGGGTGGTCTATGCCAAACGCCCCTGCTCGTCTCCGGCGCAAGTCCTCGACTACCTCGGCCGCTACACCCAGCGAGTAGCTCTCTCGAACAATCGCATCCTCGCAGTTGCGGAGACGGTCGAGGGTCCGCAGGTTACCTTCTCTTACCAAGACCGAAAGCATGGCAACCGGGCTCGCACCATGACGCTTCAGGCGGACGAGTTCATCCGCCGCTTCCTGCTGCACATCCTGCCCAGGGGCTTCATGCGCATTCGCCACTTTGGCTTCCTGGCCAACCGCTCGCGCCAGCTCAAGCTCGACCGCTGCCGAAAACTCTTAGACCTGCAACCGCCGCCACCGCCCGCCAGAAAATCTGCTCGCCAGTTGATGCTCGAAGTCACCGGCTTGGATCTGGCGCTCTGCCCAGCCTGTCACCTTGGCACTCTGGTCAGTCACGCACAGCTACCGGCTATCTCTGTCTATTCTCTGTCGGCACCACCATTGGACTCATCATGATCATCTTTGGTCAGCAAAAACTTTCTTTACCAGGCGCTACCGGCCCCCACCTCGGGTCTCTGCCCCAGTCTGCTCTTGGCACGATGTTCAACCTTGGCCCACCCCTTTTGCTCGCCCCTGCGCCCTCTGGTCGCCACCAATCCTGGCCACCCATCGCAGTCATTCCTCTACTCATACTCATGCGAGCCGCTCTGGGCCACCTGCAACACCTTGGTGCCGCCACCTTTTCTCTTTACAATCCCCATAGAACTCGCTAGGTTCGCTCTCGTTACCAGCGGTTCAGTCCAACAGGCTTTATCCGCAATGCCTCCTGCTGGCCCGGTTCCACTTGATCACGCTGGCATTGCGGATAAAACCCTTTACGTTAGTTCCGTTCGGAGTACCGCCTTTAGGCGGAATTCCTGAACGCAAACAATTTCCGCCTAAAGGCGGTAGTCCTAACATCTAGAGGTTTCACCATGAACATTGATATCACGACTGTATTGCCGGTTTTGATAGTTGGCTTCGTTTTGCTGATTGCACTGCTGATTATCCTGCGGCGCATCTTTGTCAATGTGGGCGCGCGCGAGATTGCAATCAAAGAGCGGCGTTATATGGGGCGGCGCATGCCGCCGGGACGGGTAGTCGCTACCGAAGGCGAGGTCGGCATTCAGGCCGACGTACTCAAACCCGGTTTGCATCTGATTAAATACCCGTTCGAGAAAGTCGTGCGTAAGGTGCCATTGATTGAAGTCGGTTCCGACGAACTCGGCGTGATCGAAGCGATTGACGGCGATCCCATGCCGCCGGGAAGAATCTTTGCTCCCGATCGCGCACAGAATGCGCACAACAATTTTCAGGATCCAATCGCTTTCCTGAAACAGGGTGGCGTCAAGGGTATCCAATTGCGCACGCTGCCGCCGGGCCTGTGGCCCATTCACCCGTACCTGTTTCGCGTCTCGATCGCCAAGGCGA
>DATFTE010000094.1:0-16885 GCA_035262225.1 Terriglobales bacterium
CGCCGCTCAATCTACCCGATCGATCTGCGCTTTTTGCAGTTTGTCGGAGTAGTCCACGTAAATCGACTTCCACTCGGTGTAGAAGTCGATGGCGCCGATGCCCCCTTCGCGGTGGCCGTTGCCCGTGGCTTTGACTCCGCCGAAGGGCAGATGCACTTCCGCGCCGATGGTGGGAGCGTTGATGTAGGTGATGCCGGCGTAAAGATCGCGCATGGCAGTGAACGCCTTGTTGACGTCTTTGGTGTAGAGCGCCGACGACAGGCCGTATTCGATGCGGTTGGCGATTTCGATGGCGTTTTCCAGGTTGTCGCAGGGAATAATCGAGACCACCGGACCGAAGATTTCCTCCTGGGCAATGCGCATCTTGGAGTCCACATCGATGAACACGGTGGGCTCCATGAACCAGCCGTGCTGATAATCGCCCCGCTCGAGGCGGTTGCCTCCGCACTTCAGCTTGGCGCCCTCGGACTTGCCGATATCGACGTAGCTTAAGTCGGTCTTGAGCTGGCCTTCGTTGATGGCCGGGCCCATCTCGACCGATTCATCCAGGCCGTTGCCGACTTTGAGCGCCTTGGCGCGTTGCACGTAGCGCTCGACGAACTCGCGGTAGACGCCCTTTTGCACGATGATGCGGCTGGTGGCGGTGCAACGTTGTCCGGTAGTGCCGAAGCCTCCCCAGAGGCCGCCTTCGATGGCAAGCTCGAGATTGGCGTCGTCGAGGACGATCATCGGGTTCTTTCCGCCCAGCTCGAGCGAGCAGTGCTTGAAGGTCTTGGCCGCGGTGGTGCCGACGATGCGGCCCACCTCGGTCGAGCCGGTCAGGGAGATGGCACGCACGTCGGGGTGCTCCATCAGCGGGCCGCCCACCGTCGAGCCGAATCCGGCAACGATATTGATGACGCCCTTGGGAACTCCCGCGTCACTGAGGGTGCGGACCAGATTGTAGGTCGACAGCGGCGTATCTTGCGCGGGCTTGATCACGCAGGTGTTGCCGCAAACGATGGCAGGCAGCAGCTTCCACGAAGGAATGGCCATGGGAAAGTTCCACGGCGTGATCATGCCGCAGACGCCGAGAGGCTGGCGGACGGCCATGGCGAACTTGTTGGGCAGCTCGGAGGGCGTGGTCGGGCCGAACATGCGGCGGCCTTCACCGGCCATGTAGTAGGCGGTGTCGATGGCCTCCTGCGTGTCGCCCCGGGTTTCTTTCAGAATCTTGCCCATCTCGCGGGTCATGTCGCGGGAGTACTCCTCCTTGCGCTCCATGAGCATTTCGCCGGCGCGGTAGACAATCTCGGCGCGCTTGGGAGCGGGCACCAGGCGCCAGCGGGCAAAGGCGCGCTTGGCGGCGTCGACGGCGGCGTCGACGTCGGCTTTGCCGGATTTCTGGAAGATGCCGACCACATCGCGGGTGTCGGCGGGGTTGCGGTTTTCGAAGGTTTCTCCGGTGGATGCTTCGACCCACTCGCCATCGATGAAGTTCTTGTACACCTTGATGCGGCTGGCGGTGCCGTCAATAATCGGCTTGGTGAGAGTATCGGTAGCCATAATGTCTCCTTAGCAATGCGGCGGACCTACTATGTTACAGACGAGTCTGAAGACGGGGCAAGTGAAGTCATCAGCGGCAAACTGAGGGAATCAATCCGCCGACCGCGTGGTGGGCGCGGCGTCATCCAGCAGGTGCGGATCCGGCCGTCGTGAGAACCAGCGGAAAAATGTTTTCTGATTGCCGAACAGGTCGCGTGTCTGCGGATTGGTGAGTGCCCAGCGGAAGCCGCGGCGGGCGAATTCCACGTCGCGGTCTCTGATGAAGTCTTCCTCTTTCAGCCATCCGGCGCGAAGCATCGATTCGCGGGTGATCATCACGGGAAAATCGTAGCCGCCCGCGAGATCGAAGATGCGCCTGGAAGTCTCAGCAGCTGAAAGTTTCGCTTGCTCGAACGCTTCGATCAGTTCGACAGCGGCGGCGAAGAACACGCTGTAGTCAGGGTCTTCGAAAGTCGAAAAGGCCGGGTCCTTCGCTTCGCCATGCAGGCAGTTCTCGTCGTGGCTGCGGCTGTATTCGTTCAGAACTTTCATCACCCGGAATTCGGTGATTACCGTGCCTAGCGCCCAGACGCGCAGCCAGGCATTCCAGATATCAAAGTCAGCCCAGGAAATGAAGGCTCCGTTGACCAGGTTGTCGTTGTAATCCAGTACACGCTGTTGCAGTTGTTCGATGTGGGCGAAGCGCTGCTGATCGAAATTGTCTTCGGCCAGCGCGTTGAGTAGCGGGTCAATGAGGGCCTGAATCACCTCGAGGGTGTTAATCATGCCGCGCGAAAACAGAGGATCAACCGCGCCCGCAGCATGTGACATCAAGCAATAGCGATAGCCAACGGTCCGCTTCGACGAATATTGCAGGCGATCGGTCGAGATCCACGGGCGGACGGCTTTGGCATTCGCGAATTGTTCAGCGACGCTCGGGAATTTGGCCAAGAACTCGGCGAACTCCTGCTCAGCTGGCTGCGTGCCCTTGGGATAACGCCGCGGATCGATCGTGAGTCCAATGCTGATCAGCGGGTTGCTGGAGCGCGGATGATTGTTGAAGGGAATGACCCAGAACCATCCGCGCTCGAAGCAATGGTGCAGCGTACTCTGGTGCCACGAGAGCGAGAGCGGATTGCGGTCCTCCTCAAACGGTGGCACGTCGATCATGTGCGTGAACATCGAGCGCGAGTGATGCTTCAAGCGGGTGGGCATCTCGCGCAGGTCGAACAGGTCGGCGACCAGGCTTTTGAAACCGCTGCCGTCCACCAGGTAACGCGCGCGGATCGCCTCCCCCTGCGAGGTTTGGAGCTGAACTCCGTTGTCATCGATCCGTACGGAAGTGACTTTTGTCCGCAGCCGGGGTACCGCGCCGTGATGCACCGCGAGATGCAGCAAGTAGGCGTCGATGTCCTGGCGAAACCAGTGGTTCTCGTCTTTTGAGCTGGTTCCGAACTGCAGACCTTCGCGCGAGTCGTAGATTTGTTCTTCGCGGTGAAAGGCGAATCCGAACGAACGCTTGATACCGCAGGTGGTGGCGACGTGATCAGCCAGACGCTCCGGGTAGGCGATGTGCTCGATTTCGGGCATCCCGTATTTTTCGGCGAGCAGGGAAATGAGAAGGGAAGTGTGAGGAATGGTCGATTCGCCGACCGCGAATCGGGGGTGGGTTTCCGAATCGATCAGGACGACCTGCACGCCTTTTTTCGCCAGGATGGCGGCCAGCATCGATCCGGACATGCCGCTGCCCAGGATGGCGACGTCGAAGTCGTGCGTATTTTCGTGAAGGATCATTAAACCCTTGAGTCCTGCGTTTTGGGGTCGAGTACCCTCCCTGACGGGACTCGGCCGGTTATCCTGCGCACCCGGCTCTCGCCTGCCGGGCTACCCGCTGTTGTCATCCGGCTCCTCTCGGTGCTGAAGCAACCGCGCTCGTTCTAGTGTTGGACCAGTGCTGCTCCCCAAGAAAACCCGGCGCCGTTGGTGGTCAGCATCACCAGATCGCCGTTCTTGATGTGGCCTTCGTCGATCGCATCGACGTAGTTGAGCACCATGTCGGTTTCCTGCAGATGGCCATGACGCTTCAAGCCATCGGTATAAATTTTCTCCGCCGGAATCATGAAGGCCTCGCGAAAGGCCTTCTGGTCCCAGGTAGAGAACGTCGGATAAACGTAATACGAGACATCCTGCTGCTTGCGGCCGACGCGGCTTAAAGCCTCGCGCATGACCTTGCGGAACATGAACAAGTTCATCGGAATCACTTCCTTGTTGAACTTGGGAATGTCAGCGGTCATGTGCAGCCAGGTGTTCTTCTGGTCTGCCGGATCGCGATGCGCGAAGCCGGGGATGTACCAGACATCGTGCAGCTTGCCTAAGGTGGCGACTTCAACTGAGATGATCCGCCGCTGCCCGAAATTTTTCTTGAGGATGACCGCGCTGCCGCCATCGCAAATGACGGTGATCGGGTAGTAGGTGTGATTGAATTCGGGAACCTTGTCTCCTGCAAAGAGCAGTGCGGTTTGATACCGATCGTTAGTTGCCATCAGCGAACAGGCTACTTTGAGTGCGGTGTGATAGCTGGCACAGCCTCCCGTGTTGACCGCGGTAGCAAGCGCGCGAGTTGCTCCGAGTTCTTTCTGGATGAAGCCGGCCGCCGACCAGGTGGGCGCGACATATTCTTCAGGAACGCTGGTGAAGTCGAGGATGAGGTCAATCTCGCGCGGATCCATGGCGGCTTTTTCGATCACTTTTCGGCAGGCCTTTAGCGCCAGGCTGGCAGCGGTTTCCTCGCACGCCATGTGTACTGCTTCAATTCCAATGTCGCGCTGAAAATCGACATTCGCGGCGAGTGGTTCAGCGGGAATTTCTTCGTCACGAAAGATGTCCGCTACAGGTTTGCACTTCGGCGGCAAGAAGTACGTGGCGGCGACGATTCCGATATCGATAGGCATGGCTCAAGCGCGAAACAGTGCTACGGCCGGCAAAAATCCCATGCCGTGTGAAGCTGCCACAAAGTAGTCGCCGGGCTTTACGGCGCCGCTCTCGAGCATGGCCAGATAGTTGACGACGAAGTCGGTACCCTGCAGGTGTCCATGGGTGGACAAGGTGGAAACAGACATCTGTTCGGGCTTCAAGGCGAATGCTTGCCGAAACTCTGCCTGATCCTGACGCGAGAGATTGGGATAAAGCGCGAAGGCGACAGCGCTCAGGGGGATGCCCACGCGCTTCAGGATCCTGTCGGTCATCTGCCGCAAGCAGGTTGTTTTTGCGGCGCCATCATAACGACCCTTATCGAGCTGGAGGCGATAGAGTTCCGCATCGTCCGGATGAGCCAGAGCTCCCCCCGGGATGTAGTACACATCGTGAAGCTCGCCGTTGGAAACGAGTTCCGAATCCAGGATGACATTCGCGGTTGCGTCGCGGCGGAGCACCATGGCGCCAGCGGCGTCGCCCAACAGGCTCAGCGGCTCTTGGGGATGAAGCACGCGGTTGCCGGGTAAAGTCAGGTCGGCGGCGACCAGCAACGCGGTCTGCAGCTTTTCATTCGCCTGTAACAGCGCGACCGCGGAAGCCAACGACACCAGGAAATTGGAACTCCCGCCGCCGCTGAAGCCGACAGTGAATGCCTTCGAAGCTCCCAGTTCATGCTGCAGGCGGTTGCCCATGTTCCAGGCGGGGACCAGATAGTCTTGCGGAAGGATGGTGTAGTCGACGATTACGTCGAGTTGAGCGCCGGTGATACCCGCCTTCTCGAGGGCCTGCTGCGCGGCGGAAAGAGCCATGGCCGCCCCGGTTTCTCCTTGCGCCGAGGGGACTTCTTCAACTCCTATCCCAATCAGGTTCGCTAACCACGAAGATGGGCATTCCGGCGCGCACAAATCCGAGGTGCGGCACCGGCCACTAGGCAGAAAGCAGGCTGCGGAAATAATTCCCACCTGGGATATCATGTTTCCCGGTATTGAGCACACAGAGGCTTGTGGAAGGACGCCCCAAACGGGCGCGAGTATTGTCTCGCACAACTTCTTTGTCAAGATGCAAGATTTTTCACTGTTAGGGGCTGATTTCTCTATTGGCGCCGTGGGGCTAACGGTCATAGAATTCCCCAGAAAGCGGGAGGGCGTTATGGGGCAGCCTTCAAATTCGGTGAGAGAACAGGTCCGTCAATTTGTTCTCGAGTACTCCCGTCCACGCGGCTTTAGCGAGATCGCCGATGACGAATCGTTGTTCAAGGGCAACATCGTGGATTCGCTGGGCGTCTTCCGCATGATTGCCTTTCTTGAGGAGACCTTCCCGCTGACCATCGAAGACACCGACATCGTGGTGGAGAATTTCGAAACCATCGTCCAGATCGACACCTTCGTAAAGCGGAAACTAGGGCTTGCGGAGGCTCCCGCAGCGCCCGGCCAGCCGTCTGCCTTGGCGACTGTCTAAAACCGTCCTTAGTGAGGCCACGGAGTTATCCTTCGGCAAGCGCGGGAGGGCCTGTGTTCGAGCCTCTCCCCCCTTGTGGTTACCACGGTAATCCATATCGTCGTGACCCAAGTTAATCAACCGCCCTCGCTGAGTTAAGCTTGTGATAGGGTTGAAATTACCCCATATTCTCTAAGTTTGGCTGGATGCCCGTGCCCTCGGTCTCCTCAAAGAGCAAGCCCGGAATTCACATCGCGTGGAAGACGGTCACCTACCGCAGCGTGCTGCTGCTGGCGTTGGCTGTCGTGGCGGCGATGTTCTTGGCGATGCACTTTGCCTTTCCGCAATTCACCGATAGCGGGGTGAAGGCGGCCACCAGCCTGGGGACACATTTGCTCGAGGCGCTGGCCGGAGCAGCGGGAACCCCCGCCAAGTCGGGGTTGACGAGTTCGCAGCAGGCGCACATCACCGCCCTCGACGGAACGGTACGGGTGAAGAAGTCAAACAGCAATCGCTGGGTGACGGCCGATTACAGTGTGCCGCTCGAAAAAGGAGATGTGATTCAGACCGGTTCCGAGGGCATGGCGAAGATCGTCTTCAACGATGGCACCAATTACACGGTGAAGCAGGATTCGCTGATCGTGATCGAAGAGAACTCGGCTAACGAACAGCAGCAAACCAACGTAGCCGTGGCCGTCAGTACCGGAACCGTGGACCTGACGACGGCTACGTATTCCCAGGGATCGAAGTCGCAGGTGATTGTCGCCGGAGCCACGGCGTCTCTGGCGCCGGAAAGCGCCGCCCTGGTGCACAATGATCCCAAGAGCGACCGCCATGAAATCCTGATGAAGAAGGGTTCGGGTGACGTATCGCGCAACGGGGAAACGGTTCGCCTGTCGGACTGGGAGAAGGTGAGTTTCGAGGCGCAAGCGCCTAAAATGGAGAAACGGAAGGAGATTGGTCCGCCCACGCCGATTTCTCCGGCGAACATGATGCCCATCTTCGTCACCCAGGAAGCAAAGGCGATCGAGTTCTCCTGGACGAAGATGCCGAATGCGGTCGGTTACCGGCTGAAGCTGTCGCGCAACCCCTACTTTTCTTCGACCATCGTCGACCGCAGGGTCAGCACCGCGGACGTAGAGGTTTCCGGCCTGGCGCAGGGGGCGTACTACTGGCTGGTGCAATCTTATGATGTCCAGGGGAAGGAATCGGTGGAAAGCGAGAAGAACCGCTTCACCTTGATTCCCAAGGGGAAAGACGCGGAGGCCATCCGGCTGGATCTGGATCCGCTGGTGCAGCACGGGCACGTGATCGAGTTGACGGGAAAGACGGAGCTGGGTGCGCGGGTCATGGTGAACGGGCGGGAGGTGCCGGTGGTGGGCAACGACGGCAGTTTTCACTTTTTTACCTCGCCGCTGGCGCCGGGAGAGAACGTAATCACCATCACGGCCCAGGATTCCCGAGGCGGGGTAAACACGCTGCAGAAGAAAGTGGTGATTCAGTAGTAAGGACTCGGGAGCGATTCCGAGGGGCAAGAACTTTCGTGCCCGGCACAGACGCGAGATATCTCATAGAATAATGAGTGGCCTCCTCTGTCACAGGGCGATGATAGACCGGGACGTTTTCCCGGAAAATTGACAGACTAGAGAGAGAAGTCTTCGTATGTCATCCAACGGATTTCATTCCAACGGCTCGCGCGTGACCAACCTGCGGTCGCTGTTCAGCATTTTCTCCAGCGACCTGGCGATCGATCTGGGAACCGCGAACACCCTGGTGTATGCGCGCGGCAAGGGCATCGTGGTGAACGAGCCGTCGATTGTCGCCATTAACAAGAATTCCGGCGAAGTGGAGGCGGTGGGCAAGGAAGCCAAAGAGATGCTGGGCCGCACGCCGGGAAACATCGTGGCCATCAAGCCCATGAAGGACGGCGTGATCGCCGACTTCAAAGTCACCGAGAAAATGCTGAACTATTTCATTCAGAAGGCGCACAACCGCAAGATGCTGGTGCATCCCCGCATCGTGATTGGCGTACCTTCGGAAATCACGCAGGTGGAAAAGCGCGCCGTCATGGACAGCGCCTACCGCGCCAAAGCCAGCGAAGTGCATCTGGTAGAACAGGCCATGGTGGCCGCCATCGGCGCCGGACTGCCGATCACCGAGCCGAGCGGCAACATGGTGGTCGACATCGGCGGGGGCACCACTGACATCGCGGTGATTTCACTGAGCGGCATCGTCTACTCCCGTTCCGTGCGCATGGCCGGCAACCAGATGGATGAAGCCATCATGAATTACCTGAAGCGGAAATATAACCTGCTGATCGGCGAGCGCACCGGCGAGCAGATCAAGATTGAGATCGGCAGTGCGTATCCGCTCGACAAGCCGCTGACCATGGAGATCAAGGGCCGTAACCTGATCGAGGGTGTGCCCAAGACAATCACGGTGGATGACAGTGAAATCCGCGAAGCGCTGAGCGAGTGCGTTTCGACCATCATGAACGCGATCCGCGTGGCGCTGGAGCGGACGCCGCCCGAGCTGTCGGCCGACATCAGCGACCGCGGCATCGTGTTGACCGGAGGCGGGGCTCTGCTGAAGAATCTGGATAAGCGCATCCGCGAAGAAACCGGGTTGCCGGTTTCGATCGCCGATGATCCGCTGTGCAGCGTGGTGCTGGGCACGGGCAAGATGCTGAGCGACTTCAAGCTGCTGCGGAAGATTTCGATCGAATAGCTCTCCGTGCACCGAGCGCCAGGTACTGGGAAAACAAGGTCGCTTACGAAGGCCGCCGTCTGACGCCGCTGCTGCCTGATGCCGCCGGGTACCCAGTGCCCGGTACTCGGTACTCGCAACTGAAGTTATGGAATCCGTATTCGGCCGCTACCGCAACCTGAGCATCCTGGTGGCAGTGTTGTTTTTGCAGGTGCTGGGTCTGGCGATGCAGGTGAAGCGCAAGGTCGGCAGCGAGCCGACTCGCCTGATCCGCGTGTGGACGGTCAGCGCCGTGACTCCCTTCGAAAAAGCCATCGTGTGGGTCGAGAACGGGACGTCGGGCCTGTGGCACAACTACTTTTATCTGCGCGGCGTGCGGCAGGAGAATCGCCAGCTGAAGGCGGAGATCGAGCGCCTGAGAGTGGAGCAAGTGCGGCTGAGTGAGGACGCCGGGCAGGCGCGCCGCCTGCAGGTTCTGCTGGGATTCAAGGAACAATTCATCTCGCACACTCTGCCCGCCCAGGTCATCGGATCGAGCGGCAGTGAGCAGTCGCGTTCCCTCTACATTGACAAGGGATGGCGCGACGGCGTTCGTCCCGACATGGCAGTGATTACCGCGGACGGCGTTGTAGGCAAGGTGCTGCAGGTGTTCGGGCAAAAACCGCTGGAGCCTTCCACCTCGCAAGTTTTGCTGATCAACGACCAAAACAGCGGGGTGGGAGCGATCCTCGAAAAGTCGAGGTTGCAGGGAATTCTGCGCGGCTCGGCGGCGGGGGAAGTGGTGCTCGAGAAAGTGATGGCCGATGAGCAGGTGCAGCCGGGCGAGCGGGTGCTGACCAGTGGCGGCGATCAGATCTTTCCCAAGGGTCTGCCCGTAGGCACGGTGGTGACGTCGACCTCGGGCTCGGATCTGTTCCTCAACATCAAAGTCAAGCCGGCAGCCAACCTGAGCAAACTGGAAGAAGTCCTGGTCATTACCAAGCTGGAGGACAAGGCTCCGGCCGTGGTGACGAACGGCTCGATACGGGCAGTGGACATTCTTGCGCAGCGCTTGCCTTCGGTTCCCGACAAGCCGGCTGAAAAGCCGGGTGCGGCGACGACGCCGGCCAATGCGGGAACGCCCGGCACTCCCCAACCCGAGACGGCGAAGACCAACGATGCGCAGGCGCACACCGCGCCGCCCGCGAACCGGCCCGCCGCCGCGAAGCCGGCGCCGACCGAAACCGCGAAGCCCGCCGGCACTGTGCTGGTGAGGCCGGCCAGCGACCAGAAGCTGGTCGTGCCCGGACCTGCGCCGGGAGCGGGGAACAAACCGACGGTGCCGGCAACCGCGAATCCCAAGCCCCAGCCTGGGTCTCCACCGCCGGTTAGTCCAACTCAGCCTGACCCTTCTCAGCCTCAGCCGGAGGATAAGCCTCAATAGCGTGCCCATCACCTATACATCCCAGGAACAGGTGGAGGTCTACCGCTTCAATCTACCCACCGCGATTTTTGTGCCTCTGCTGGCTCTGTTCCTGCAGGCATTTCTTCCCCTGCGCTTCAGCTTCTTTACCAATTTTGACCTTCCCCTGCTGGTAGTGATTTTCTTCGCGGTAGCGCGACGCAGTCCGGTCAGCGGCTTGCTGACGGGAGCGACCATCGGCCTTTTGCAGGATTCGCTGACCCATCATCCCATCGGCGTGTATGGAATTGCCAAGACCTTCGTTGGCTACGGGGCATCGTCGCTCGGCGTGAAGATCGATGTGGAGAATGCGGGTACGCGTTTCCTGGTGACGCTGTTCTTCTACGTGATTCACGAGATCGCATATTTTGCCGTGGCGCGCTGGATGCTGAGCCTGAGCCTGCAGTGGAGCTGGGGGCATGAATTGGGATCGGGACTCGCGAACGCAGTGTTGGCGGTGGGGTTGTTTGCGCTGCTGGACCGGTTTAAGCAGCGGACGTGAACCGCAGCCCGACGCCCGGGGATCACTCCCGGCCTGGTTTGCGGAAGTCTGCTCCTGCCGCAGCTCCGGCCGGAGGCAAGGTTGGTGGTTGAGTTCTCGCACGGCACGCACCATGCCCCAGGAGCGGGCGGGCGGACTTGAAGGTTACGAAAGTTATGGCCGGCCTGGGTGTGACCCGAATCGGCAAGCCGCGGGAAGCAAATCGCGAGTTAAAATAGGGGCAACTTCCCGAAAGGAATAACTCGGTGCTGGGGCGCGACCGGGGTAAAGCCCGCGCCCGAAGCCTGAAGTCCGATGTTCGGCCGCGACGAAAAAGTTTCGCCCATCCGCTTGACCGCGGTGCAATACGTCATCCTCGCCATTTTCCTGATTCTGGCCTACGGACTGTGGCGGCTGCAGGTGATGCAGAGCGACTTCTATGCGTCGCTCGCGGAAAAGAACCGCATACGCAATGTCCCGGTTCTGGCTCCGCGGGGGAAGATTCTCGACCGGGAGGGCCGGATTATCGTCGACAACTATCCTTCGTTCACCGCGTTGCTGTTGCGCGATTCTTCGCGCGACCTGACCGCGGACTCGCAGCTGATCGCACGCGGCCTGCATCTCGACCCCGATGAACTACGGGAAAAGATCCGGCGCTTCCAGTCCATGCCGCAGTATCAGCCGATTTATTTGAAGGACGACATCACGCCCGACGAACTGGCGTTCATCGAGTCGCACCGCAACGAACTTCCCGAGCTCGATACCATCATGGCGCATCGGCGGCTGTATCCGCGTAACGGCTTCATGGCGCACTTGATCGGCTATGTGGGTGAAGTGAGCGAGGAAATGTTGAACCAGCCGCGCTGGGAGTTCAACAATCCTGGCGATGTGGTAGGGCAGTCGGGGGTGGAGCTCGAATACAACAACATCCTGATGGGGAAGAACGGATTTCGGCGGGCCATCGTCAACAGCCGCGGCAAGGAAGTGGGACGGTTGGATGAAACTCCCGCCGTACCCGGCAAACAACTGAAGCTGACGATCGATCTGGATCTGCAGATTGCCGCGGAGCAGGCGCTCGAAGGGAAAAACGGCGCCATCGTGGCCATGGATGCGCGCAACGGCGAGATCCTGGCGATGGTGAGCCGGCCCACGTTTGACCCCAACGACTTTGCGGTGCACATTTCACGCGACGAGTGGAATGAGCTGGTCAACGACGAGAATCACCCGCTGCTGAACAAGGCCATTCAGGCGCAACTGGCGCCTGGTTCCGTGTTCAAGATCATCATGGCCACGGCCGGATTGCAGGAAGGCATCGCGCAGGACATGCACGTGATCTGCAATGGTGGAGCGACCTTCTACGGACGCTACTTCAAGTGCTGGATCACCGCCCAGCACAGCACCCATGGCGCGGTGGAGATCAGCAAGGCGATTTATCAGTCGTGCGACGTATTTTTCTACACCCTGGCGGAGAAGCTGGGGATTGATCGCATCGCGAAGTATGCCACCGCATTCGGACTGGGCCAGAAAACCAATATTGATTTGCCGCAGGAAGTAAGCGGCGTCATGCCCTCGGAAGAGTGGAAGATTCGCAACTTCAAGCAGAAATGGTACGCGGGAGAAACTATTTCCGTCGGCATCGGGCAGGGCGCAGTGGCGGTCACGCCCATCCAGCTGGCGCGGGCGATTGGCGGCATCACCAGTGACGGCGTTTTGCGCCGCCCGCACGTCGCGTTTCCCAACCAGATGCCGGCCAATCTGCTGCCCGCCGCGGATACGCCCGATATGGTTAAGGTTCCCATCGATCCCAAGAACTGGAACATCATCACCGACGCCATGGCGAATGTGCCGACTCCGCTCGGCACCGCCGGCAGCGCGCATTTGCAAGGCATTGACTTTGCCGGAAAAACGGGCAGCGCGCAGACTATCAGCAACCAGCTGAAGGCGAAGCTGGCGCACGGCAAGACAGACTACAAAGACAATGCCTGGTTCGTCGGAGTGACTCCGCGGCGCAACCCCGAAATTGTGGTGGCGGTGCTGTTCGAAGGCGGGGAACACGGCCAGTTTGCAGCACGCCTGGCGGCGCAGGTGGTGAAAGCCTATGTCGATAAGGAGCGCCGCCAGCCCACCAACATGGCGAAAGCCGACAAGGTGGAAATCGGTGCGGTGTGGAATGATGGGGAAGGGCCGGAGGGGAGAGACACTCTGCACGCGGGCAGGTTTTTGGTGGACTTGCCGGGAAAACGATTGCCCCTGGCGGCGGCCGCGCCCGGCGTGAACTAGTTTTGAATACCGGGAAGCGGTGAACACCCGAGGGAAAAGTTTGGCCGACGAACCCACCACCGACGACCGGTTCGGGCTGAGGACTGAAGACTGACGACCTGATGTCACGCTACGTTTCATTCCGCGATTTTGACTGGGTGCTGCTGATCTTTGTGCTGATCATCTGCGGCGTGGGAGTGGTGCAGATTCACAGCGCGACCGAGCACACCAAGTTTGCCGGGGCGCACATTAGGCAGGTTTACTGGGTGATCGGGGGAGTGGCGGCAATGTTTCTGATGAGCCTGATCAACTATCAGGCGTTGCTCGACCAGGTGCACTGGATGTACATCGCCTCGATTGCATCGCTCATGGCGGTGATGATCTTCGGGCAGAAGTATCTGGGGGCACGGCGGTGGATCCGGATGCCAGGTGGCCAGCATTTTCAGCCCTCGGAGTGGGTGAAACTGATCTTGATTTTGGCGGTGGCGAAGTACTTCGCCGACTTGCATCAAAAGGACCTCTCCTGGCCAGACTTCTTCAAGGCGGGAGCCATCGTCGGGATTCCGATGCTGATGGTGTTGCGCCAGCCGGACTTGGGCACGGCGCTCACTTACCTGCCGATCGCGGTCATGGGGTTGTTTCTGGGCGGGCTGCACTGGCGGCAGGCGGCCATTGTATTGCTGGCCGGAGGGTTGATGATGCCCCTGGCCTGGCATGTGCTCAAGCCGTACCAGCGGGAGCGCTTGGTGAGTTTTATGCAGCCGGAGGCGGACAGTCAGGGCTCTGGCTACCAGGTCATTCAGTCTTTGATTGCTGTGGGTTCGGGGGGGATCTGGGGTAGTGCCGAGACTTCGCAGACGCATCTGGCGTTTCTGCCGGTACCGCAAACCGACTTTATTTTTGCGGCCTTATCGGAGGAACACGGATTTGTCGGTGCCTTAGGCGTTTTGCTGCTATACTTTATAGTGCTGATGCGGTTGATCCAGAACGCTCAAACGGCGCCCGACCGCGCCGGAACGTTCGTGGTAATGGGTGTGGTGGCTGTGCTTAGCTTCCACATACTGGTCAACGTCGGCATGGTGGTCGGCTTCATGCCGGTCACGGGAATTCCCCTGCCATTAATGAGTTACGGTGGGTCTTCGGTCCTGTTCATATTTTTAGCGCTGGGCATTGTGATGAATGTCCGGATGCGCCGCTTCGTGAATTGAGCGGGAGGAAGAAGGCAGGGAGGCCAGCCGCACTTGCCGTAAGCGGCTAAAACTAAAGATTACGATCGCCCTCGCGTCAAGAGGGCAACTCACCGGCTGGAGGGTAACTGAGGCCGGACAGGATTGAAGCTAGGGCGCTCGCCGGCAGGTAACGGCCCCCTCGGGTCTTGGAAGATTCGAGAGAGCGGTCACAAACCTGGCTGAGCGCAACTGCGATACGTGGAAAAGATTCCTAAGCTTGTGCGACGGATTCGTCCCGGAGTGAGCTCCGAGGCCCACACTGTGCCCTGCCCGGGCGTGGCAATCGCTGGTGGCATCGATCCTTCCTGTCCTTTCCTGCCTTCTGTCCGGTGAAACTCTGTGGCCGTAGAAACGGCCCGGAACCGGAGTTCGCATGACAAGAGAATTGTTTGTGTCTTCCACACCCCATGAAACCAAGGTGGGGCTGGTTGAAGATGATCAACTCGCCGAGGTGTACCTCGAGCGAGAGAATGAATACACCCTGGCAGGATCGATCTACAAGGGACGCGTGACGCGCGTGCTTCCCGGCATGCAGTCGGCATTCGTCGACATTGGACTGGAACGCGATGCCTTCCTTTACGTCTCCGATTTCATGGAAGTGGAAGAAGGAGACGAGGTGGAAGAAGTACCCACCAACCGGCCGGTGGCCTCGGAACCGCCAAGAACCCGCACGGCCCCGCCGCAACCGACGGCTGCGGAAGCCCACACCTTGGTGATCGAAGGCCCGGATTTCCCCGATGAACCCAACGGCAACCTCGAGGAACCTGCAATGGCATTGCCGGTGGCGGCTGATAGCCGGGAAGAGAACGGGGGAGAGCGCGAAGGACGCGGAAGCTGGCGCAATCGCCGCCGCCGCCGCGGACGACGTGGGGAGCGCATGCCGGAGTCGAAGTATGCCCGCCCGGCAGAAACGCGTGGAGACAGTTCCGCGCGCGAGCGTTTCGATCGCGGGGAGCGGTCCGAGTACGGTCCGCCGCCGGGATATCAGCCGATTCTGTTGCCGGGGGAGTCCATTTCGAAGTACGCGCGCATGGCGCAGAAGACGGCATCGCCGCAGCAGTCTGGCGGAGCCCCGCAAGCCGCGGCAGCACCGGCCGAAGCCGCACCCGCGGTCTCGGAAAGGTTTCCCGAAGACGAGCCGCTGTTTGCAGAAGCCCAGGCTGAGGCGGCAGCCGGGGAACAGGAAGAAATGAGGCCCGCGGCCGAAAATCACACCGAGTCTGCCGAAGAGGCGTGGGATCGTGAGCAGAAGCGCCTTCACCAGATGAACGTGAGCGCGGTTTTCGGCGACACGGAAACCGAATCTGACGAATCAACCGGGGAAGTGGGCACAACCGCGCCACCGAGTCCGGAACCAGGGCTGGCAGCTAACCCAGCCGGCATGCTGGAACACGAGGAGATCGAAGAGGAAGAGGCCGAGCTTGCGCACTACGTAGAGGATCTCGAAGAAGACGCCGCTTTCGAGGAACTGGAAGAAGAAACGCACGCGGCTGAGGATTACCACGAGCCACCGGCGGACGCCCTTGCCGCATCGGCCGAGCCGGTGACGGAGGAGGGCGCTCCGGCTGACGCCGCCGTGGCTGAGGCCGAGGGCGAATTGGACGAAGCTGCCGCCGAGGCCGCGGCCGAAGAGGAAGAAGAAGCTGAAATCGAAGAAGCCCAGGCCGAGGCGGAGGCGTTGCTCGATGCCGAAGCCCGCGGAAATGGGACGGTGGACGCGCGCGCGGAAGTGAGAGCGCCAGCCGCCACCGCGGCTTACACCCAGCGGGCGAGCCGTCCCGCATTTGATCGCAGGGGGCGTGGACGCCGCGGAGGACGCCGCTTCCAACGCCGTCGCGAGCCACAGCCGGTGCCGCAAATCAGCGACCTACTGAAAGAAGGGCAGGAGATCCTGGTGCAGATTGCCAAGGAACCCATTGGCAAGAAGGGTGCGCGCATCACCAGTCACATCGCGTTGCCGGGACGCTTTTTGGTCTACATGCCGACGGTGAATCATACCGGCGTGTCGCGGAAGATCAGTTCCGAAGAGGAGCGCCAGCGGCTGAAACGGATCATCCAGAGCGAACGCGAGAACGGGCATGGCGGGTTCATCGTACGCACCGCAGCGCAGGGGGCAAATGAAGAAGAACTGCGTGCCGACATCCGCTTCCTCAAGGGTCTGTGGACGGAGATCAAGAACCGGGCCGATAACGGCAAGGCCCCTGCGCTGATCTATCACGATCTGAACGTAGTCGAGCGTGTGTTGCGCGATCAGGTCACTTCGGATTTCTCGGCGATCTGGGTCGACAACGAGCAGGAGTACGAGCGCATTCTGCGGTTTGCCAACCGCTTCCAGCCGGCGTTGGTGCGGCGGGTGAAGCTCTACACCAAAGAGACGCCGCTGTTCGAACAGTTTGGATTGAAAGATGAGATCGATAAGGCGCTGAAGTCGAAAGTGTGGCTGAAGAGCGGCGGATACATCGTCATCAACCAGACCGAGGCGCTGGTGGCGATTGACGTCAATACCGGCAAATACGTGGGGAAGACCTCGCGCCTGGAAGACACGATCGTCAAGACCAACGTGGATGCCATCAAGGAAATCGTGCGCCAGATCCGGCTGCGCGATTTGGGCGGCATCATCATCATCGACTTCATCGACATGGACGAGCGGCGCAACCGGCAGAAAGTCATGCAGGCGCTGGAAGAGGCTTTGCGCAGCGATCGCGCACCCTCAAAGGTTCTGCAGTTTAACGACTTCGGACTGGTGGCGATTACCCGCAAGCGGGTGAAGCAGTCGCTGGAGCGCACGATCGGTTCCCCGTGTCCGTATTGCCAGTCGACGGGATTCGTGAAGTC
>DATFTE010000095.1:0-2760 GCA_035262225.1 Terriglobales bacterium
CGCACCCATGCCTCGGAATGTATGCCAGGCGGCACGGCGCGCGGTAAGGCGCAGCGCCCTGGGCTTGTCGCTTACTTTTCCGGGTGGTTCTGGGCGAGTTCGGCTTCCTGTTTCTTCAGCAGGTCGACTCCCTGGGCGAAGGTCAGGTTGTAGGGCACCTGCCGGAAGTCGCTGTAGGTTTCCGTGGACTTGATGTTGAGATTCTTGAAGAGCAGCACTTTTCCCGTGAACGCGAGCTCCATGTGGGAAATTTCCCAGTGATCGTTGCCCACGTCGGCCTGTTCGACCAGAAAGTGGCCGCCTTTGTCGAGATGCCCGAGAATGCCCCAGCCGAAGCCGACGTCTTTCATCAAAGTGCCATCAATCTTGGCGATGCGGTTGCGGCTGGTGTCAATCAGCAAGTAGCCCGACATGCCGGTCAGAACCTGCTCGGTGTGCGACGGAGGAGTGTAGTCGGGGTTGGGGCGGAATTTGAGGCGCACCAGTTCGTCGCCCGCTTTGCCGAGGCTATTGGTGCCGGTCTCGGTGCCGTCGTTCTGATAGAGGAAAGCGTCAGGCAGCGCTTTCATAATACGCGTCACACGCTCGGCCTCTTCCTTCTCCTGTTTCTTTTTCTTCTTCAATTCCTCAGGACTGTTGACGAAGCGTTCGATGCGCGCGATCTCGGCCTCACGCTGCTCCGGACTTAAGGCCTTGCCGTTGATGGCAATCAGCAGACCGGCGGTGGCGTCCTCGGTCTCGACCACCAGCTTGGTCTGGGAGCCGCCGGGGGTTTCCTTGTGATCTCTGAACATGTAGTTGGAGGGGCCGCTTGAGGACTTGATCTCATTCTGTACGGTGCGCCGCACCAGCTCGTTCGGGGAGAGTGGGGTTTCCGGGGAAGCCAGGCAGGGGAGCACGGCGAGGAGCAGAAGGATCCCCCGGGTGACACTGCGCGAGCAAGCCGTCATGCCCATGGCACTCCAGAACGTCAGTTAGACGAGTATCCTGCCGACTTTCGTTGTCCTGCAACCGGAATTTATACAGGCACTGCGGCCTTCACCAGGATGATTTAGAATCCCTTGTTCCGTCTTTACCCGTCTTGCGGCCAAGGAGGCCACACATGGAAACGTCCCCGGCAAGGGAGTCTGCCCACATCGGTAAGTCCGTGATAATCAAGGGTGAACTTTCCGGCAGTGAAGATCTGTACGTGGAAGGCCAAGTGGAAGGCACGATCGAGCTGGCCGGCAGCCAGGTCTTCATCGGCCCCAACGGCCAGGTGCGGGCCAGCGTCCATGCCAAGCGAGTGGTGGTGCTGGGGAAGTTGGACGGCAACATCCGCGCGAGCGACAGCGTCGAGCTGCAGAAGTCGGCAATCGCGGTGGGCGATGTGGTCACCAGGCGGATTTCGATTGAAGACGGCGCCTATCTGAAGGGCAAAGTCGAAATCGAGCGCGAGAGCGAGGCCGGCAAGGCGCAAAAAACTCCGGTAACAGAAGCGGTCAAGAAATAGACAGGCCCCCGGTACGGAACACGATATAGTAAATTGGGGAGTTCCAGAACCGGGCGCCGGGAATTAGAAATGGCATCGGTCACCAGTGGCTTCATGAAACTTTTTCGTGGTTCTTCGCCGGTTCCAGGGCAGGGACCGCACCCAGAACCGGGCAACAAACGGCTGACGCGCCGCTCGAGCGGACTGGGGGAGTTATCGCGCACGCTGGCCTCGGACGAGCCGCTTTGCGTTCTCGATATAGGCTCGACCTCGCCGGCCAACATCTCCTATCTCACCGGACGCGGACACAAGATTTACAGCGAAGACCTGTTGGCGGCCTCGGCCGATCCGACGCTGGTTGTCCGCGATGAGCAGGGCAATCTAACCCTCGACAGCAGGCGTTTTCTGGCGGAAAACCTGGTGTTCGGCGCGGGGCAATTCGATGTGGTGCTGTGCTGGAACCTCGCCGATTACATGGACGAAAGCCTGGTGAGGCCGGTAGTGGGACGGCTATGGTCCATGCTCAAGCCGGGAGGCATGCTGCTGGCCTTCTTCCACACCAAGGAAGCCGGGCCGGACGCCCCTTGTTACCGCTTCCACATTGTCGGCAAGGACATGCTCGAAATGCAGACCATCGTGGCCAAGCGCGAGACCCGGCGCGGACCGACGGGCGCGGTGCATACTGCCATCGGGGGAGGCTTTCGCCTGCAGCGCGTGTTCAACAACCGCCACATCGAGGCCCTGTTCCGCGATTTCGCATCCATCAAATTCTTCCTGGCGCGGGATTATGTTCGGGAAGTGCTGGTAGTCAGGTAAGCAGTTCCCGGTCAAGACCGCTTCTGCCTCCGGCGTCAAAGCCCGTCTTCGACAAGAGAACTATATTGGCGTCGCCGAAGTGCTGCGCCACCCAAGATCACCGAATGCACTCTTGTTTCGCCTGTTGGGGCTGGACCGTTTGTCGGGCTTTTGCCCGCGGCTTGCGCCGCGAGCTTTATCCTTGCTCCGCTACTCCGCTGTTTTCAGATACGAAGGACTACGGATCCAGCCCGCTCAGAAGGGGAAGTGGACCTACACTTCGGCCAGATCTTCTTCCAGCAGCTGCTTGTTGTAGAGATCGGTGTAGTAGCCGTTCAGGGCGAGAAGCTCGTCGTGGGTGCCGAGCTCGACAATGCGGCCTCCGTGCAGCACGGCGATGCGGTCGGCGTTGCGCACGGTGGAGACGCGGTGGGAGATGAAAATCGTGGTGCGTCCCTGCATGACTTCGCGCAAGTGATTGAGAATCTTGTCTT
>DATFTE010000096.1:0-2403 GCA_035262225.1 Terriglobales bacterium
TGCACCCAGCGTTTCAGTACCCATGCCACGCCCGCTGCGGCAAGCATGGCGAGGGCCAGCGCCGCCGCGAACCAGCCTTGGACCGGCGCTCTCACCTCGTGCAGTTTCGGCACAAATGCCCCGAGCCGATAAAGCCCGGCCGCCGGGCCAGCCATGTACCAAACAGAGGAAACTAGCGAGGTCTTCGACCTCAAACCGACGAGCGTAGGGCCTCGGAATCCCGTACACTCTCGGTCATGCCGAGCATCCCGGAAATCCTGAGCGGACACGTCACGTTGGAGGTGGAGTGCCTGGACCGGCTGTACCTGAATGGGTACATCGGTCCCTTGGCAACGTCGGGCGGGTTGGTGACGTTCATGCGCGAGCAGTTGGGCAAGCCGGTTCCGTCGCCGGTGGTGCTGGGTCAGGTCACGGAGCGGTTCCGCGAGGCGGTGAAGAGGATGGCGGAGCAGCAACAGATTCCGATCTATCAGTTCAGCCATCAGGAACGCAAAGACGATCTCGCGAACAGAATGCGGCAGCAGCGCGGCATCCGCGACGGGATCGTGTTCATCGGGGTGGGGCAGGAGAAGGCGCAGGCCTTTCAAGGCAAGAAGATCAACGGACAGTTCGAGTTCACGCGGGACAAGACTGTGTACGTGAACCACTACTACTTCTACATTGACGATGCCGAGTTCGGGCCGCTGTTTCTGAAGGTGTGCAGCTATGCGCCGTGGGGAACGAAGCTCTGCCTGAACGGTCATGAGTGGGCCAAGCGGCAGTTGGAGAAGAAAGGGATCGGCTACGAAGCGTTGGACAACGGATTCCTTTCGTGCGTCGAACCGCAGAAATTGCAGCAGATCTGCGACTCACTGGGGGCGGAGGAGATTGATCGTGTGTTTCGAAAATGGCTGAAGCGGCTGCCGCTGCCCTTGCGTCCGGAAGATCGCGCCGCCGGTTATGACTGGAGCCTGTCGATCTGGCAAATGGAAGTGAGCCTCACGCAGATCTTCGACCGGCCCCTCCGCGGGCGTGAATTTTTCGAAGAGATCATCCGCGACAACCTGGATCTGGGGCGGCCGGACCGGGTGCAGTTGGTATTCGACCGCGTCGTAACCAAGAAGACACCGGGCGAGTTCCGCACGCGCGTCATTCAGGACGGCGTTCACCCCAGCCTGCACATCCAATACAAGAACTTCGACTTGAAGCAGTATTTCAAAGAAGGACGGGGATGCCGGACGGAGGGGACCTTCCGGAACCCCAACGACTTCGGGATCAACAAGGGCCTGAAGAATCTACCCTACCTGCGCAAGGTCGGCCGGGAAATCAATCGGCGCCTGCTGGAAGTCGAACGCGTCAGCCATAATAGCGGCCTGAGCGGCGACAGCATCCAACGGGTGGTGCAACCGACCGTCACTGAGGACGGTGAGAAGGCGCCGTCATTGAAATTTGGCCAACCTCGGGTAATGGCGCTGCTGCTGGCATTGACGCTGTTTCAGCATCTCATCGACGGGTTCCACAACCGTGATCTGCGGGGCTTGGTGGCCAACCTGCTGGGCGTCACCACCGAGCAGTACACGGCGAGCCAGATGACCTACGACCTTCGTCGCTTGCGGCTAAAAGGGCTGATCTTCCGGCCACCGCGGACGAATCGATACTTCGTCACGCCCTATGGTTGGAAGGTGGCGCGCCTGTTTTCCCGTCTGGAGGCCCGCGTATTCCGGCCCGCCATGGCGACGTTCACCGCCAACGATGCGGTTCTGCCGTTTCCATTGCGGCAAGCTCTGGATCGCGTCGATTCCCAACTCGACCGGCTGATCTATGACGCATTCCCGCTTCCCAAGGCTGGATGAAAACCTGACACTTTCAGAAAGAAGACAGTTACATCAGACGGCTAGAATAGCCAAGGCGAAAATGCGCACGCGCGTCGCTTTCACAGCGCCCAGAACCGCGAGAGGGACAAGCAGTAGGCCCGCGTAGAAATAGTACTGGGTGATGTCGGAGGGACCATGGTAGTTGCCGGAGAGCGCGCCAAGGGCGTCCGGAGCGAAGAGAGTGGCGAGGGATCCCAGGTGCAGCACGCCTTCGGTGCTGTTGGAAAAATTAGCGCCTGCGCGAATCGTGTGCGCCGTCAATTCTAGTCCGGGGAGGATCTGAATCGCGCCGAGTGCGACCGCGCCGGCAGACATGCCGGCAAGAACCCCAAGTGCGCGGAGCCAGTTCGCCCGCTCGCGAGCGATCTCGGCGGTGGCATAAAGGCCCAAGACCAGGAAGCCGTAGAACGCCGTCTGGAAATACCCGGCCAGAATCATCATGCCGCCCGCCGCGGCCCCAAGCGCCGTGAAGCGGGCGGTCGGACCATCGATGGCGTAGCGGAACGCCGCAAGCAGCCATGGAACCCAAGCGGCAGCAGCGGCGAGACCG
>DATFTE010000097.1:0-14921 GCA_035262225.1 Terriglobales bacterium
TGCCGCTGGGAAGTCTGCCGGAAAGCCGACGGGATCGGCTCGACCGAAGGCCTGCTGAAGATGATCCGCCAGGCCCCGGAAGGAACAATGTTCGCGGTGGGCACGGAAATACACCTCGTCAACCGCATGGGCAGAGAATTCGTGAAAGAGGGGAAGCGGGTGATCACCCTCGATGACTCCGGCTGCCTCTGCACCACCATGTTCCGCATCTCCCCGCAACACCTCTGTTGGGCCCTCGAGAACCTGGTCGAAGGCAACGTGGTTAACCAAATCAAAGTTAAAGACGACGTCAAACACTGGGCCCGGGTAGCCCTTGACCGCATGCTCGAAATCTCCTAACCACTCGTTGGCCGTTCCTTGTTGGTTGGCTGGAAAAGAAACAACCGACCGACAATGGAGGACGTTCCGCCCTCACCTGGCGGCAGCTGCACCTCCCGCCCTGAGCCTCGCTCTCGCGTACTCGTCTACTGGGGCATCGGCCTGCTTACAACGTCAATCGTCGCCAGGCCTCCCGGGACCGCGCTCCCTTAGCGGTTGTCGGCTTTGGCGTAATGCCGAATGCTGACCGGTTTTTCTTCCGTAACCACACGCGCATTACCTCTGCCCGCCAACGAGCAACGACGAACGACCAGCGACTGCAGTAAAATAAGAAAACGCCATGCCCGACAGAACGTTCACTTTGCAGGAAGCGCAAACGCTTCTACCCGTCCTTGAATCTTTGCTGCGCACTGCCATCGACGGCAAGAAGTTCATCGAGTCCGTCGACAACGAATTCCAGGACCTCGCCCACCGTGTCTTCCTCAGCGGGGGCCTTTTCATCAACATCGTCACGCTCGCCCGCCGCAAGGCCGAGCGCGAGAAGACCGTCCAGCGCGTGAAAGACGCCGTCGCCGAAATCGACGCGATCGGCGTCCAGGTCAAGGACCTGGATATCGGACTCCTCGACTTCCCCTGTGAAGTCGACGGACGCACAGTTCTTCTTTGCTGGAAATTAGGCGAGAGGGAAATCACTCACTGGCACGGCGTCAGCGAAGGCTTCGCCGGACGCAAGCCCATCGACGAGCGCATCGCCAAAGCCAAGCGGGCGAACTAGTCGTTGTCCTTGGCCGAATAAGAAACCTGTGTACCTGTGCCGGCACGAGACCCCGCCAGCCGCGCGCTGCGACAACACCATACCCGGGCCGGTAGTCGAACACAGCGAGGGATCTCGATTCTCCTGCCCCATGCCAGCTGCAGGTACCTCGCTGCGCCCGGGAATCACAAGTCGTATGTGGTAAGCGCCGCGTGGCTATTGCCTTCGCCAAAGACCACGACGGACAACCAGCGAAGCGGTTACGGCTTCCCACCCTTAGACCATTCCGGGGTAAACGAGGAGTTCACCAGCCACTTCACCGGCCCCAACAGCGACCCGATCGCCTGTTCCATGTGTGCGAAATCCAGCTTCCCGACCTCATCGCTCGGCTGGTGATAATCCGCGTGCAAGCCGTAACTTGAAATGGTCTGCGCCACCACGCCCTTGAGCGCCAGTTCATAGTTGTCCGAGCGCGCAAAGAAATTCTCTTTGGGATGCGGATCCTGCACCAGCTTCGCTCCGTGTGCCGCCAGCACCGGACCCAGGTTCGAACGCTCCCATCCCGTCAGCCACAACTGGTCGGGCTTCACCGCCACATCCGGTCGCCCGATCATCTCAAACTCCAGGTTGGCCGCCATTTCCGGCAACGGCAGCGGCGGATGCTCGCGAAAATACTGCGACCCCAGTCCGCCCAACTCTTCGCTGCCAAACAGGGCAAACAGGACAATACGGCGCGGCTTGGCGCCCCTTCCCAACACCCGCGCCAGCTCCAGCACCGCCGTCACGCCCGAGGCGTCGTCGTCGGCGCCGTTATAAATCGCGTCCCCATTCACCGGATTCCCCACGCCCAGGTGATCGAGGTGCGCCGAAAACAGCACCGCTTTGTGTTCGAGCACGGGATCGCTCCCGCGAATCACCCCGAGCACATTCCAGGTGGAGAGCGGCTCCGGCTCGCTCATGGGAGCGCTGAAATGCATGGCCGTTCCCTCCGGCACTTTCGCCACTTGCGTCATGGCCTCGTCACTCAGTATCAGGATGGGTGTTCCACCGGTGCCCGCCGCTCTCGCTTCGCCCTGCAATTGAATGGTTCCCTGGAACAGCCGCTGGCTGACGGCCTGCCAATGCGCCCGATAGCGCGGACTCGCGGGAATCAAAATCACGCCTGCTCCGGCATCTGTGGCCTTCTGAATCTCTTGCTCGCTGATCCGGCCACCCGCCGCGGGCACGAGCAGCACGAAGGCTCCCTTCGGAACCGCGGCGCCCTGCTGCCATTTCACCAGCGGGCCTTGTCGATCGGTGGCGGCGCTCTCGAGAACCAGCATCTCGGCCCCATGCTTCCAGGCGATCTCCTGTCCTGCCAGGCTGTACGTCAACTGCGGCGCCGCCGCCGGTTTCCGTCTTTCGAGCGCCACCTTTTGCAGATAGCCGCCGCCGTCTCCGATCGGCTCCACGCCATACTGTTCGAGCTGCGCCGCGATATATGTTGCGGCCACCAGTTCGTCGTGCGTGGCGCTGCCCCGCCCGTTAAGCGCATCGGAGGCAAGGAAGTTCTCGTGCGCCCGAATGCAGGCCGCGCAGATACGTGGCATTGCCGGAGCCCGGCGGACTGCGGCCCGGGGAGCGGTCCGGGCGAAAAGAGAAAAGGAAAAGCAGGCGAAGGAGACAAAGCAGAGACGGGTGATTGCAGCCATGCGTGTGAACAGAGTATCCCCAACACCGGCTCTTGGCCGGGTACTCATATTTGACGCGCCTTTTGCGGCAAAGGTGGGATTCGACAACTGGCCAAATCCAATAGTCCTCAGGCAAAGCTCGCTCCCCGCATCCCGGAGGCAACCGCTGACTGCTGAGTGCAAAAGAAATCCCGCAAGCCTCGATCGCCTCCACGTTCTTACCCTATGCGCGCGCGTAGCGGCCAGTAGTACATTCGGGGATACGCCCCTCTTTCGGGAACCATCCTCTCTGCTACAATTTGACTGCGCCGCTGGCGGGGCGACAGGCCCGGCGGGGCTCCATCGGAATGCCAAGTATCAAGCGGAAACTTCAACTCCTGGGCGGGTTTGCAGTCTTGCTGTTTGTGGCCTCGGCCATCGGTTGCAGCGGCTTCTTCCAGGACCCGGTCCTGACCGGCCTCACCGTCGGACCGCAAAATCCCAATATTCAGCAGGGTACGACCCTGCAGATGAGTGCCATCGGCACCTATAATGACGGTAGCACCAAGACCCTGACCAGCAACGTCTTTTGGTCCAGCAGCAACACAGGGGTCGCGCCGATCACCTCTGGTGGCAGAGTCACGGGAGCGAGTTCGGGAACCGCCACCATCACTGCTTCCTCGGGAGCGGCCAGCAACACCTCCACCGTCACGGTTACGCTGATGAACGTGACCGGCATCATGCTGCAGCCAACGTCGCTTACCATCGCCCGCGGATCCAGCGGAACGATTATGGCGCTGGCCACGGTTTCCGGCATGTCCGGGACGGTGGACGTGTCGGCCACCTCGACCTGGGCGGTTACCGACAGCACGGGAGCCGTAGCGCAGAATATCAGCATTAGCAATCAACAGTCGCCGGCTACGGTGACAGTCAGCAGCGCTGCGACGGTGGGCACCTACACCATCACGGCCACCTACGCCGGAACCACGACCTTTACCCAGACGGCACGTTTGACCGTGAACTAGAGTTTGAATCGAGCCATCCTGCACCGCGGGGCGCCTCGCGCCGCTTCGTCTTTCCCTGCGACCGCCCGTTATGTTGCCCTGTGCCCGCCGCCACTCTTCCGCGCACACGGGGAGAAGCCGGGGTCCAGGAGGTGATCTCCATCGTCCAGGCGGCGGAGTGGACGAGAAATCGCTCCTTTTGCGAAATTATCTTATAGCTATTGTGGACAAAGTTATGACGTTTGAAAATACATGCTGCGCCGACACTCGCCCATTGGTTCGGGGGCGACGGGCGATGACGCCCGTCCTCACAGGGTCACTGGCTTTTTGGCGAACGGCCAAACGACGGACGGTCAATGACGAATGGCGAACGACCAACCTCCGATCCCTGCGCTATATTGTTCTTTAACCTGTGAAGACCATCCCCCGAGTCCTGCTTCTCTCCCTGCTGCTCGCCTCGACTGGTTGCGGCCGCGGTCGTGGCCGTCAGAAAGAATTCGTTTATGTCTCTGCTCCCCAGGTCATGCTGCGTGACCAGGTGGCGGCGGTGTACAGCAAGGTGGGCACGGTCAGGAACGGCGACCGCCTGCAGGTGCTCGACCGTGACCGGCGCTTCTTCAAAGTACGCACCGACGCCGGGGTCGAGGGTTGGGTCGAGCAGCGCAACGTAATTCCGGAGCAGGTGTTTGATCAACTGCAAATCTTGACCCGGCAGGAGCGGAACACTCCGGTGCAGGGTGCGGGCGTTACGCGCAACGACACCAACATTCACGTCTCCCCGGGACGCGATGCCGATCACCTCTACATCCTCACCTCGGGAACCAAGGTCGCATTGCTGAAGCGCGCCACGGCGGAAAAGAATCTGCCCGGCGGCGCGAAAACCGGCTCCGACCAGCCGGCCAAGCCGCTCGAAGACTGGTGGCTGATTCGCGATCCCGAGGGACACATGGGATGGGTTTTGAGCCGCATGATTGACGTGGACGTGCCGCTCGACATCGCGCAGTATGCCGAAGGCCAGCGCATTGTAGCCTCGTTCGTGCTCGACCAGGTCACGGACGGTGACAGGCAGGTGCCGCAGTATCTCATGCTGCTCAACGAGAACAAAGACGGCCTGCCCTTCGATTACAGCCAGATCCGCGTCTTCACCTGGAACGTGCGCAAGCACCGCTACGAGACCGCCTACCGTGAGCACAATCTGAAGGGCGTGCTGCCGGTGACACTCGGAAAGGAAAATTTTGACAAGGAAGGCATGTTGCCGGTGTTCGCGATTCGCGTGAAAGACGACAACGGCAACGTCAGCGAGAGGAAGTACAAGATGAATACCCCGATCGTGAAACGGGTGCTCGCGCCGGGGGAAGAACCAGCGAAACCGGCGGGGCGGAGGAAGAGAGGCTAGCCAGAAAAGCGAGTACCGCACCGAGTGAAGTTCTCCGCGGGTGTTGCGGCATCGATTTTCCGAACCTCCCGTCGCTCGGTGGATGACGCGTCCCCAGCTGAGCAGAGCCAAGAACTAAAAGTCAAAGGCCAAGAGGCTTTTGCTTACGAGTAGAATTCCGCGATCGCCCCGACCACCCACCGCTGTTCGTCTTCGGTAAGCTCTGGAAACATGGGCAGGGCCAGAACTTCGCGGGCGGCGCGCTCGGACTCGGGGAAGTCTCCTTCGCGGTAACCGAGATAGGCGAGCGAGGGTTGCAGGTGCAACGGGATGGGGTAGTAGACTTCGGTTCCGATCTTCCGTTCGGCGAGGAACTTACGCAGTTCGTCGCGACGCGCGGCGCGAATCACGTACTGATGGAATACGTGCTCAGCGGTAGAAGACGTCGCGAGTGGCTGAATGGGGCCGGTGCCTTTTGTCGAAAGCAGGCCGGCTTCGGCAAGCAGCAGGCTGTAACGCGCAGCGTGGGCGGCGCGCTGGCGATTCCAGGTTTCGATGTGCTCGAACTTCACCCGCAGCACCGCCGCCTGAATGGCGTCCATGCGCGCGTTCCAGCCAAATTCCTCATGCAGATAGCGGCGCGGGCTGCCGTGGTTGCGCAGGCGGCGCATGTGCTCTCCGCGCTCCCGATCGCGTGTGGTCGCCAGTCCGGCATCGCCATAAGCGCTCAGGTTCTTCGTAGGGTAGAAGCTGAAAGCCGCGGTCACTCCCATCGATCCGGCCTTGCGGCCCCGCCATGCGCCGCCAATAGCCTGCGCGGCATCTTCGACCATGGCGAGCTGATGCTGATTCGCCAGGGCTCCGAGCGCGTCCATGTCGGCGCATTGCCCGTAGAGGTGAACGGGAACGAGCGCGCGTACGCGATGCGGGCCGCCGGAGCGCAAGTGGCGCTCGACGCTAACGGGATCGAGATTGAGAGTGCGCGGGTCGACATCGGCAAAAACCGGGCGCGCGCCGGCGCGCACGATGGAGCTGGCCGAGGCGAAAAAGCTGAAGGCCGTGGTGATAACCGCGTCTCCTGGCTGAACACCGGCGGCGGCCAGCGCGAGCCAGAGCGCGTCGGTGCCGGAGGCGCAACCGACGGCATCGGCGGATCCGGTAAACGCCGCGATTTCGTGCTCGAGCGCTTCGACTTCCTTTCCCAGAACGAATTGTTGTGAGGCACAAACCCGCTCAATGGCGGCCAGGATGGGCTCGCGGATCTGGGCATACTGCCGCTGCAAATCGAGCAGAGGAACGGAGTCAAGCTTCTTCGCGCCCAAGATTCGCGGCTTGGCGGACGACGGATTCATGGGGAAAGGGCCATGGTAACACTGGTTTGCGCGTTGGTCCTTAGGCTTCCGGAAGTAGCACTTGGCATTTCGTCAATCCGGGTCGGTGCCGACCGCAGAACAAAAACCTGACCGGGATGAGCGCCAAGTGCCAGTTCCTTAAGCCTGGAGCCTAGAGCCTGGAGCCTGGTCCCGACCTACGCGTCCCAAGCTGGATTTTGAAAATCGGCGGCGGAAGAGCGTCTTTGGCTAAGGCGTGGTTCCAGGCTTCCAGGTGCTCGCGGAGGGGGGCCAGACGAAGTCCACCGAAGACTTCCGGATAGGGTTCGAGGTTGCGAGTGGCGCGGGCGAGCAGGGAGCGGGCGCCGCGCTGATTTCCGCGACTGTGATGGTGCAGGCCGACGGCAATCTGGATGAGCGCTTGCAGGAATTTCTTCTCCGGGCCAGTCGACTCACGCCAAACATCCTCAAGCACTTCGTGGGCCGTAAAAAAGTCCGCTTGGTTGAACAACTTGATTCCCAGCAGGTAGTTCGATTGGGACACGCTTCCCATTTTGGCACACGAGCTACATGAATTCCGGGACGGCTCTACAGGATTTCATATAGGCTTTGGGGCAGGACCTCCAGATTTCAATAATCTGTTCGAAACGCCTTTGTAAGAGTCTGAAAACACACGGTGTTATGGATCTCTCCTTTGGTATCCGGCTTGCTTTCCTGATGTGCTCGTCGAAAAGCATCCGTACGCAAGCTGTGCAAAGCCGTTTTACTCATCCTGACTTTGAGAGTTCAACTACTTAGGAGACAGTCCATGGAATGTGCACTTCGTAAAGCCATGACTCGCTTCCTGCTGGTGTTCACCGTGTTGGGGCTGTTGGCCGGCACCATGTGGGCACAGGGCGGAACGGGCGAACTGACGGGTCTGGTGACAGATCCCTCGGGCGCTGTGATCGCGAATGCTCAGGTGACCCTGACCAATAGCGCGACTGGAGAAACGCGCACCACGGTAACCACCGCCGCCGGAACCTATCGCTTCCCGGCGCTGCCCGTGGTGGGCACCTATACCTTGGAGACATCTCCCAAGGGCTTCAGGGGCGCAAAGGTCGCGAACATTGTCGTCAGCGTCGGAACCATAGTGAACCAGGACGTGAAGTTGGAACTGGGCACAAGTGCAGAGCAGGTGACAGTTGAAGCCGGCGTGCAGCAGGTGCAAACGACAGAGTCGTCTATTTCGGATCTGGTCGATCGCCGGGTGTGGCAACAGATGCCGCTCGAAACCCGCGACCAGAACAACTTCATCAACTTGTTGGCTGGCGCTGCCCAAGGCAACATCGCGTTGTCTAACCTCAACGGCGGCACGGACCGCGGCGCAGCGGTCAACGGAACGCGCAGCGGCACCGGCAACTATCTGGTCGAAGGTTTCGACAACAACGATCAGGGCTTGGGTGGTGGCGGTTCCATCGGCGCCTCGACAGGCGGCGCGAACACCACGATCTCTCCGGACGCGATTCAGGAATACCGCGTTATTTCGCACAACTTCGCCGCCGAATACGGCATGGCGGGGGGGTTCGTGACCGACACGGTGCTGAAGAGCGGTACCAACAACTGGCACGGTTCGCTGTTCGAATACAACCGCGTGCAAGCGCTGGCGGCGAACAGCTTCTTCTCAAATCGCAACCACGTTCAGGATTCGCTGGTGCGAAACCAGTTTGGTGGTTCGATTGGCGGACCGATCATCAAGGACAAGACGTTCTTCTATTTCACCACCGAGTTTCGGCGCGATCGATCCAGTAATCCGCTGACGGGAACCGGAGTAACACCGGACTTCCTGAATTTTTATAACAGTGGTGGCTTCGAGACATTCATGGAGACCGACCCGGCCGGATTCTGCAATGCGTTGCTGGGAGGGAGTTGCCCGGGAGCTTTTTCGAACGAAGCAACTCTTGGGCCAATTGCGAACAGTCTGTTGTCCTCTCAGCCTTTGGCGCTGTGTACCCCGGGAGCTCGCAACTGCACGGCCTTAACCAATTCGGGAGCGCTCGGCGGAGGGTTGTACGTTGGCGGTTTGACTTACCCCGTGCCTGTCTTTGGAACCGTAACCGAGGGACAGAGAACGACCTTCGATCAGGCACGTTACACGGCAAAGATCGATCACAGGATCGGCAACAACGACAGCTTGAATGGTTCGTTCCTCTATGACAACGGGGACACAGTTCAGCAGTGGGCGGGTGGCGACTCCACCTTCGGTCCAGACCTTCCGAACCATGCGCGTGCGATGAACGCGGGAATCACGTGGTCACACACGTTCACTCCGACAGTGCTGAACCAGGCGCGCGTGTCCTACACACGTCACACCGCGAACTTCCCCGGCTCTGCGGCGCAAAATTCCGGCAAGATTCCTTCGATCATTACGTTCTTCGATCCGTGGAACCAGTCTCTGGGAAATGCCAGCAACCTGCCGCAGTTCTTCACCGAAAATCGCTTCGAGTACAGAGATGATCTCTCAGTGACTCACGGCAAACACAACTTTAAGGCGGGTGCGGAGTACAGCCGGACTCGGAACGGTTCGAGCTTCGAAGCTGACCTGAATGGTCAGTTCTACGCTTACGGTCTGCTGGATATCCTCTCGGACTTCAAGTTCGGACACGATTCGGACTTGGCAGCGTTCGGGTATCCATATTACGGTTCCTGGTATTACGCGCAGACGACCATCAACCCCACGGTCACCCCCGCGGTTCGCCCGGTTTACTACCGCGGATTCCGCGCGAACGAGTTTGCAGCCTATTTTCAGGACGACTGGCGGATTCATCCTCGCCTGACGCTCAACCTCGGTGTCCGTTGGGATTACTTCGGTCCACCACACAACTTCATCAGTGGACTGGACTCGAACTACTTCTCGGGCTCCCCGGTCGAGCCGACCTGTACCGTCAAGGATCCCTTGAACCCGACGACCACGGCCAGCGGCCCTTGCAACATTCAGAACCAGTACTACCCGGTTGGTAATCCAACGTTGCAAGCCTTTGCAAGCGGGGGACTCGCGGTGCGTAACGCCCAAATCTGGAACAAAGACACGAACAACTTTGCTCCCAGAATCGGTTTCTCGTATGACGTAACCGGTAGGCAGAAGCTCGTAGTGCGCGGTGGCTTCGGCATTGCGTATGACCGCATGTACAACAACATTTTCGAAAACATTCGGTTCAATCCGCCCTTCTTCTGCTTCTGCGCTACCGGCGCTTTCAGGACTGGAGTGCCCGGGGACGCAATCACGCAGGCTGGGCTTTACACGGTTCCGTTCCAGGACAGCAGCGTGGGTCTATTCAACAGCCCGACGCTATTTCCTACCGGGTTGCCAAAGACCTCGCCACGCGCCATCGATCAGAACCTGGTGACCGCCTATTACGAACAGACTAATTTCGGATTCCAATATGAGGTCGCCAAGGACCTGATCTGGGAGACGAACTACGTTGGAACGTTCGGGCGGAAACTCATCGGGATCAAGAACCTGAATACGTTCCCTGGACGCACCGCCGGTGGTTCGAACCCTGACAATCCATTCGTCGGGAACGGGGCGACGAACTCTACTAAGCGGCCCAACACGAACGTCAGCAACATCAACCTGCGTACCAACGGATTCGACTCGAACTACCACGCACTGCAGACCAGCCTTCGCAAGCGTTTCGCGAATGGCTTGTCGTTCGACGCGAATTACACCTATTCGAAGGCCTTGGACCAGATCAGTGACACGTTTACGCCTCGAGCTGTCAACGCAACGATCAACCCGACTGACAGTCTGCACCCCCGTCTCGATTATGGTCCGGCAGACTTCAACATCAAGCACCGGTTCGTAGTCAGCTCCAGTTACGATCTGCCGTTCTTCAAGACGAATCGGTGGATCGGCGGCTGGTCGGTCTCCGGGATTGTCACCGCCCAAAGTGGTGTTCCATTCTCGGTATTCGACGGTGCGTTTGATGCCAACCACAACGGGACATTCAATGACCGTGCGCAAGCCGTTATTACTCATGGCTTCTACACGAACACGAGTCCCGCTAATGGCTACATCAATGTTGGGACGCCCACGAGCCCGACGTTCCAAGACCTGACGTGCGCTGCGGCGCCTCTGTGCCAGGGAGTTGCCGACGGGCAGCTGCCTCGCGGCGTCTTCACCGGACCCAAGTATGTGGACGTCGACTTGAGCGTGGCCAAGCGGTTTAAAATCACTGAGAGCGCTGGCCTGACGTTACAAGGCAGCTTCTTCAACCTTTTCAACCATCCGAACTTCGCCATCCCGGATCAGAACCTTGTTGATCGGCTCATCGATCCGCAAACCGGTCTGTTTACGGGGAACTTTGGTAAGTCCACCTCGACGTTCACACCTGGACAGGGCGGAGCTCGTGTGACTCAGATCGCGTTGCGGTTTGACTTCTAAACTTCAACCGAGGCTGAAATAACTTTCAGGCCAGCCGCCAGGCTGGCCTGAAATTTTTTGCGGTTGACAGGCGTGGTCGGCAGTCTTCAGCTGGGCATGTTAGACTTTTCTATATCCTATGCGGGTGCTGCGGCGTGTCTGGGTTGTGTTTCTGTGGGTGCTGTGTGCGGCGGCCCAGTCCAGCAAGCCAGCGGTAAAGACCAGGGCTCCTTCCAAGAGAATTGATCCGAATATCATTCTCATCACGCTGGACACGACCCGCGCGGATCGCATGGGGTTTCTGGGCTCGGAGCGCGGTCTGACACTCAACCTTGACGAGCTGGCGAAACAGGGAGTGGTGTTTACCCGGGCTTATTCGCACGTGCCGCTTACGCCGCCATCGCACGCGACCATCCTTACCGGTACTTATCCGCAATTCAATCACGTCGACGATTTTGGATCCACGCTGGGTCCGGACGTTCCTTACCTGCCCGATATTCTTCACCACCGCGGATATCAAACAGCGGCGTTCGTGAGTTCCATCATTCTTGATCCGGTGCAGGGCTCGGGCCGGGGATTCGACCGCGGTTTCGACGTCTATAACGCAGGGTTTCACTTCCGCCGTCCCGGGGATGATCGCTATGAAGCTATCGAGCGGCGGGCCGGCGAAGTGGTGGCGCGGGCCGAGGCGTGGCTCGACAAACATCCCCGGGGACCGTTTTTCTTGTGGTTGCACTTCTACGATGCGCACGATCCCTACGATCCCCCGGAACCCTTTAAAGCGAAGTATGCCAGCGCTCCCTATGACGGCGAGATCGCCTATGTGGATTCGCAGCTAGGGAAGTTCCTGACAGAGTTGAAAGCCAAGGGACGATTCGATAACACCATGATTGCCGTTATGGCGGATCACGGAGAGGCGCTGGGAGATCATGGTGAAACGGCACATGGTGTCTTCCTGTATGACGAGACCATTCACGTGCCGCTGCTGATCAAGTTGCCAGGCGCGCGGGATGCCGGCAAGCGGGTCGAGAGCCGTACCGGACTGGTGGATGTCGCTCCGACCGTCCTGCAGACGGCCGGACTCGTGCCAGCGAAAGAAATGCAGGGGACATCGTTGCTGTCGGAGATGGCTACGGGGGCAGCCGGGCGAGACCGGCCGGCATTTGCGGAAACGGACTATCCGCGAAAGGCGTTTGGGTGGAGTTCGCTGCGAGCGTGGCGGACAGGGAAGTATCTGCTGATCGAGGCGCCGCGCAAGGAGTTGTACGATCAGTCGACAGACCCGAAGGCGACGCAGAATCTTGCCACCAGTTCCACTGCCGTCGCTGACACGTTAACCAGCCAGATCGATGCTTTTCGCGCCAAGACCAGCAGCATGGGATCGGGAGAAAAGGGTCCAGTGGATCCCGAGGCCCAGGAAAAACTGGCGGCGCTGGGTTATGTCGCCACCGACAACGACATCAAGGTTGGACCGGGCATTCCCGATACTCACGCCGATCCGAAAGATAAGGTGGAAATCGTCAACCTGCTGCATGATGCGATTCTGGATGCGGAGGAAACACGCTTTGAGGACGCCATCCCGCTGCTGAAGCAGGTCCTGGCCAAGGAGCCGGGCATTCCGGTGGCTTATACGCAACTGGGAGCGGCGTACACCTGGACCAAACAGTATCAGGAAGCGATTCCTGTCCTTAGGAAAGCTTTGGAGCTGCGATCGGATGGGCTGATGACCCACTATGAGCTGGCTCTATCGCTTTCCGAAATGGGAGATTGGACCGGAGCCCTGCCGCACTTTGAGGAGGCAAGCAAGAAATCTCCCAAGTGGGCAGCGCTGCATTTTTCCCTGGCTGCGGCTTACGCGCGGTTGGATCGCGCGGGCGATGCGCGGCGGGAGCTGGAGACCACGCTGAAGCTGGAGCCGGACAACTATCGTGCCAACCTGGTGTTGGGGCGCATGCTTACCCTCGACGGCAAGTTGGCGGAGGCCTTGCCCAGACTGAAGAAAGCGGTTAAAGCTGATCCCAAATCTCCTGATGCACACAGATTCTTGGCTGACGCCTACGGGCGCATGGGGCAGATCGATATCGCCAGGAAAGAGGCGGCTGAGGCGGAGCGGTTGAAGCAGGAGAGCAGTCCTTAGTCGCGGGTGTTCAGTCGTCGGCAGGAGCTTTTTCCGGAGCGGATCAGCCCAGGAGCTTTTTCCGGAGCGGATCAGCCAACGGAGCCGAGCTGCGTCTCTGCGGCGGTTCTGAATCTGAAGTCTAAAGGGAGGGATGCTTCGACTCCGCCCGGCGTTATCGAATTTGCGCGGCCTTTTCTCTTTCTTTCCTGGCGTCTTCAGTGCGGTTCAGGTGGTCATAGCTTTCCGCTAACATACGGTGGGCTTCGGCGAACAGCGGCAGGCGGGTGGCAGCAATTTCCAGGTGGACGGCGGCGCTCTTGTAATCTCCGATCTTCAACAGCGTGCTCCCCATGTAAAAATGCGCCCAGGCGGAGTCGGGTTGAAGCTCTATGGCTTTGTGCAAATGTTCGACTGCCTGGGGATAGTGTTGTTGGAGGGCGAGCGCGACTCCGAGCGCGTACTGAGCGAGGTAGAAGTTGGGTTGAGATTTCACCACCGGATCGAGGGCTGCTACCGCCCTGTCGGCTGAGCCGCTATCCACCGCGGCCAATCCTTCTTGAACTCTGTTGGCGAGGGCGATTCCGTCTTTGGGATCTGTTCCCGAGGCGGCGGTATTTCCGCTCGCGGATTTCTCGAGGCCGACGTATCCGAGGGAAGCCAGCTTTTGCATCTCACTCGAACTGAGTTCGGCGGTTTTTCCCCCCTGCGTGAAGTGGCGATCGAAAGAGTCGAGCTGGGCGGCGATGGTTTCAAGCGTGGCTTTGGAAGTGGCCGCCAGGTTCTTCTTCGCGTCGGGATCGGTTGTCAGGTCGTATAGCTCAGGTTTTGGGGCGCGGATGTAGAGATATTTTCCGGCGCGCCAGGATTCGAGGGGACTCCAGCCGAAGCCGCGCTGGGGGAAGTCGGTGCGGGCATAAACCGGCTGGTCGGGAGCCGAGGCGGCGCGGGCGATGCGGAGAAGGGATTGTCCCTGCATCTGCGAGGGAACGGGAGCGCCGGCGACTTCAAGGATCGTGGGGGCGACATCGACCAGACCGACGCGCGCCTGCACGCGCTTGGCGGGCTGGTTGCCCGGCAGCTTCACGAGCAGCGGGACGTGAATGGTTTCGTCATAGAGGAAGACACCGTGGGTGTCTTCTCCGTGGGCACCGAGACTCTGGCCGTGGTCGGCGGCGACGACGATCAGCGCATCGTCGAAGAGTTTCTGAGTCTTGAGGGCGGCGATCAGCCGGGCGATCGCGGCGTCGGTGGTGGCGATGGCAGTGTCATAAGAGGCGGCCGAGGCGGCCTGCGGGTCGACGAGGTGAATCCAGAGAAACAGGGGCATGGGGCCGGGTTTGGCCAGCCAGGAAAGGGCACGATCCGTAACTTGCGCGGCGTGGCGCAGGGTCGCGGGGGCGCGGTTTTCGCCAGGCTGGGGAGGATGGAAGCCGGCGTCGTAGAGGCTGAATCCACGGCCGAAGCCGGGAGCGAGACCGTTGCGGGGATCGAGGGCGAGGGAACCGACAAAGGCTGCCGTGCGGTATCCCTGGGCACGGAGCAGGTCAGGCAAGTATGGGAGCGAGGGAGATATTGCGGCAGCGAGCTCGTTTACCTGATGCGTTTGGGGATAGGTTCCCGTCAGCAGCGTGGCGTGAGAGACGACGGTCAGTGGAGCCTGGGCGTAGGCGCGCTCGAAGACGAGGCTGTCTTTGGCCAAGGCATCGAGGGCAGGAGTCTTGGCGTGTCCGCCGAGAAAGGCCACGCGATCAGCGCGAGTTGAATCGAGAGTGATGAGAATGATGTTGGGCTTCGCGGCGGCGTGGGCCAGGGCTGGGATCAGGATGAGCAATGAGACGAGAGCGCGACGGAACATGAGATTCAGTGTAACGGGTGCGGGGGACATCCGAGAACAGGGCGAGGTAGCATTTACCCGGTCACGACTCAGCACTCGGGGAACGGCCGCTGCGCGGCTGGGCAAGTGAGGACA
>DATFTE010000098.1:0-6624 GCA_035262225.1 Terriglobales bacterium
GGAGTCGCACTCTCGAAATAAAAGCTGTCCCCCGGCTTCAGTCGGTACTCTTCCCCCTCGAGCGAGATGTGCAGTTCTCCGCGCAAGACGTACAGGAACTCCTCACCCTCGTGCGTGTAGGACTCGCCGCTGCCCGAATTCGGCGCGATGCGGAACAGGTGTGGCTCCATCACCGTGTTTCCCCAGGCGAGCAGCTCCATGTGCACCCCGCGGCCCGCCTCGAGCACCTTGCGGCGCGCGGGCTTGACCAGGCGGCTGCTAGCCTCGGCGGGATTGAAGAAGTCCAGGATGTTGGTCTTATAAAAGCGCGCGAGCTTGCGCAGCGTTCCCACCGAGGCTGTCATTTGCGACCGCTCGAGCGCGCTCAGAAAACCCAGAGAGACTCCCACCTTTTCCGCGACCTGCGCGAGCGAAAGCCCGCGCCGCAGGCGCAATTGCCGCAGCCGCGCCCCAATAGCGTGCGCCACCGCGTGAGAATTCCCCTGCACCCGGCCTTCGCGCTTGAGCATTTGCACGATCGCCGGGGCGTTCAGCCCGCGCACTTTTCTGAGGAAGCGCGCTCGTTTGAGCAGCTTCACGTCATCCTGGGTGTAAAGCCGGTAGCGGCTGGCGGAGCGGTGCGGACGAGTCAGCCCCAGGCTCTCCCAAGTTCTGATCACCGAGGCCGAAACCCCGACCATGCGGGCCACGTCTCCGATTTTCAAGTAAGGTTTGGAGTCGGTCAGCTTCATGCCCGCGAGTCACTTTTCGACGGCAAATTTCCTATGGAGCTGGGAAGCATTTTTCCCTTGACAGGGTGCGGCTATCCTTACTAACCTTGCGCGATTATAGCAAGGTTTATGAAGGGCGCAAGGCTTTCCAGTTCTCACGACTAAAAACTTCCACTCAACCCCCGGAGGTCTGCATGCCGCCGTCCACCATTCGTCGCGCGATCTGTTGCCTCGTTGTGCTGTTTTGCTTGCTAGGTTCCACCCCGCTGCCCGCCCAAAGCACCGGCGGCAGAATCCTGGGGAGAGTCGCCGACTCCACCGGCGCGGTACTGGCCAACGTTACCGTGCACCTGACGAATGAAGCGACCGGAGTGATCCGGGACACCAAAACCGGCGACAGCGGCGACTATGTGTTCGTGGAAGTGGCGCCGGGAGTATATACCGTCGACTTTGACCTCGTCGGCTTCAAAAAAAGCGTGCAGAAGGGAGTCTCGGTCAACGTGAACCAGGTCGTCACCCTGAACTCCACGCTGCAGGTCGGCACCCAGGCGGAGACGGTAGAAGTCACTTCCGCCGCCCCCCTGGTCGACACCACCAGCACGCAGCTTGGAGCCGTGGTCAACAATCGCTCGCTCAACCAACTTCCCCTGAACGCGCGCGACACGTACCAGTTCCTGCAGTTGCAGCCCGGAGTGCAGTCGCAACTGGGTTCGAGCGCCAGCACCTTCTACGGCAGCGACCAAGCAGGGTCGGTGTCGGTAAACGGTGGCCGCGGTCGCGCCAACAACTTCGAGGTGAACGGCGGCGACGCCAACGATCAATTTGTAAACCTGCCCACGGTGCAGCCCACGCCTGACGCCATCGAAGAATTTCGCGTCATCACCAACACCTTCGACGCGGAATACGGCCGGAACTCGGGCTCGGTGGTCAACGTGGTAACCAAGTCGGGCTCGAACCAGTGGCACGGCAACGTCTACGAATACTTCCGCAACACCGTCTTGAATGCGCAGGGCTACTTCAACACCGTCAAGCCGCAGGAGAATCAGAATCAGTTTGGTGGAACGCTGGGGGGTCCGATCAAGAGGGACAGGACCTTCTTCTTTGTTTCCTACGAAGGCCGCCGGGTGCGCCAGGGCATTTCCGGGCAGTTGGTGCCGGTGCCGACGCCCCAGGAAATCACAGGCGACTTCACTGCGGGCAGCCCATTTGGGGGCGGCATTGCCCAGCCCTTCGTGGCCCAGGTTCTCGATGGCCGTCCAGGTTGCGATGCGGCCCTTGGTCTGCCTGCCGGCGGTATCTCGGCCCTCACGCCGGACCCCGTGAGCGGACTGGTTAATTGGTCCACGGTTTTTCCGAATAACAAGATTCCCGGCCCTTGCATGGATCCGGTTGCGGAGAACGTGCTGCGCTTTGTTCCTCCCGCCAACCGCCCCGATGGAACCTTTCAGGCCGTTCCGACGCAGTCCGAGACTCGGGATCAGTTTACCGCCCGCATTGATCATCGCCTCACCGACAAGCAAAACCTCAGCGTTTATTACTACTACACCGATGACAAGCTGCTGCAGCCCTACTACGACTTCCAGTTTGCAGGGGCGAATGTTCCCGGCTTCGGCGCGAACGTGGGCGCCCGCTACCAGCAGTGGAATCCCAGCCACACCTGGACCATCACCAACTCGCTGGTCAATGAAATCCGTTTTACCTACATGCGGGAAGGCCAGCAAACCTTCCAGCATCCGCAAGCTACCGGTGCAGTGCAGAGCTTCTGCACCGGCAACGCTGCCAAGTATTGTTTTAACGGCACCTCTGATTCGAGCGCGGTCAACGCGCTGATCGCGGGCAGCGGAATCGGGCCCGGCAAAGCGGGTATCACACCCGGGTTGCCGCCGGACCGGACTGGACTTCCTTTCGTCAACATTTCTGGCGGTTTTGCCATCGGCAACGGCTGGGAAGGCGAACTGCCTCAGACCGGCAACTCGTTTCAGTGGGCCGACAACTTGAACTGGGTCAAGGGTAGCCACACGCTAAAGTTCGGCGTCGACGTGCGCCGCGCGCGTTTCGACCAGACCCTTTACTTCAGCGTCAGCGGAAACTACACCTTCAACAGCAGCGGCCTCAATGCTGTCGCATTTAATGACAACTACCCCGGGTTCCTGCTGGGGTTGCCCGACACCTATGCCCAGGGGTCCGGGCAGAGAGAAGACGTGCGCGATACCGGCGTGTACCTGTTCGCGCAGGACAGCTGGAAGGTTAAACCGAACCTGACCCTCAACTACGGGCTGCGGTGGGAGCTTAACACGCCGCTGACCGATGTTGGTCAACGCGTGCAGACCTTCCGCCCGGGGCAGACGAGCACCATTTATCCCTGCGATCCGGCGATTACGCCACTCGCCGATTGCCCGACCGGTCTGGTGGTTCCGGGAGACAAAGGTATCCCGCCAGGGCTGACTTCCACCTACTACAAGGCGTTTGCACCCCGAATTGGCCTGGCCTACAGCCCGAATTTCACCAGCGGTTTCCTGGGAAAGGTTTTCGGCAGCAACGGCAAGACCAGCATTCGCACCGGGTGGGGATTGTTTTACAACCCGATTGAACAGCTGGTCCTCGAGCAGTACAGCGCCGAGCCGCCTTTCGGCAGTAGCCCCGGCCTCTCCGGAACATTGTTTAATACGCCGTTTATCAGCCAGGCCGGTTCGGTGACTCCCAACGGCTTCAACGGCATTCTGAATCCGCCGCGAGGACAGGATCCGGGCTGGTCGGCTTACCGGCCCATCCTGTTGTTCGGCGATTCCCAGCCCCACCTGCGCGCGCAGTACACCGCCCAGTACAACTTCAGCATTCAACGCCAGCTGACCCGGGACATCGTATGGCAGCTCAACTACGTGGGCTCGCAAGGCCATCGCCTGCTGGCCACCCATGACATCAATCCCTCTAACCCGACCACCTGCCTGGACATCATGGGCATTGCCGCGGCCAATCCCAATTCCGTCCTCACCGCCCCTCTGGCCGGTGGCGGTGCGGTCACGAACTGCGGGCCGGTTGCGGAAGATGCCTCGTTCTTTATTCCGGGCGGTACCACGATCCCGACGGGTCTCCCAGGGGGCGGTTTGCTCCTTCCTTACGGGCCTACCCGTCTGATCCCCGGGGGGAGCACCGTAGGACCGCAGGGCGTTACGTTGGTGGGTCTGCGGCAGTACTCTTCGCCAAACTGCAATCCACTGCAGCCGACGAACTGTCCAAACGACGGCACGCCGGTGTTTACCAACATTTTTGCCGAAGATACGATCGCGGCGTCTGCTTATAACTCGTTCCAGACCATGGTCGAGAAGCGTTTCTCCCACGGTTTGCAGCTGCAGGCCGCCTACACCTTTAGCAAATCGCTGGACTGGGCTTCCAGCTTCGAAGAGACTCTGAATCCCTTCGTCTTCAACGCAAGCCGGGCGCTCTCTTTGTTTAACTCGGCGCATCGCTTTGTGATCAACTATTACTGGGAGTTGCCGGTGCCCAGGTACAGTGGCGTGAAGGGCAAGCTGTTGAATGACTGGTCCATCTCCGGTATCACGCAGTTTCAGAGCGGGTTCCCCATCCGGCTGCAGACGCAAAACGACAATGAATTGATCAGCAGCCTTTTCTTCTTCGGTACCGAGGCGCCGCAACTGACGGGTCCATTCCAGCGGACAAATCCAAAACTGCCAGGACACTTTTATTTCAACACCTCGAACTTCGCCGATCCGGCGCTGGGAACGTTCTCGACCACTTCCCGCTCCATCTGCTGCGGTCCCGGGCTGAACGATTGGGATATCACATTCGCCAAGCGGGTGGCGCTGTCGGAGAGCAAGTACTTCCAGTTCCGCACCGACATCTTCAACCTGTTCAACCGGACATCGTTTTTCAATCCGGACGGCAATTTCTCGAACACCACGTTCGGGCAGATATTACAGGCTCGCGATCCGCGCCTGGTGCAGTTCGCTTTAAAATTCTATTTCTAACCGCCAGCCCCGGGCGGCCCTGCCGTCCGGGCACAATCTAATGGCCGCCGAAGCGCGGCTTGAGTTCCGGGAGAACCCTGATGTACCGAGACCTGCAACGCGAGCTCGAAACCTTCGAGCGCCGCACGCCCAAATCCGCCGAGGCCCACCAGCGCAACCTCAAGCGCATTCCCCTCGGCGTGGCCAGCAACTATCGCGCCTACGACCCTTATCCCATCTTCGTGAAAGAGGGCCAGGGCTCGCACTTCCGCGATCTCGATGGGAACGACTACGTCGACCACAATCTCTGCTTCGGAGCCCTGATGGCCGGGCACTGCCATCCCGCGGTGATGAAAGCCGTGAGCGCGCGCCTCACTACCGGCACCATGTTTGGCATGCCTCATGACATGGAATGGCAGCTGGCGGAGGAAATCTGCGAGCGCTTTCCCGTCGAGATGGTCCGCTTCGGCAACAGCGGCACCGAAGCCACCATGCACGCCGTTCGTCTTGCCCGCGCCGCGACTGGGCGCGACAAGATCATCAAGTTCGAAGGCGGATATCACGGCCTCCACGACGCGGCTCTGGTCAGCGTAAAGCCCCACGCGCCGGACTATGGCGAGGTCCACGCGCCCACGTCGGTCCCCGGCGGACAGGGCATCCCCAAGGCCAGCCTCGCCAACGTCGCCATCGCCACCTTCAACGATCTCGCGACCGTCGAACCTCGCTTCAAGCAGAATCCGGGAGAGATCGCCGCGATCATCCTGGAGCCGATCATGATGAACGTGGGCCTCTGCCTGCCGCAGCCAGGATTCCTAGAAGGCCTGCGCGATCTCGCCACCAAAAACGGCGCGCTGCTCATCTTCGACGAGGTCAAGACCGGAGCGAAACTCGGCTGGGGAGGCGCTTCAGAATACTTCGGCGTCAAGCCCGACATGATTTGCCTGGCGAAATCTATTGGCGGAGGCTTGCCGCTCGCAGCGTTCGGCGCGCACAAGTCGGTGATGGACCTGATCTCGCAGCACAAGGTCTTTCACGGCGGCACCTACAACACCAATCCCGTCTCCATGGCCGCGGGGCTTGCCACATTCCGCGAGGTCCTCACCCGCGAGAACTACGCACACGTCGACAAGCTCAGCAAAAGACTGACGGAGGGATATCGCAAGATCGTCGCCAAGACCGGCCTGCAGGCTTACATCGCCAGCGCCGGCGCCAACGGCGCGCTGATGCTCTACCCCAGGGAAGTTTGCAGCTACCGCGATTGGGAAGCCATTGACACCGATCTCTGGCGGCACTACTGGTTTGGCATGGTGAACCGCGGCGTGATGGCTCAGCCCTACTGGTGGGACGAGCAGTGGACGATCTCGGTGCAGCACACCGTGGCCGACATCGACAAACATCTCGCCGCCTTCGAAGACGTCGCTCCAGCGCTGGCCAAGGCCCAGCAGGAGCGCGAAGCCCCGGCGGTTGCTGTGCACTGACGCTCATTCACGAGGGGCAGATGTCCTCATCTGCCCCAGGTTTCAAAGTTCTATCGTCCGGCTTTCTGGTACGCCTTGAAACCTTGAAACTTTGAAACCTTCTCAGGAGTCTCATTGTCCGAACCTGATCCCAACCAGCCGCATCTGAAGCGCGTCCTTGGACGTTTCGACCTGGTCCTGCTGTTCGTGGTCGCGGTCTTCAATCTGAATGTCGTTCCCTCGATCGCCGCGAACGGCGGTGTCACCGTCTGGCTGTGGCTGATTTCCTTGCTGCTGTTCTTCTGGCCGCAAGGTATTGCCGTCATCGAGCTGGCGCAGCGCTATCCCGGGGAAGGCGGCGTCTATCTCTGGGCGAAGGAAGTCTTCGGCGACTTTCACGGATTCCTCTCCGGCTGGTGCTACTGGACCAACAACATGCTTTACGTGCCGACGGTCATGCTCTATTTCGTCGGTGTCTCGGTCTTCGCACTC
>DATFTE010000099.1:0-10523 GCA_035262225.1 Terriglobales bacterium
AGCGATACAGCAAAGGCAACCTGCGCGAGGTGTACTTCTACCGTTCACAACTCAAGGGACACACAGACCGGGAGTACCACCCGGGGAGCTGAATCAGGCTGACAGGAATGTGTTTCGCTGTGAGAGAAAATTGACGCAGTAAATGAGCTTGAATTGGCGCGCCCGGAGAGATTCGAACTCCCGACCTATTGCTCCGGAGGCAATCGCTCTATCCAGCTGAGCTACGGGCGCGCTGTCATCCTCAAGTTTACATGCAGGTGAGAAGAGGATCAAACCACCGGGAACATGGAGAGAGATCCGCGCCAGTCAGCCGGGGCGCTGTCTCGGCGAATGGCTCCCGACTCGCGCCCCACTCCTGATCGAAGGCTAGTTTTCTGATGGGGTACTACCAGCGGTTACGTCCTCCGCCACCACCACCGCGACCACCGCGATCCCTACCGCCGCCACCGCCACGCTCTACCTTGGGACGTGCTTCGTTCACATTCAGTGTGCGTCCACCCAGTTGACTACCGTTCAATGCTGCGATGGCTTTCTCGCCGTCTTCCGCGTTCGTCATCTCGACAAAACCAAAACCGCGCGAGCGGCCCGTCTCCCGGTCAGTCAAAATGCTGACGCGATCCACCTGTCCATACGCCTCAAATATCTGGCGCAGTTCGTCTTCGCCAGTGTTGAAGTCGAGGTTACCCACGAAAATGTTCTTCAAGCGATTGCCTCTCGATGAGCTATCTGAGTGTGCTCAGTTTCGGTCGCTGGAGCAGGGGCTGGTTGGCCGTGCTAATCGAGCCAAAGCTGACGAACAGTCAAATGCGGGGAAAGTATAGCAGGAAGGCCGACGATGGGAAGCGATTCTGTACATGCCCCCCGGCCTTTCGCACCGCTGGCGGAGCTCCGGCGCCGGAGAACGTTTACCTCAGCCCAGGCCCCGGAAGCGAGTGTCGCAACACTCCGTCGACCGGTGCAGCTTGGAGGATCTCCCGTCGCTCAGCTCGAGCCCTAGCACTCCCTCGATGTTAGAGGTGTTGTCGCGCCGACATCGCCGACACTGACGACGGCAATGCCAATCGCGCTCGCGGTCAGCACTTTTCGACCTTCCAATAGCCTTCCCGCTGATACCCCATTTGCAGCAGGCGATTCCGTGGATCGTGTCGTTTCCCGCAGCTCGGGCATTTCAAGTAGCGGCTCCAGGAACTTCCGTACCGGTCGTAGTCCTCGGTGACCGCGAAGGTCGTGCCGCAACTGCATGGAACCAGGAACATCCGCAGAGGCGGCTCTGCGCTCTGCTGAGAATTCCTCCCAACGCGAGACATTCAGCCCACCTCTTCGACGGTGAGCGCGCTCTTCTTTCTTTTGTTCGACTGCAGAGTCTTCTTACGCAGGCGCAGCGATTTGGGCGTGACCTCCACGAACTCATCATCGGCGATGAACTCGATCGCCTGCTCGAGATTCAGCTGGCGAAAGGGAACCAGGCGGATGGCCTCATCGGCGGTGGAGGCGCGCATGTTGGTCAGTTTCTTTTCCCGCACCACGTTGACATCGAGATCGTTGTCCTTGGCGTTCTCGCCGATGATCATGCCTTCGTAGACTTCGATGCCGGGACCGACGAACAGCTCACCGCGCTCCTGCAATCCCCACAAAGCGTAAGAAGTCGAGACCCCGGGGCGGTCGGCGATCAACGCTCCGGTAAGGCGGTGGGGGATTTCTCCCTGCCAGGCGACGTAACCATCGAACAGGGAATTCATGACGATGGTGCCGCGAGTGTCGGTCAGCAGCTGGCTGCGCAATCCGATCAGGCCACGGCTGGGAACTTTGAACTCGATGCGCACGCGTCCGTAACCGTGGTTGTGCATGTTGACAACCTCGGCCTTCCGGGTTCCCAGTTGCTCCATGACGACACCGACGAAGCCGTCGGGGACGTCGACCATCAGGCGTTCCACCGGCTCCATCAGCTTGCCGTCCACGCGCTTGGTAACGATTTCCGGTTTGCCCACCATGAGTTCGTAGCCTTCGCGGCGCATCATCTCGATGAGGATGGAGAGTTGCAGTTCTCCGCGTCCCATGACCTTGAAGGAGTCTGTTGTTCCCGTTTCTTCCACGCGCAGCGAGACGTTGGTGAGTAGTTCCTTGTCGAGGCGCTCACGCAGGTTGCGCGAAGTGACATAAGCTCCTTCTTTGCCGGCAAAGGGCGAGGTGTTGACCGTAAACAGGATGGCGATCGTCGGCTCGTCAATCGCGATCGGCGGCAGCGGCGCGGGATTCTCCACATTGGTGATGGTTTCGCCGATGGTAATTCCTTCGACTCCGGCAACGGCCACGATGTCCCCCAGAGCGGTTTCGCTGATGTCGGTGCGCTTGAGTCCGCTGAATGAGAACAGCTTGGTGATGCGGGTTTGGTGCAGTGATCCGTCGAGCTTGGCGATGGCCACATCTTCGCCGGTATGCATGGTGCCATTGAAAACGCGGGCAATCGCCAGGCGGCCGAGGTAGTCGCTGTAGTCGAGATTGGCCACCAGGATCTGCAGCGCTCCGGCGGGATCGCCCCGGGGTTCAGGAATGGTCTTGAGAATGGCGTCGAACAGCGGCCGCAGGTCTTCTCCTCCGCCGCGTATGTCCCGGGAAGCCGTGCCTGCCTTGGCGTTGGTGTAAAGCACAGGGAAGTCCAGCTGTTCTTCCTGGGCGTCGAGGTCAATGAACAGGTCGTAGACTTCGTTGAGTACTTCCTGCGGGCGCGCGTCAGCGCGGTCAATCTTGTTGATCACCAGGATCGGGGGCAGATGCGCTTCGAGGGCTTTGCTCAACACGTAGCGCGTTTGCGGCAGCGGACCTTCGCTCGCGTCCACCAACAGCATGACGCCGTCGACCATCTTCAAGGCGCGTTCGACTTCACCGCCGAAATCGCTGTGGCCGGGTGTATCCACGATGTTGATCTTGACGTCGTGATAAAAAATCGCCGTGTTCTTGGCCAGGATGGTGATGCCGCGCTCTCGCTCCAGTTCGTTGGAATCCATAACACGCTCGACCACGGTTTCGTTGGCGCGAAACGTGCCGCTCTGCTTCAGCATGGCGTCTACCAGAGTGGTTTTGCCGTGGTCCACGTGCGCAATGATGGCAATGTTGCGAATAGCTGAACTCAAGAGATGACTTTCCTTCCTCTGCGCTAGCAAACTCGGGTTGGGGACCCGAAGGCCTCGCTACCACTTTACTACGGCCTGCATCCAGAGGTGGGTTGCGTGTTGACGCGAGTTCCCCGAGTCAGCCCGCGAGCGCGGTGGCTTTGGGAAGCGGCTGTCCGCTGAGTCGAGCCTCGGCTTCCTTCACCGCACGCTGCGCAGCGGCAATTCCTGAGGCCGTGGTCGACACCGGGCCTTCGGAATCGGTATTGGCGAAGAAGATGCGGTCAAGGGGTTGCCGCACCAGGGGTTGCACTTCCGTGAAAAGCCTGGGCGTGGACATGTAAAGAGGGTGGCCGCGGCGGTAGATGTGGACCTCTATGGGGTCAACATTCATGCCCGGCTGGAGCTTCTGGAAGTCGTGCAGGACGTTCTCGGCGATTTTGCGGGCGCTGCTCTCGGTCATCAGAGAGGCGCGTTCCTCCTCCGCCATCGGCGTATAGCAACTCAGAATGTTGTATTTCTGCTTGTATCCCGGCTGCTTGCGGACCACCCAGTCGGCCACGATCACATCCGTGAACCGGCTGCCCGGACACCACGTGTCGTAGCCCTGGTTGAAGACCGGCTTATCGAAGATGAGATTCACCACCGCGTAGGGGATGTAGCGGATCTGCTGCATGGCTTCGTCCTGCGCCTGCGGCAGGCCTTTGACAATGCGTCGGGTGATGAACTTCGGCGTGGCCATGATGACTGCTTTCGCCGCTACGGTTTTCAGATCCTGGCCCTGGATGTAGGTTACCTGCACTTCGTTCTTGTCGGGTATGACGGCCACGATGGTGGCGCCGGTCAGCATGCGCTCCGCCAGACCAGGCTGCAGAGTCTCCGCCAATCTTTTGGTGATGGCGCCCAGGCCGCCGGGCCAGGTGCAGCGCTCGTCTTTGCGATTCGGTCCGGCGATATTCTGCACTTCGTTGATACCAATGTGCGCCGCGGTGTCGTCGCTGGTGGCGCCCCAGTTCGACGGACCATAGTTGTCCCACCATTGCTTGACTTCCCCGGGATAGCCTTTCAGCAGGCTTGAGAATGGCATCGCGAAAAGTTCTTTCTGGCGCTTTTCGAGATCAATCGCCAACATCTCTTTCCTGAATTTCTTGAAGCCTTCGCGGATCTCCGGAGCGTAGGGGAGCTTGTCGAGGCCGTCGCCCCAGGTGTCGGCGATGAATTCACCGTGGATGATGCTGCCGTCCCAATTGTCGACGGGAAGGGGCTCGAGGCCAATTTCCCTGGCGAACTGGTACGACGGCTCGCTCTTGTCGAGAAAAGCCGCTCCGGTGGCGTAGGGGACTCCGTTGAACTCCATGATGTAGGCGTTGCCACCCCAGTGCGGCTCTTTCTCCAGCAGCAGGATGTCGCGATGCTCGAGCAGACGGGCTGCGCTGAGGCCGCTGACGCCGCCGCCGACGATAACCACGTCGTGCCGCGCGGAAACCGGCGGCCGTTCGAAGACCCTGCTATCGCGAACCTGATGGCAGATGCGATTGTCTTCGCCGTCGACCATCGGCCGGCTGTCAGTTTGCGCCAGCAGCGAGAAATCGATCGGACATCCGGCGGCCACGCTTCCCGCCACCACAAATTTGATGAAGTCCCTGCGATTGGTTCCCATTTTCTACTCCTCATGGCTCCGAAAGTTGGCGCTACTCCAGTAACTCGCCGGCGATTTCCGGCTGGCCTTCCCCACCCGCGCGCAGCCGATACCAGGTCACGATGGCGATCAGCGAAAAAACGAAGATGACCGTCGAAATAGCATTGATCTCCGGCGTGATGCCGCGCCGCAGCCGGCCCCAGATTTCGAGCGGCAAGGTGTTGTCGCGCCCGATCAGAAAGAAACTCACCGCGATCTCGTCCATCGAAAGCGTGAAGATCAGCAGGGCCGCGCCAAGGATCGACAGGCGCAGGTTGGGGAGGGTGATGCGCCAGAAAGTCTGCCAGTAATTCGCCCCCAGGTCGAGCGAGGCTTCTTCCTGCGCGCGGTCCAGCTTCTCGAGCCCCGCAAAAACCTCTGTGGTGGCAACCGAGATCAGCGCGGTTCCGTGACCCAGCATAACGGTCCACAGACTTAATTTCGTCTGCGCTTCGCGAAACAACATCAGCAGAGACAGACCGGTGATAATGCCGGGCAGAATAAGCGGCAGCAGCACCAGCCGGCGGAACAGTGCTTTCCCCGGAAAATTGGCGCGATCGAGCGCCAGCGCGGCCGCAACGCCGAAGGCGAGCGCGATGGCCACGGCCGCCAAGGCCACGCGCAGACTGTTGAAGACCGAGTCCCAGATTGCGTCATCGGCAAAAAGCGCGCGGTACCAGTCGAGTGTCAGGTTGCGCGGCGGAAATCCGCCCACGCCCTGGCCGTTAAACGAGTAGACGATCAAGGTGACGATGGGCAGATAAAGAAAGGCGAACACCGCCACCGCGTGCCCCGGCAGCCAGCCTGTCCGTTCGCGCCTCATCGGAAACTCCACTTCTTTTCCAGACTCTCCGAGAGGAAGAGAAGGCCGACCACCAGCAGCAGCATGCAGAAGGAAATGGCCGCGCCCAGCGGCCAGTTGTAGGCGGCGCCGAACAGGCTGACGACGATGTTGGAAATCATGATGCCGCTCGGTCCACCCAGCAGCAGCGGCGCCAGAAAGTCGCCCAGGCTGAGCACGAAGGCAAAAGTCGCGCCCGCCAGCACTCCGGGAATGGACAGCGGCAAAATCACCCGCCAGAAGGTCTCAAGCGGCGACGCTCCCAGGTCTTGCGAGGCTTCTACTAAGTGGCGCGGGATATGCTCGAGCGACGCATAAATGGGCAGGATGGCGAATGGCGTGTAGATGTGCGTCAGGGTCAGCACCACGGCGAACGGGCTGTAGAGCAGGAACTCGAGCGGATGCTTGGTCAGATGCGCATACTGCAGCAGCGTGTTGAGAACGCCGTCGCTGCCGAGAATCGTCTTCCACGCGTAAGCGCGAACCAGGTAGCTGACCCAGAGGGGGATGATGACCAACTGGTAGAGAAGATCCTTACGCTTTCCTGCGCGGAACGAGAGATAGTAGGCAAGCGGATAACCCAGCACCAGGGAAAACAACATGACCCGGGCCGCAATCCACATCGATCGAAACAGCGTCTCGAGGTAGACGCCGACGTGCAGCAACTCGCGGTAGTTCTCGAAAGTCCAGGAGTGAACGATCTGCTGGCTGGAGGACACCGACCAGAAGCTGTAACAAAACATCAGCGCGTATGGAGCCAGCAGAAACACCCCGACCCAGGCGAGCGGCGGTACTGTAATCGCGGCCTTGTAGGCGCGGGAGAACATCAGTTCCTCTCCGGTGATTCGCGAACCGGAACCGCATCTGCGGGTGAGAATTCCAACTCGACTTCTCCCTGCCAGCCGTCGTGGGTAGAAGTCCTCACGGCTAAGACCAGGCCTTCGTTACAGTCAACCTGCAGCAGTTCCGTGGCTCCGTGAAAAACCTGGCGTTCCACTCGCCCGCGGACGCGGACACCCTCGCTGCCCCGAGCCGGGCGAAGGTTCTCGGGGCGCAAAGAGAACAATGCGGGACCGTCGACCAAGGCGGTTTTCCAGGCCAAAGGACCGCAGCGGGCAACTCCATCCCTTATTTCGGCGCGCAGTAAATTGGTATGCCCAATGAACTGCGCCGCATACGCCGTGGCCGGCCTGCTGTAGATCTCGCGCGGGGAGGCCACCTGTTCCAGTTCGCCCGTACGCAGCAGAGCGATGCGGTCCGACATCACCATGGCCTCTTCCTGGTCGTGGGTGACGAACACGAAAGCAATGCCGACTTCGCGCTGCAGCGATTTCAATTCCACTTGCATCTGGCGGCGCAGGTTCGCGTCGAGCGCCGAGAGCGGCTCGTCGAGCAGCAGCAGCCGCGGCCGGTTGACTAGTGCACGGGCCAGCGCGATCCGCTGCTGCTGCCCGCCACTGATCTTCGAAGGCTTGGCCGCGGCGTAAGCCGACATCTTCACCATGGCCAGCGCCTCGTCCACCCGATTCGATATTTCTTCTTTTCCCAGCTTCGCCACCTCGAGGCCGTATCCTACGTTCTGCGCAACGTTCAGGTGGGGGAAGAGCGCGTAATGCTGAAAGACAGTATTCACGCGGCGTCGATAAGGAGGCAGAGGATCCAGCCGTTCCCCCGACATCAGGAGTTCGCCCGAGTCCGCGCTCTCGAATCCGGCGATGATCCGCAGGAGCGTGGTTTTTCCTGACCCGCTTTCCCCCAGAATGGTAAGAAATTCTCCCTCTGCGATCTGTAGCGAGATGTCGCGCAGCACCGGATTTCGGCCGAACGATTTGGCGATCTTGCGAATATCGAGAAGGGCGGCGGGTGAAGTATTTCCCGTTTCAGAGGACAGCGCTGTTGTGCGTGCGAGAGACATGTTCGCGTGCTCTTGACCAACGACGAACGGCCAGCGGCGCTTTTACTGCGCCGCCTTCACCTCATTCCAGACTTCGTTGTACTTCGCCCGGCGAGGCACGTTCTGCCAGAAGTAGAGTCGCTTCTGATAGGCATCCACATCGTCGAGGTGCAGGCCCTTCACTTGCTCCGGTGTCATGAATTGCGCCGCCTGCGGATTCGCCGGGGTGTATCCAGTCACTTCGGCCACCTTCTTCTGCGTCTGCGCCTCGACCATGAATTCGAGGAATTTGTAGGCCAGTTCCTTGTTCTCGCTTCCGGCGGTGATCATCAGGTGGTCGATCCAGCCCGTGGTGTTCTCCTGGGGGATGGTCTCGCCCACGGGAATGTTGAGCTTGCGCAGCTGATTGGTCATCAGCGGCCAGCCCATCGCCAACACCACCTCGTGATTCTGAAAGAGGTTGGTCAGCTCGCCTCCCGTTGCCCACATCTTGCGAATGTTGGGTTTGAGTTCGAGCAGCTTCTTCTTTACTGCTTCCAGCTGTTGGTCCGTCAGATTGTAGAGTTGGCCCGGGTCCGGCTTGTCGTAACCGAGCACCTGCGCCGCCATGTAGACGGTCGAGAGATCATCCCACACGGAAATTTTGCCCTTGTATTTCGGATCCCAGAAGATGTTCCAGCTGTCGGGCGGCTGGGGGAACACCGTCGTGTCGTAGATCATCGGATCCGGTCCCCACATGAACGGCACGCCATACACCTTGCCGCCCGCTTTCACCAGGGGTAGGGAAGTGAGCTGCGGCGAGAGTTGCGAGTAGGTGGGAATCTTCCTCAGATCGAGCGGTTCGGCTAGACCGGTGGTAGCAATCATGGTAGCCACGTCGCTCGAGGGCGAAATGACATCGTAGTTTCCCGCGCTGCCGCCGCGCAGCTTGGCTACCAGTTCGTCGCTCGATCCCATGTAGGACGCCGAGACTTTGCAGTGATTCTGTTCCTCGAAGGCGCGAACGAACGACGGATCGGCGTAGCCCTCCCACACCAGCAGGTTCAGGGTGGGTTTCTTCTTGCCGCATGACCCCAGCAGAAGAACTACCGCGGCCAGCAACAGCAAAAAAAAAGGACGGCGTCGCATCAATTCGCCCTTCCGCCGGACGCTTTCGCCGCCGTCCACTCTGGCGCCTGGTACACCACTTTGCCCCCAACCATGGTCATGAGCACCTTGGTCTTGGCGATTTCCATCGGCTCAATTTTGAACAGATCCTGTTCGAGTACGATCAGGTCGGCAAGCTTTCCCGGCTCGAGCGATCCTTCGCTTTTTTCGCGATGCCCAGCGAAGGCCGCACCCAGCGTGTACGCCTTGATCGTATCTTCAAGGCTGAGGCGTTCGCCGGGCACAAACCCTTCGGGAGGATTGCCTTCCCTGGTCTGGCGGGTCAGCGCGTTCTCGACACCTGGCCAGGGATTGAGCGTCACCACCGGCCAGTCGCTGCCAAACGCCAGCACCCCGCCCGACTTCGCGATGCTCCGCCATGCCCAGGCTCGCCGCGCCCGCTCCGAGCCCACGTTGCCCGCCCAGGACTTCAGGGTGTCGTCATCGGGATAGGCATGCAGTGGTTGCATGCTGGCGATGACGCCGAGCTTGCCAAAGCGCGGAATGTCGGAAGCCGAGACGTCTTCGATGTGCTCGATGCGGTGGCGAACGTCGGAGGTGTGATTCGCCTTCTGCGCCGATTCGTAAGCATCGAGCGCGGTTCGAATTGCGCGGTCGCCGATCGCATGAGTGAAGATCTGGATGCCGTGCCGGTCCAGTTCCTTCACTCCTTGCTGATACTTCGCCGGATCCCAAAGGAGACTGCCCGATTGCGACGGATCGTCGGAGTAAGGAGCGAGCATCGCGGCCGTGTGTGTCTCGATGACTCCGTCAAGAAAGAACTTTGCCGCCCCCGCCGCGATCCATTCGTCGTGATACTTCTTCCGGGCCTCTTCCATCTCCTGAACCTGCTGGCTTGTAACCTCCGGAGGGTCCAGCCGGTAGGCGAGATATAGACGCAACGAGAGTTTGCCTGACCGGCGCAGTTCGTCATAAAGGTCGACATTCTGCAGGTCGCTGATCGCGATACCCAGGTCCGAGGCGCTGTGCACCCGCACCAAGCCCACGCGATTGGCTTCCTCGATTCCGGCGCGTATCGCTTCCCGCTTCTGCTCGCGGGTCGGCAGTGGAATGACACGCTCGATCAGGGAATCGGCGGCATCTTCCTCGAATACACCGGTGGGCTCGCCCGTTTTTGCGTCACGGACGATGACACCGCCCGGAGGGTTGGGCGTGCTGCGCGTGATTCCGGCTGCGGCCAGAGCCTTGCTGTTGCCCCACCAGGAGTGACCATCGAAGGCCTCCAGATAAACCGGGCGGTCGGAGACAACGTCGTCGAGCAGTTTCTTGTCGGGCAGTGTGCCGGGGCCGAATACGGGATAGAGCCACCCCCGGCCCAGGATCCACGGCTCCTTGAGGTTCGCGTCGGCGTAGTTTTTCACCCGCCGCTGGATTTCCGCGACCGAGGTTGCGTCGTCGAGATGAATCCGCGTCAGGCCGAGCGAGCCGTCGAGAAAGTGAATGTGACAGTCGGTGAAACCCGGCAGGACCAGATGACCCCGGGCATCAATCGTCCTGGTCGAGGGCCCCCGGTAGGCTTCCATCTCTTTCCTTGTGCCCACGGCAACGATCCGGCCGCCGCGAATCGCCAGCGCCTCCGCCCAAGGCTGACGAGTGTTGACCGTATAAATCCGCCCATTCACCACCAGCAGATCTGCGCGGTCCTGAGCCATAACGAGGAGGGGTGTCAGAAAAACCAGAAATACCAGTGCGCGAGTTCGATTGACGAGATGATGGCGCGCGGATTGAGACAAAGCTTTCGTCCCTTCTAGAAAGTCGGCGGAGTATTTACCCACAGCACGTGGGTTTCCGAGCGGCCGGGATTTCTCCAGTGATGCGGAGTCGCACTCTCGA
>DATFTE010000100.1:0-10045 GCA_035262225.1 Terriglobales bacterium
TGGGCGACATGGCGTGCGCCGCATCGCCGATGCAAAGCAGCCCGGCTCGTGACCATCGTTCCAGGCGGTCGACCACTACTGTCAGCAGGCTGACATCGTCCCAGGAGCGCACTTCCTCCTTTCGATCACTCAGGAAGGGCGCAAGGCGTGAAACCTCCTGACGAAACGCCTCGAGGCCTTTCTGCCTGGTCTCGTCGAACGCGCCTTTGGCGATGACAAACGCGCACTGCCAGTATTCCTCGCGGTCGATCATGACGAACATCCGTCCAGCTTCCGCATGGCCGAGGGTTTGTTTCGGATCTCCCGGCCGCCGGCTGATGCGCATCCACAAAACGTCCATCGGCGCGCCCAGGTTGGTAACGGTCAGCCCTGCGCGCTGCCGCACCAGGGAGTGGCGCCCATCGGCACCGACCACCAGCCTGGCCCGGATCTCCAGCATTCCATTGGGGCACTGGGCCCGCACTCCCGCCACCGCCCCGTTTTCCTCGATCAGGTCGGTGACCTCCGCTTGCATGACCAGACGGAAGGACGGGTACTTCCTCCCCTGTTCCTCGATGAAGCTCAGAAAATCCCATTGCGGCATGAAAGCTATGAATTTGCAATGTGTCGGCAGATGGCGGAAATCCGCCATGGTTACCATTTCATTGCCCACTTGCCCGGAAAGCTCGGTCACCTGCTGGTGCGGGCGTTTCAGGAATTGCTCCAGCAACCCTAGTTCATACATCAATTCGAGAGTGGAAGAGTGAATGGTGTCGCCGCGAAAATCCCGCAGGAAGTCGGCGTGCTTTTCGAGCACGCATACGGGAACTCCCATGCGTGCCAGGAGAAATCCCAGCATCATCCCCGCTGGGCCGCCGCCAACAATCGAGCAGGTTGTCTCGATCAGTTCACCCATGACATACCCTCACAGAGCTCCGCCCTCGGCCATTCCGAGCACGCCGGAACCGATATCCAATTCTCCTTCCCAGCGCGCAATCACGGCGCAAGCCAGGCAATTACCGGTTACGTTCACCGCGGTCCGCGCCATATCCATAAGGGCGTCAATTCCAAGAATGACGTAGATGGGCTCGGTCGGCAGTTGAAACGACGCCGCCGTCGCCAGCAGCACAACCAGGACCGCGCGCGGCACTCCAGCCACACCCTTGCTGGTGACCATCAACGTGAACACCATGAACAACTGCTGCGACCAGCTCATGTGGATTCCCGCCGCCTGCGCCACGAAGATGGACGCCAGGGCGAGATAGAGCGTGGATCCGTCGAGATTGAAGCTGTAGCCCGCGGGAATGACGAAGGCTACTATCCGCCGGGGAACTCCGAAGGCTTCCATGGCTTCCATGGCGCGCGGCAGGGCCGCTTCCGAAGTGCTGGTGGCGAAGGCGATGGTGGCCGGTTCGGCGACAGCGCGCAGGAACCGCCACAGTGGAATTTTCGCCAGGAGAATGACCGGCAGCAGGATGAGCAACAGAAAGGCCGCCAGCGCGGCGTAACCTGTCAGCAACAGTTTCCCCAGCGGCAACAGAACCGAGATTCCCATGTGGCCCACGGTGTAGGCGATCGAGGCGCCAATGGCGACCGGCGCGGTCATCATTACGATGTTGGTGAAGGAGAACATGGTTTCGGTGAGGGATTCAGCGAACTTCAGCATCGGCTCGCGTTTTGCGCTCGGGACCCGGGCCAGCGCGACGCCAAACAGGATGGCGAACACCGAAACCTGGAGGATCTGGCCTTCGGCCACCGATTTGGCGATGTTCTCCGGAAAGATGTGCAGCAGGAAGTCGTCCCAATGCACCGGTGTCGCGGCGGGAACGGGCGCAGCAGAGAGCTGGATTCCGCTCAGCGCGTAACCGGCGTGGCTCAGGTTGATGGCAATCACGCCGATGAACAGCGCCAGGGTGGTGATCACTTCGAAGTAAATCAGGCTCTTGAGCCCAATTCGTCCTACGCCTTTCAGGTCTCCATGGCTGGCAACTCCGGTCACCAGCGTGCCAAAGATGAGAGGGGCGACGATGGCCTTGATCAACCGAAGGAATATGTCGCTCAGCACGCGCAGATGTTCAGCGAGCTGCGGACGATCCAGGCCGATCTCGCCGCCCAACAGCATGGCGACCAGAATCCAGCGGGTAAGCGAGCGCGGCTTCAGGCTGGAGAGCACCAAGGCCGTTAGCCCCGCCCAGCGGAGGGCGGTCAGCCACGCGGCGGGAGCCAGGACCACGGCGAGCACGCCGCCGGCCGCGAACAACACCAGTCCGGCGATCGCCAGAAGACGTGAGGTTGGCGATGCGCGTCTCTGCTGTTCGAGGTCGTGCGCGGCGACGGTCATCCCGCTGGCTGCCGGAAAACTGGCGAACTGCGAGAGTATTGGTTCAGGGGTGATTTGTCTATCGGGGAGGCGCGCCGACCGGGCAGCACATCCGCGGCGGGGTTGTAGGCATCCAATTGAAGGGAGTAGGATTCCGGCTGAGCACCCATGAAGTTCCTGGATTATTTCAAGTCGCTTAGATCACCCGAGCTGCGGACGGCGTGGATTGTGGCCCTGGCCGCTGATACGCTGCAGATCGCGGCCCTGCCGCTGTTTGCTCCCGGAGGAGTGTCGCCCGCCGATCCCGCGCTTGACTTGATCGCGGGCGCGGTCCTGATTCGCTTGCTGGGTTGGCATTGGGCGTTTTTGCCGAGCTTCCTCGCAGAACTGCTTCCCGGCTTCGACCTGTTTCCCACCTGGACGGCTGCCGTCCTCTATGTCACCCATCAGCGCCTTTCGAGCGGAGAACCTGAAATTCTTCCGCCCGGCCCCGCCCCCGCACCGCGCGGCTGAAGGACGAGCTCCGCAATTGACACTGTTTTGTCAGCGTTTGTAGACTTCCCTGCGCCCTGGAGGGTTCTCCGGAGTCATCCGGCAAGGAATTTATGTCGACCATAGCCTCCGCCCGAATTGCCTTTGCGCTGCTCACCTTTCTTTCTCTCGCGCAGGCGCAAGAGACAACGGATCCAATCGATCACAGGCTCGACGCGTTACACACCCGCGCTGCGGCCAGGCAGGCTCCGTGAGACCTTTCATGCCAAGACTGCTGGTGGTGCCCGCACTGATGCTCACCCTGCTCGCCGCACTGTCCGCTACGCAGGACAGCACACCTTCGTGGAAGATCCAGTCTCCCTATCCCAATAACCCTCTGAGACAGGCGGTTCTGCGAGGAACGGCCAACCAGGGGCGTCTCACGACAAAGGCGGATATGCAACTGGAATGCCGCCACGACGGCGACGGACCGCGCCTGAATCTCATCTTCACGCCCGCAGAAGTGAAGTTCGATGCCGATCCGTTCGAGGGTCCCGGAGGGCTCGGAGAACGCACGAGTCTTCGCCTCACGCTCGGCAAGACGACCTGGTCGCACCACTTTTCCGGATATTTTGTGGAGGCGAACCAATTCGTACTTTCCTTCGCGTTAAGCAGCGCCGAGGCCCGTCTTTCTACCTCGGCGACGTCGGCGCAACCGCTCACGATTTCGCTCGATCCCGCCAAGCCCGGAGAGCCTCTTCGCTTCGTGTTTGAACTCCCGTCCGCGAGCGAAGCCGTCCACAGCATGGTTACGCCATGCCTGAATCCGAGACGATGAAGCAGGCCTCGGATCGCCTGCTGCTGGTCGCGGATCTCGCGGGCACATTCATGTTCGCACTGGAAGGAGCGAGAAGGGCAATCGCCGGCAACCTCGATTTTCTCGGGGTGATGGTCCTGGCCTTCGCAGCCGCCCTGGGAGGGGGGATCATTCGTGACCTGCTGATCGGCGATCATCCGCCGGCTGCGTTGCGCGACTGGCGCTACGCAGCTACGGCCTTTCTGGCAGGCGGGTTTGTGTTTTTCCTCTACCGCACGCAGCAGGCGATTCCTGTGTCACTGATCGTGGTTCTCGACGCGGCCGGACTTTCGCTGTTTGCCGTCGCCGGCACTGAGAAAGCCCTGGCGTTTGAGATCAACCCTCTGATCGCGGTCCTGCTGGGAACGATCACGGGCGTGGGTGGAGGAACAATTCGCGACATGCTGTTAGCGCAGGTTCCCGTGGTGCTGCGCGCCGATGTCTACGCCACCGCCGCATTTCTGGGATCGGCTGTCATGGTCATCGCCAGGAGACTGAACCTGCCCCCTGTCATTGCCGCCACCAGCGGTGGCATTACATGTTTCACTCTGCGCATGCTCGCCGTGCACTACCACTGGAACTTGCCCAAGGCGGGCTAGCCTATTCCAGCTCCTGATATCTTTCCTGGGCGAACGGCGGCGTGCACACGCAATAAAAGATCAGGTCGGTTAGCCCGAGGTTGGCAATCCGCTGCCGTACGCCTGCGGGAATGAGCGCGACATCGCCCGGGCCGACTTCCGCGGGCGGCAGGTCGCCCACCTCCACCCGGCCTTGTCCTTCGGCGATGATGTAGCGTTCGACGGTGCCTTCCACACGGTGCCACTTGGTGGTCACGCCAGGCTCGACCCGCGCCCGCGCCACCGACAGACAGTCATGGGTCGCATTAAGACTCTCAAAGATGAAGCAGCGCTCGGGGGTGGAAAATTCCTTCGTCAGATCCTGTTTCAGGACGATGGGTCTCATGGAAAAACCATAGCGTGAAACAACCCCGGCTTCCAACCGGGCCTCCAACGGTCGGAGGAACACCATGCCTGCGAAAAGAGGCCCGAGAAAATACGGAAAGGCCGCCAGCCGGGCGGTTGGCGCCGCACTGCGCCGCGAGAAACGCGGCACTTTGCGTTCGGGAAAGGGCGGCAAGGGAGGAAAAGTTACCAGCCGGAAGCAGGCCATCGCCATCGCCCTCTCGGAGGCCCGTAAAAGAAGGGCCAAGGTTCCCCGGAAGGCGGCCTGAACTGTGTTCGATTAGCGAAGGGGAGAGACACGGCCAGAGTGCGGCTCTCGATCATCCCGAGAAATTGTCCGCCCCTGCACCAGCGAAAGGGTTACAATCTCCCCATCGTTGAGGATGGTGCATCGCCCGACGCCGGGTTTCGCTCCGGCGCCATTCCAACCCTGTGTTGCGTCCTTCCGCTTCCTCAACGTCCATTCCGAGGAGGAACACATGGCAACTGCTCTCAAGATGCCCGCCGATAAAGCTTCAAGCTTTGTTTCCCAGACACACAAGATCCTGATTAACGGCAAATGGGTGGAAGCCGCGTCCGGCAAGACGTTCGCCACCTACAATCCCGCCACCGGTGAAGTACTGGCCCAGGTTGCCGAGGGCGACCGCGAAGACATCGACCGCGCGGTCAAGGCCGCGCGCGCCGCCTTTGAAACCGGACCGTGGTCGAGAATGACGGCCGCCGAACGCAGCCGCCTGATGTGGAAGCTCTCTGACCTGATCGAGCAAAACACCGAAGAGCTGGCCGAACTCGAGATGCTCGACAACGGCAAGCCCTTCAAGATCGCCCGTGCAGCCGACGTCCCCCTGGCCGTCGACCTGTTCCGCTACATGGCGGGATGGGCCACCAAGATCGAAGGCAGCACCATTCCGCTCTCCGTGCCTTACACGCCCGGTGCGCGCTACCTGGCCTACACGCTGCGTGAGCCGGTCGGAGTCGCGGGGCAGATCATTCCGTGGAATTTTCCTCTGCTGATGGCTGCCTGGAAGCTGGGGCCCGCGCTGGCGACTGGCTGCACCGTGGTCCTCAAGCCGGCGGAACAAACCCCGCTCTCCTGTCTGCGGCTGGGGGAACTCATTCAGGAAGCCGGCATTCCCGATGGCGTGGTCAACATCGTTCCGGGCTTTGGAGAGACCGCCGGCGCTGCGCTGGCCGCGCATCCCGACGTCGACAAAGTTGCGTTCACCGGCTCGACCGAGGTGGGCAAACTGATTCTCCAGGCCGCTGCCGGAAACCTCAAGAAAGTTTCTCTGGAACTCGGCGGCAAGTCGCCTAACGTGGTCTTTGCCGACAGCGATCTCGACTCCGCGATTTCCGGAGCCGCCAGCGCCATTTTCTTCAATCATGGACAATGCTGCTGCGCCGGATCCCGTCTCTATGTTGAAGACAAGGTTTTCGACAAGGTCGTGGCCGGAGTTTCCGACAGCGCCCAGAAGATCGCTGTCGGTCCGGGGTGGGATTCGGCCAACGATATGGGGCCGCTGGTTTCTGAAGAGCAACTCAATCGTGTTTGCGGATATCTCGAATCAGGATTCAGCGAGGGAGCCAAAGCCGTCGCGGGCGGCGAACGTCAAGGAGATAAGGGCTACTTCGTGAAGCCCACCGTGTTGGTAAACACCACTCCGAAGATGAAGGTCGTGCAGGAAGAAATCTTCGGGCCCGTGGTTGCCGCGATTCCCTTCCACAACTCCGACGAACTGGTGACCGAGGCCAACGACACCGCCTACGGGCTGGCCGCCGGCATCTGGACGCGCGATATCAGCAAGGCGCATCGCCTCGCCGCGCGGCTGCGCGCCGGCACGGTGTGGATCAACTGCTACAACATCTTCGATGCCGCGCTCCCCTTCGGCGGATACAAGCAATCGGGCTGGGGCCGCGAGATGGGCAAGGAAGTGTTAGAGCACTACACCGAGACCAAAGCGGTGTGCACGGCGATCTGAAATCCGGGGAGGGACGGGTGTCCCGCCCCTCCCTGTTCTATGTCTTCCAGCCCCGATATCATGCTTTCCCCGGAATGCGATTTTGCGCGGTAGTAAAGTGGTGATGTGAAAGAAAAGACATCGATCACACTTTCGCGCGACCTGCTGACCAGGGTCGATCGCCTGGCGGGGTCACGATCTTCGCGTTCGGCGTTCATTGAACAGGTTCTTCGAGACTACTTGATGGAACCCAGGCGGAAACAAATTCAAGCCAGGGACCTTGCAGAAGATCAACCGCGCGGCGGACCGGCTAAATGCCGAAGCAGCCGACGTGCTCGACTCGCAGATCGGAGTAAGCGCACGTCGTCGAACATGACGACCTTTATCGCGTTCATAATCCGGGCGCGGACCCCAGGACGTACCGGGTGTTTGTTGAGGTCAGCCGACAAGTGCTGATTGAATCCCGCTCCTCGAGCGTGATCTGCGCGCCGGTCTTCTCTGCTGGCCAGGACCTCTCGACCCAAGGTAGCCGTGGGGATCGATGAGGGACTGAAACATGCAAGCTGGATCATGTGCGACAATCCGGCGAGTTTGCGAAAGAATGACTTGACTCAGTACGTAGGTTCCCTCCCCGCGAATAAAATGGCGGAATTGGACCTGGGCCCTCAAGCACGCCCTGGACCTTCCCTAATACTATTTCCCGTCCCGCCCCTGCCGTATGCTAGGCGCATTCGCTTCAATCGAAGGAGAACGGCTGATGGACGCTACCCAGGCGATCTCGGTCTTTTTCTACGGCATTCTCGCGTTGTTTGTGATTGGCACTATCCTCAGCGGATTCTTCCAGGTCCGCACCGCCGAAGCCGTGGTCATTCAGCGCATGGGCAAGTTCCTGCGCGTGGCCAATGCCGGCATCAATTTCAAGCTGCCCTGGCTTGACCAGATCGCGGCGCGCATTGATCTCCGCGTCCAGCAACTTGCTCTCGACGTCGAGACCAAAACCAAAGACAACGTGTTTGTGAAAATCCCGGTCTCGGTGCAATACCACGTGATTCCCGACAAGGTCTATGAAGCTTTCTACAAGCTGGCTAATCCACGGCAACAGATTTCCTCCTACGTGTTCAACGTGATCCTCGGGCACGTGCCCAAGATGAATCTTGACGACGCCTTCCTGCAGCAATCGGACATCGCCGTCGCCATCAAGCAGGGTCTCGACGACGTGATGAGGACCTATGGCTACGCCATCGACCAGGCGCTGGTCACCGACATCGAACCGGACGAGAAGGTCAAGGCGGCCATGAACGACATTAACGCGGCGCAGCGCGAACAGGTTGCCGCCAATGCCCGCGGCGAAACCGAGAAGATTTTGAAAGTGAAGCAGGCCGAGGCCGAGGCGCAAAGCAAAGCCCTGCAAGGACAGGGCATCGCCAACCAGCGCAAAGCCATTATCGAAGGCCTGAAACAGTCTGTGGAGGCGTTCTCGGCGGCGGTCGAAGGCACCACGCCCAAGGACGTCATGATGCTGGTGCTGGTGACGCAATACCTCGACACCATGAAAGAGATCGGCGCCCAGGATAAGAGCAACACGGTGTTCGTCTCTCATTCGCCGGGAGCGATCGGCGACCTTTTCCGTCAGATGCAGGAAGCGGTGACAGTCGGCCAAAGAGCCGCCGGAGCTTCGTGAGGGCGGACGCTTTTGCCCGCCCCACTGCTATCGGTTGTCCAAATCCCCGGTCGCGCGTCTAACCACAGCGATGAAACGCGCAACCCTGCTCTTTCTGTTTTTCTCCGCCCTTCCGGCCCTCGCCCTCGATCACGTCCATTTCCTCGAACTGAACAAGCAGGCTAGTGCGTTCGCGAAGCAACAGGACTGGAAATCCTTGCGTGCGTCCCTCATCGAGATCGGACGGGAAATGCCGGCCGCCACGCCCACCTACATGCTGCGCATGGCGTCAGTGGAGACTCATCTCGGTAACCGGGCAGAGGCGCTCCGCTGGATGGAACGCTACGCTGCCACGGGACTGACCTACGATGTCACCCAAGATGACGACCTGAAGCCGCTGGCCGGCGACAAGGACTACCAGCCGATTGCCGCGCGCATGCAGGCGCAAGCCAGGCCTGTAGCGAACGCCGAACTGGTCTGCACGCTTCCGATGGCGGATCTCATGCCGGAGGATCTTACCTACGTTGAGTCCTCCCAGACCTTCGTTGTCTCGAGCATCCAGCACCATGCGCTCTATCGTGTCCGTCTGCCCAAGGACGCGGGCGCCGATTGCCGGCTCGAAGAAATTCCGCTCGCCGAACATCTGCGCCTATGGCCGGTGGTTGCAGTCTCCGCCGACTCGCAGCGCAACCTGTTGTGGGCGACCATCGCTGCCTTCCCGGGATTCAGTGGTATCGCCAAAGAAGAGCAGGGGAAAACGGCGCTCGTGGCCCTGAATCCGGATAGCGGAAAGGTGACGAAAAGGTTTGACCTGGACGCGGGTGAGCCGGCGGTGTTCGGGGACATGTCGGTGGGGAAAGACGGAACCGTGTTCGTCACCGACAGCCTGGGCGGGGGCGTCTACCGCGTGCGTGGTCCCCTGGAGACGGCCAAACTGGAGAAGATCGCCGGAGGGCTCTTCTCGCCGCAGACTCCGGTGCTTGCCGCTGATGGCCGGCGCCTGTTCGTCGCCGACTACAGCATCGGAATCGCGGTTATCGATCTTGCCACGGGCAGAGTGGAGTACTTGCCCCACCCGGACAATCTTGCCGTCACCGGACTCGACGGCCTGCACCTCGCCGGGAACTCGCTGATCGGAGTGCAGAACGGCACCGATCCCGAACGCGTCATTCGATTGCGCCTTAACCCCGCCCAAACCGCGATCGCGGCGCTTGAAATTGTCGAACAGGCCACGCCCCGGCTAGGCGAACCCACCCATGCCATCGAAGTCAGTGGCTTCATTTACCTCACCGGCAACGTCGGCTGGGGGAAGATTGGCGATGATGGCAAGGTCAAGCCGGGCGAGCAATTTACCAAACCCGTCCTCCTACGCTTCAAGCCGTAGGTCCTCAGAGAGGCTGCACCGCCGCGTCTCAGACTGTGCCGCGGAAGGCCCCACGGGCCTGCCCCACCTTCGCCACGTTCTTTGCGGTGGAGATTGTCAATTGACCGAAAGCCTCGAATCCCGTTCTACTAGAGCGGCGAGCTGCCCGACGCAACCGGCGGCCAACCAATGGCCAGCGACCAGGGACCAAGGACCGACGACGAAATCTTCATGGAGGAGGCGCTGCGCACCGCCCGGCGCGCCCTTGATGCCGGGGAAGTTCCGGTGGGCGCCGTGATCGTGCGAGACGGCGCGGTCGTCGCTCGGGGATGGAACCGGACCATCGCCGACTCCGATCCCACCGCGCACGCCGAGATCGTCGCGCTGCGGCAGGCTGGCGCCGCGCTCGGCAACTACCGCCTGGGTGAGTGCGAGCTGTTTGTTACAATTGAACCCTGCGCCATGTGCGCCGGCGC
>DATFTE010000101.1:0-4853 GCA_035262225.1 Terriglobales bacterium
GGCCCCCTTGATGTCTTTGAGAATTTCCAGAGCGGCCAGGCGTCCGTTGGCGCCCATGATGCCGCCGCCGGGATGGGTAGCCGATCCGCACAGGTAAAGGTTCTTGATCGGCGTGCGATATTGCGCCCAGCCGGGGACCGGCCGCAGGAAGAACAACTGCTCAAGCGAAAGTTCACCCTGGAAGATGTTGCCTTCGCTCAATCCGAACTCACGTTCCAGGTCGAGCGGGGTGAGCACCTGCTTGTGCAGAATGATGTTCTTCAGATTGGGCGCGTACTCGGAGATGGTGTTGATGACGTTGTTGCCGAAGGCTTCGCGTTGATCGTCCCAGTTCAAGCCCGCGCGCAGCTTGTAGGGCGCGTACTGCACGAAGCACGACAGAACATGTTTCCCCGGGGGGGCGACCGAGGGATCGGTGAGCGTGGGAATGACCATATCAATGTAGGGACGGCGGGAGAAGCTGCCGTACTTTGCGTCGTCGTAAGCGCGCTCCATGTACTCGACGCTGGGCGAGATGGAAATCGCTCCCCGCAGATGGGCGCCCGGGCCGGGCATGCACTTGAAATCGGGCAGCGCATCGAGCGCGAGATTTACCTTTCCCGACGAGCCGCGGAACTTGTAGCGGCGGACTTCGTCGAGAAACTCGCTGGGCAGGTTTCCGTCTTCTATGAAACGAATGAAAGTGTTGCGGGGATCGACGCTGGAGGAGACGACCCTGGCGTAAATCTCGTCTCCGTTTTCGAGCACCACGCCCCTGGCCTTGCCGCGCTTGACGATGATCCTGGCGATGGGAGACTTGGTGCGAATCTCGGCGCCCGCTTCGCGGGCAGCGTCGCCAATGGCGTTGGAGATCGCGCCGGTGCCGCCGCGCGAAAACCCCCAGGAGCGGAACGCGCCATCGATCTCTCCCATGTAGTGGTGCAGCAGGACGTAGGCGGTGCCGGGCGAGCGGACACCGAGGAACGTGCCGATGATCCCTGAAGCTGACATGGTGGCCTTGAGCACGTCAGTCTCGAACCACTGATCGAGGAAGTCAACGGCGCTCATGGTCATCAACTGGACCTGGTTGTACTTGTCGTCACTGGTCATGCCCTGGAAGCGGCGTCCGATGAAGAGCAGCTTCATCAGTTCGCGTGGGTTCAGGGTGGCGGGATCGGGCGGCACCATACCGAGGATGGGTTTGACGAAGCGGCACATGGCCTGCATCGCCTTGCCGAATTCGTCATAGGCCTCGGCGTCGAGCCTGGAGTGGCGGGCGATTTCGCGATGCGTTTTGCCGTGGTCGTTCACGCGCCACAAGTGATCGCCGTCGGGCATGGGGGTGAAGGTGCCGTCGAGCGGCAGGATTTCCAGGCCGTGGCGGGGGAGGTCGAGGTCGCGAATGATTTCCGGGCGCAGCAGCGAGACGACGTAGGAGCAAACCGAGAACTTGAACCCGGGGAAAACCTCCTCGGTGACGGCGGCCCCGCCCAGCACGTGGCGGCGCTCGAGCACCAGGACTTTCTTGCCGGCGCGGGCAAGGTAGGCGGCGTTGACCAGGCCGTTGTGACCTCCGCCGATGACGATGACATCGTATGAAGCAGCCATTCGCTTTTAGCCTTAGCTTTTTTTCGGAATGAGAATACGATAGCGCACTTCTGCCGTGTGTGCGATCAGAGCCCGCTTCGGAGCACTGCCCAACGCAGAATTTCGGCCGACAAGGAATTCATGGGTAAGGGAACGAATCGCTATTTTACCGGCATCGTCGCGCTTTGTCTCGCGCATTGCACACAGGGTTGACTGCCAGTCAAGTTGCTTGTATTCGCGAAGGCTGAATATAATCCGCTGTCGGCTGGAGGCAGCGGGCTGGTCTCTACAGTCCAGCAAAAAGAGATTTCCGCAGACACCCAGCCTGTCCCCTGGAGCGAATTGTGCCGGTTGGAACCGCGTTTCACGAGAGAACCTTTCCCCTCTGCAGCAGCCTGAATTACCGTGAATGGTCGGGCTACTACACGGTCAGCGTGTATGAAGTGCATCATGAGCACGAATACAACGCCATCCGCAACGCCTGCGCGCTGATCGATATCACCCCGCTCTACAAGTATCTCATCACGGGGAAAGATGCCAGCAAGCTGGTGAACCGGGTCATCACGCGCGACATTAACAAGGTCAAAGTGGGGCAGGTTATCTATTGCTGCTGGTGCGACGAGCAGGGGAAGGTGATTGACGACGGGACGATTACCCGCCTGGAGCAGAACAAGTTTCGCTGGACGGCCGCCGATCCCAGCCTGCGCTGGTTCCGCCAGAATGGGCTGAACATGGAAGTCCAGATCGAAGACATTTCCGAGAAGGTGGCGGCGCTGGCCTTGCAGGGTCCGACTTCGGCGAAATTGCTGAAGGCGCTGGCAGAAGCTGACATCGCCAACCTGAAGTATTTCCGCATGACCTCAGGCAAGATTGCCGGCATTCCGGTGGACATTTCGCGCACGGGCTATACCGGCGATCTGGGGTATGAGATCTGGATTCCGTGGAACGATGCGGTGAAGGTGTGGGACGCGCTGATGGCAACGGGCAAGCAGTTTGACATTCACCCGGCGGGCATGCTGGCGCTCGATGTGGCTCGCGTCGAGGCGGGGCTGCTGCTGATTGAAGTGGACTACATCAGCTCGAAAAAGGCGCTGATTGCTTCGCAAAAGTATTCACCCTTCGAGCTGGGCTTCGGCAAAATGGTGCACCTGGACAAAGAGAATTTCGTGGGGAAATCTGCGCTTGTCGAGGACGCAAAAGGTGGCGTGCCGCGGCAGCTGGTTGGGCTCGAATTGGACTGGACCGAAGTCGAGGCGCTTTACGAGAAGCAGGGATTGTCACCGGCGGCGCCGGCCCAGGCATCACGCGTACACGTTCCAGTCTATCTCGGCGACAAGCAGGTGGGGAAGGCGACGACCACTACCTGGTCTCCCACCCTGAAGAAGATGATTGCCCTGGCCAGCATCGAGACGGCGCACTCCAAGGCCGGCAACAAGCTGCAGATGGAAATCACGGTGGAGTCCGTGCGGCAGGAGGTGACGGCCAAGGTCGTGAAGCTGCCGTTCTTTAACCCGGAGCGCAAAACGACGGTGCCGGTTTAGGTTGCTCACCACAGAGGCGCAGAGTCACAGAGAAGAGCGTTTCTGGTTTTCTCGCGCCAGTCCATTCAGTTCGGTTTTCACGCTTCGCGCTGCCCGGTCGAATTCCGCTTTCATGCGGGCTGCCTGGTGCAGCATTTTCTGCATCCGTTTCGGACCCAGGACCACGAATCCGAGCGCGATCAGCAGCAGGATGTCTGCACCGAAGTTCATGAACCGTCTCCTTCGTTCCGCGGTTGATCGTCTTTCATCGCCGCTTTGAATCCGCGTATGCCTTCGCCGATCCCCTTGCCGAGTTCGGGAAGTTTTCTGGGGCCGAAGACGAGCAGGGCGATGCCAAAGATGACCAGCAGGTGCATGGGTTGAAAAAGGCCTTCAAACATAAGTGCTCCTTAAATCGTTCTGCGCCTGACGGGCGGGACGCCCATCCTCCGTTTGCGGGAAAAAGGCGGGCGCCTGGCCGGAGGCGCAAGCGCCCGGAGAGAGAGGACTAGAGAGAGTTCACACCCCGCGCCTGGCGGCGTCGGCGGCGGCCGCGAGTTCATGCAGGAACTCGAAGAAGGTCGACGACTGGCCGATGAACAGACCGTCCGCGGTCAGGCCCGCGGCCGCATCCATGGCCGCTCCCTGCGTGGCCGTGGGGCGGATGATGGAACACGCCGGCAATGACTTGTTCAGGAATACGGTGGGTTCCGGCATGATCAGGTTGGTCTGGAAATCTTCTCCGCCGAAGGGAGGATTGTTCAGGTTCGGGAAAGTGACCTTGACACCGGTGACGGGATCAACGACGTCGGTCAGCTGGGGTGCGTTGCCTGCCTTATCCTGCCAGGTCTGGAAGTGACAGATCTCGGTTCCGCCGATACTGAGCAGGATGCGCAGGACCTCCACGCTGCTGACCCGTTGCGCCAGCTTGGGATAGAGGCTGCTGCCGCCTTGTTCGATAAAGGCAAAGTGAAAACCCGCAGTGTTGACGATGGCCTGGAAGAAGTCGGAGTGATTGGCGTCATCGTCGGTTCGGGGAATGGCGGGATGCTGGTTCACCGCCAGGGTGGGAATGGCCTGGGCAAATGTGTCGCCGAAGTCGGGATTCTTGGTGCGGCTGCGGTAACGCGTCCACCACGAGGTATCGACGGTGAGCTGCATCAGGTTGGTGAGGCGTCCAAATTGATTGGCGCCGGTTGCCTTGCTGCTGGGCAGGGTGCGGAACTGGTCGAGATTGACCCCTTCAAATCCTTTCGACTTGAGGTAGGCGTTGATGAAGACTTCGTGGCTCAGCTCGTCTTCGGTGTTGTCGTGGATGTATTGCGACATGTCGCTGTCGAGCGGAACCAGGTCCTGGATGTAGAGTGGGTTTCCGCCCGTCGGTTTTGCGGGATAGCCGGGAATCAGCTGGCTGGCGAGGGTGGAGACTTCGTCGTCCTGAATGCCGCCGAACTCCTGATACTGCAACCACAGGTCGCTTTCGATGATTTCAGCAGCCGCCAGGAAGCGCAGAATGTCGGCATCGCCTTTGGAAATTGTGCCGGAACTGCCGGTGGCGGCATACGCATCGCTGGAGAGAAGAGCGCCCGCGGTGGCGGTTGCACCCGCGACCCCGAGGCCCTTGAGAAAGGAGCGTCGCCCGACGGCGCGCTGCAGTTGTGCGCTGAGAGACTCTGCTTCCTGGTTGGCCGCGGTTTCGGCCAGCAGAGTCGAAGAGTAATCTTCCGTTTTCATGCTTCGATACTCCATTTCCTGTGAGGGTTGATT
>DATFTE010000102.1:0-4787 GCA_035262225.1 Terriglobales bacterium
TGGCGCCCATACTAGCACCGTGCTCATCGGGGGACGGCGGCTCGGCTCGCCCGCGTGCGAAGCGAGGTACCCACGATGAAATCTTTTGCAGTTCCCAGGCTCGAGGTTCGGCAGCAGGACCGCCACCAGCGTCCCGCGGCCGGCAAACGTTTTTGGCGCGCAGATTGCTCCACCCCCTCCATGCGCCTCGTCGTCAAGGTAGGAACCAGCCTGATCGCGCCCGGCGGACGGATTGATACCAACCGCATGCGGGCCCTTGTCGATCAACTCGATCTCTCCCATCACGAGTACCTGATCGTCTCCTCCGGTGCCATCGCCTGCGGCATGTCGAACCTCAGCCTCCCTGAGCGACCCGCCAGCGTCCCCCTGATGCAGGCCTGCGCGGCCGTCGGCCAGAGCCTGCTCATGCACACCTACGAGCAACTGTTTTTCGGCAAGAAAGTCGTTGCGCAGCTGTTGCTCTCCAGCGACGATTTCACCTCTCCCCTGCGCTACAAAAACTTGCAGAACGCTCTGCAACAACTGCTGCAACTGGGAGTAGTGCCCATTGTCAATGAGAACGACAGCGTCTCGGTGCGCGAATTGGTGGGCGCCTTCGGCGACAACGACGAACTCAGCGCCCTGCTGGCCAAGGCCGTCGCCGCCGACTGGCTCCTGTTGCTTACCGATGTGGATGGTTTTTACGGGCGCACGGGCAAACGTCCCCGGCTGCTGCGCACCGTGCGCCGGCTCACCTCGCAGATGGAGGAATTGTGCAACGGTCACGGACAACTCGGAACCGGGGGAATGCGATCGAAGATACGCGCCGCCATGACCGCCAGCAAAGCCGGAGTCCACGTCGCTATCGTCAATGGGCGGCACTCGCACGCCATACCCTGGGCCATTGCACGCAAGATTGGTACTTACTTCCCACCGCGGAGAAAACGTTTGTGAGCGCCATGTTCGCCGGGAGCCCGTCATCGACTCAGGACAAGCTGCGGCGCGCCAAAGCCGCCGCCCTCCGCCTGGCGCAACTCTCCACTCTGCAGAAAAACGCCATCCTGCTGGTGATGGCCGATGCCCTCCTCGACAAGAGCAAAGAGATTCTCGCCTCGAACCGCGCCGATCTGGAATCCTGCAGCCTCTCTGAACCTATGCGCGATCGCCTGCTGCTTACCGAAGGGCGGATCCAGGCGATGGCGGGCGGCGTACGCGACGTCGCCAATCTTCCCGATCCTGTCTACCAAACCCTCTCGGAAACTACTCGCCCCAACGGCCTGCACATCCGCAAGGTGCGGGTGCCGCTGGGGGTGATCGGCGTGGTCTACGAATCGCGTCCCAACGTCACCGTCGACACTGCGGCGCTGGCACTGAAGACCGGCAACGCTATCGTACTGCGCGGCGGCAAGGAAGCCCTCCACAGCAATCAAAAACTGGTCGAAATCCTGAGCGGTGTCACCGGGCTGCCCGAGGGGGCTATCGAATTGCTGGATTCAAGTACCCGTCAATCGACCCAGGATCTCATTCAGGCGCGCGGCCTGGTAGATGTGCTCATCCCCCGCGGCGGCGGAGCACTGATTTCTTACGTCGCCCAAAACGCCACCGTCCCCGTCATCGAAACCGGAGCAGGGAACTGCCACATCTTCGTGGACGAATCCGCCAGTCTTCCCATGGCCGACAAGATCGTCATCAACGCCAAGACGCAGCGCCCCTCGGTGTGCAACGCCGCCGAAAAACTGCTGGTGCACCGAACCATAGCCGAGGAATATGTGCCGCACATCGTGAAACAGCTGATCGCCGCCGGAGTTGAAGTGCGCGGCGACGAGGAAACCCGCCGCCTGTCAGCGGGCCTGGCGGTATCGCCCGCCGAGGAGCAGGACTGGCACGAAGAATATTCACGCTTATGCATGGCGGTGCGCGTGGTGGCAAGCGTCGAAGACGCTATCGCGCATATCAACCGCTACTCCACCCAACACTCCGACGCCATCGTCACTTCCGATGAAGCCCGCGCGCGCCAGTTCCTGCGCCAGGTCGATTCGGCCGCAGTCTACTGGAACGCCTCTACCCGTTTCTCCGATGGCGGCGAATTCGGGTTCGGTGCCGAAATGGGCATCAGCACCCAGAAACTCCACGCCCGCGGCCCCTTCGCCGTCGCCGAGTTGACCTCCACAAAATACGAAATCATCGGCACTGGCCAGGTGCGCAAGTAAGTCCTCACCAGAGACATAGAGGCAGGGGGAAAATCTTCCCGAATTTTTTGCCTCGTCCGGGGCTAAGGTTCATGCCGCTAACATGCAATTGAGATAAGGCATGGAAGGTGCGGCGCTTGCTCCTTTTTTCCGCACGCGAAAGGAGTACAATCTTCCATTCCCCGCCCAAATCGGGAAATTCGAGGATCCCTGGAAGGTGGAACGCGGTTTGTTGTCGCTTGCCGACGTCGCTCCCGATTTTGATCTTCCGGTGCTGGTGGGAGGCGTAAAGCAACGCTTTCATCTGCGTGACCAGCGCGGACGGCGCAACCTGGTGCTTGCGTTTTATCCCGCCAACTGGGAAGACGTCAGCACGCGGCAGATGATTGCCTACCAGGTGGAGCGCGAGAAGCTGCTGGCCGAAAACGCTGAAGTCGTGGGCGTCACCGTCGATTCCATCATGAATATCACCGCCTGGGAGCGCGAGATCGGTCCCTTCGACCACCTGCTGTGCAGCGATTTTTGGCCCCATGGCCACGTTTCGCGCCAATACGGCGTCTTACGGGAGAGCGAGCCTTGGCGCGGCGCGTGCGAGCGCGCGGTGTTCGTAATCGACCAGATTGGCAAGATACGTTTCCGCAAGATCTACGCTCTCGAGCAGCAACCTGATTTCGAAGAAACACTGAACGCGTTGAAGAATCTGTAGCTTGGTCCACAGGAGCCCGATGAAATCGTTGACCCCCGCCATTCTCGTCTTGTGTTTTTTCTTCTCCACCGCCGGCCAGGCCGCCAGCCCCAACACCAAAGTTCCCGGCATCTTCGGTTTCCGCAACGCCGTCGACGAATTCTCCGCCGAGGCAAGATTTCTCTCCGTGCCCGATCCCCGGCTCGCCGAACAGCACCTGCGCACTCTGACCCAGGCGCCGCATGTTGCCGGGTCGCCCGAAGACAAAGCCACCGCCGACTATGTGGCGCAGAAGTTCCGCGAAGCGGGGCTCGATACGCAAATCGCCGAATACAAGATCTGGTTCAACTATCCCGAAGAAATCAGCGTCGACGTCACCGCGCCCGCGGATGTGAAGATGCACGGGCCTTCGCCCGAACACGTCCAAAACGATCCCTTTCAGGACGATGCGCGGGTGGTGGTGCCTTACAACGGCATGTCTCCTTCGGGCGACGTGGAGGCCGAAGTGGTGTACGCAAACTATGGCACCCCCGATGACTTCCGCAAGCTCGAAGAGATGAGGATCGACGTGCGGGGAAAAATCGTCCTCGTGCGTTACGGGCAGAACTTCCGTGGGGTCAAGGCCTTTGTGGCGCAAGAACATGGAGCCGCCGGCGTGATTATTTATTCCGATCCCGCTGACGACGGCTGGCGCCGCGGCGACAAGTATCCCCAGGGACCGTGGCGTCCCGACAGCGGCGCGCAGCGCGGATCGATTGGCTATATGTTTGAATTTCCCGGCGATCCCACCACCCCCGGCGTCGCCTCGCTGCCTTCGCTCCCTGATTCCAAGCGCACTCCCCCCGAGCAATCGGCACAGATGCCGAAAATTCCCACTACCCCGCTTTCCTACTCCGATGCTTCGCCGATTCTCGAACACCTCGGCGGCCCTGATTCGCCGCGCGACTGGCAAGGTTCGTTGCCATTCACTTATCACCTGGGTCCGGGTCCGGTGAAGGTGAAGATGCATCTCAAGCAGGATTACGAGTACCGCACGGTGTGGGATGTAACCGGACGCGTGCGCGGCACGGAGTTTCCTGACGAGTGGGTGGTGGCAGGAAATCATCGCGATGCATGGGTTTACGGCGCGGTCGATCCTAATAGCGGCACCGCCGCCATGCTCGAGAGCGTCCACGGCGTGGGCGAGTTGCTCAAGAACGGATGGAAGCCCAAGCGCAGCATCGTCTTCGCCAGTTGGGATGCGGAGGAGCTGGGCCTGATGGGCTCGACCGAGTGGGGCGAGCAGCATGCCGGCGATCTCGCGAACTCGCCGGCTTATTTCAATATGGACGTCGCCGTGTCGGGCACAAAGTTCGGCGCCTCGTCGGTGCCCAGCCTGAAGCAATTTATCCGTGACGTAGCCCGGGCCGTGCCCTCGCCCAAAGGTGGCACGGTCTATGACGCGTGGCTTAAGACCGGCCAACCGAACGGCGATAGCAACAGCCAGGGCGAAACGAACGGAGATACACGACGCGCGCCGGTGGCGCAATCGAAACCCGACGCGCCAGTCGGCGACCTGGGGAGCGGCTCCGACTACACCGTGTTCCTGCAGCACCTAGGCGTGCCTTCGACCGATGTCAGCTCCAGCGGAAGCTACGGCGTCTATCACTCAGTGTTCGACAATTTCAACTGGTTCAAGAAGTTCGCCGATCCGGACTTTACCTACGAACAGGAGATGGCGCGCATCTACGGCCTGGAGGTGATCCGCATGGCCGATGCCGACGTGCTGCCTTACGACTACGAAGAGTACGGGAAGGAAATTTCTGCTTATCTCGACGCGGCAAAGAAGAAAGCGCAGACGAATTTTGGCGACAACGCTCCCAGCTTCAACGACGCCGCCGAAGCCGCCCGGCGCTTTGAGGAGGCGGGAGCGAAGATGCTGGCGATGGAGAAGA
>DATFTE010000103.1:0-2469 GCA_035262225.1 Terriglobales bacterium
CTGGTGCTTTCTCCGAAGAAGGAGAAGAAGTACACCAGCAGCGCCAGGCAGGTGATCCCCAGGCTGACCAGAAACGATACGCGGTGCTGCCACCACTTGAGCAGCAGCTCATACGCGCCAAACCCGCGTCCTCGGAACCACTTCAGCGTCGCTTCAGCCATTTCGATTCGGCACTTCGCAGGAGTGGAAGGCCCCGCAGGGCAGGCTTCCCTTGATTTTTTCCGCTATTTTGAGCCCGTTATGACTACGCCTCACGGGTCCGCAGGTCCGCCGAATGCCGACAGACATGGTGCCTTGTTGTTGGTCCCAATTCGGTGCCAGTAAGTCCCGTCCTCACCGCTCTCTTTCTTTCTTCCCGCTCCGGTGGAGCTAAGGCCGCTTGCGCCTACTCGCGGACAATGAAGTTCACGCGGATCCCCGCCACTTCAATCAGATCGCCGTCGTTCAATTTCGTCGGCCCGCCGATCGCTACCCCGTTCACGGCGGGAATCTTCGCGCCCGACCCCACGTAGTACCCGTCGTCGCGTTGGTTGATCTGCGCGGCCATGGCCGGCTTGAACCAGCCTTTCAGCTTGATGGTTGCCATCGCCGATTTGCCGATGGTGGTCAGCCTGTTGGTCAGGATGTATTCCTTGGCGTCGGTCTTTCCGGAAAGCACCACAATCGTCGGCACCTTGATCCGGTCGGAAGCAAACTGCGTCCTCTCGCCCATCGCGGCGGCCTGTTGCAGCATCTCGCGGCGCACCTTGGTGTCCAGCACCATGGTCTCGTTGATCATCGGCGCTGACGCCTTCTTCGGCGACTGATAGGGCAGCGGCGCATCGGCAATGGCATCCACCTTGATGTGGTGCTTGCCGATCCAGATCGAGTCCCCGTCGTGCAGCGTAGCCCGCTCGACGCGCAGATCGTTCACGAACGTGCCGTTCAAGCTGCCGCGGTCTTCGACCACCAGCCGCCCGGACTCGAAGTACACGCGCGCGTGATCGTTCGACACGGCCAGGTTGTCCACCACCAGGTCGTTGTCCGGCGAACGCCCGATGCGCACCGGCTTGGCGCCGATCGGCACCTCTTTCACCAGCTTGTTCTCAAACATCAGCGAGAGTTTCGCCATTTCAATGCCCTCCGGCGGTGCCGTTCCCGCCCACGGATTTGTTCGTCCCGCGGCGCAACCAGGAAAACCAGCCCTTCGCTTCGGGCTTCACGGCAACCACGATGGTGGTCACGTTGTCCACGCCGCCGCCTTCATTCGCCAGCTTGATCAGCTTTTCCGAGGCTTTTTGCGGATCGGGTTCGGACTGCAGCGCCCCGGCGATCTCGGGCTCGGTCACCATGCGCGTAAGCCCATCCGAACACAGCAGCAGCACATCGTTCGGAAACAGACCCACCTGCTCGATGTCCACTTCCACTTCCGGCTGCGTCCCCAGGGCGCGCAACAGGACGTTCTGCATGGTGCTGGACTCGGCTTCGCTCGCGGTCAAAATCCCGCGCCGCACCTGCTCCGCCACCAATGAATGATCGCTTGTCAACTGCTGCAGCACGCCGGTGCGCAGCAGATACACGCGGCTGTCCCCGACGTGCGCGACGCTCAAATTCATGCCGTCGATCCAGGCCGCGGTCATCGTGGCACCCATGCCGCGCTGTTCCGAGTTCTGCGCTGCCGAGGCGAACACCTTCTCGTTTGCGAGATGCACCGCACTGGCCAGCCGTCGGCTTTTTTCCGATAGCCCTGGTTTCGCTTCTCCCCGCAGCGGTGCGCTGGGGTTCTCCTGGCCTTCCAGGCAATGCTTTACCACCGTCTCCACGGCCAGAGAACTCGCCACCTCGCCATGCGCCTCGCCGCCCATGCCGTCGGCCAACACGAACAGGTTCAGCGCCGCCACGACCTGGTAGCTGTCTTCGTTGTTGGTGCGCACCATCCCCACGTCGGTGGCGCCGCCGCTGACGATCTGCAAGGCCTCTCCCCGGTGCGCGAGCGCAGACAACCGCACTCGCACCCCTACGGGCTGTCAATATTTCACGCTAACAGTTCGCCCACCCCCGCGAAAGCCGCTGCGACCTACTGATTACTCACTACTTGGCCACAGGCCCGCGCCGCGGCGCGCGGACCGGTTCAGACTGAAGAAAGGCGTCCTGGGCGCTCGTGGACCCCTTCGGTCCGGGTGCAGCTTGCCTATGTGGAAAGTGGTCCCTGGAATCGCACTGTCTTTGCTGCCGCGCCGCCATCCCGGAGGAAACCGTCCCCTGGGTGCCCGCCGCCATCTTGAGCGGCATGCTCGAAGCGATCTTGGCCGTCGGCGGGCTGACCTATTGGTATTCGCGCTCCGTTACGACCTGGGCGATGGATACGCTCGATTCCGCTCTTCGCAACGGGCCCGCAGCGGAATATGACCCGCATCTGCTTGGGCTTTCCGCGTTTGTGATCTGGTCGCTGCACGCGCTCACCTGGTTTCTGGCCAGCTTCTTCGTCGA
>DATFTE010000104.1:0-5113 GCA_035262225.1 Terriglobales bacterium
CGCAGGCCGGGGAAGACCGACTGGTAGAGTTCACCGGCCACCAGGTTGCGAAGCTCGCGCCCGAAATCCATGGCCAGCGAGACCGAGTGCGACCCCTCGAAAATCTTCTTGTGCGGGTGGCGGCCGAGGAACCACGCCGGAAACAGCACGCTGGTGAACTTACTCTTGGTCGAGCGCGGCGGCATGTTGATGATGCACCGCTTGAGCGACCCCTTCTCGATGCGCTCGAAAGCGTCGGCCATCACGTCGTGGTGGCGCCCGTGGATGAACTCGGGCCAGACGCGCCGGACGAACGGCAGAAAGCTCTCGCGGCAGAGGGCGTCGGGATCGCCCCCGGCGAGACGCAGCAGGTGCTCGCGCACGGTGTGCTGTACGCTGGCTGGCAGTGAGTCGAAATGCTGCTCGAAATAACTTTCCGCCATGCAGGCCACTTTAGCGCTTGAGCGGCGTAAAAGTGTAAGCGAAAATATCTTTATGCGCGGCCGTCCTCAACTCATCGCACAGAACCGGCACCCGTTGAACGTGCTCATCTCGGAAGCGGATTACACGGCCCTGCGCCAGGAGGCGGCCGCCGTGTCTTCCGTCGTGCCCGGCTACTCGGTGGGCGATCTGGTGCGGCGCTACATCACCCAGGGCCTGGGCAAGCGGTCCAAGCACGGCTCGGTCGACCCGGATGCGGTGCGCCTCAGGATGCTGCACTCCGCGGCCCGCGGCATTCTGCAGGTGGCGCGGGAGTTGAAGAAGAAATGAATGACTTGGAGGTGATTCATGCCGAAACGTAAGCAGGAAATAATGAAGGTCAAGATCAATGGCGTACCAGTAGGTATCCCTATGCCGATGTGGAAAGATCTGCAGGAATTGTGCAGAAGACTTCCCGGCATAACAATTGAAGACCAGCTGTCACAGGCTGCGCTGGAGTTTCTCAAGCGGGAAGAAGTTCAGAATGGGATGCCTCCTCCTGAGCCCGAGTTGGCGTCCAAGCTGGATGACATAGAGTGCGAATTGGATCACAAGTTTCTTATGGGCCAATTCAGGGCGCTGGCCGTACGAGTAGCCGCACAGGTTCAGGCCCGCGGGATCACCGCCACACTGATCGACCCCGCCACATCCGCCGACACCCACAATCCCGTCGGCCCGAAGACCGGCAGTGAGAGCATGGGCTGATTGGCCGGGATCTTCATCGAGGTGGCGTTGGCCCCGACGGTGTTCAATTTGGAAATATACAGGTTGCCGGTGCCCAGGTTGATGATGGTGTAGTAGCAGTTCCCGCCGCCGGGGACCAGCAGTTGCGTCGGCGTGTTGAGCAACAGGGCGACGGTGGAAAACGGGGTGAGGTTTTGGACCGCCATAACGCGCTCAGCCTATCAGGTTTGGGATACGCCTGGAAAGCCTTGCTGTGTCAATAGATTAATGCGAATATTAATTTAGGGTATGAATCCCCAGACCATCCCAAGCCTCGCTGCCCTGTTCGCCTCCATGGCGGCTTTCCTGGGCGGTATGTACTTGGTGGTGACCCGACCGCTGGGGAAGAGAATCGATGATCTGAGAGACGGCATACTGCCGAGACTGGACCGCATTGAAAAGCGCCTGGACAAGATCGAAGAGCGTCTCGCGGCATTAGAGAAGAAGGTCGAGGCCCTGGAGATCAAGGCGTGGCGGTAACAGATGAGTGATACGGTAACGGTGGCGATGGTGGCCGCGGGCGGCTCCGTCATCGTTGCGGTCACCGCCCTGGTCCTGAACTTCCGGCTCTTCAATTCCCTCGAACGCAGGATCGAAGTAATCGAAGGCGATCTGAAACAGTTCTTCAAAAACTTGGCGGAGCACGACAAACGGCTCTCCAAGCTGGAAGACAAGTGATTTCACCTCTCGACAGTAGCGAGCGGTAGTGCCAGGGCGTCAATATAGTTGGGATGATCGCATTGGCTGCATTGATAACCCTGATCGTGGGCTGCTTCTGTCCACCACTGCTTTTTATCGGTGGCGTTGGGCTGGTAACAGCCCTGATCTGCGAAGCCTGCATCCGCGTCGGCCCGCCGAGCGGCCCGAGGCCGATTCACCGCCGGGACCAGCCCCCGTTCTGAGGAAGGATTGATGCCTAGACGCAAGCTGACCGAGCAGGAGATCGACGACGCCCAGAAGCGCGGCCGGGCCCGCATCCACTATCTGGCCGACCACCCCGAGGAGCGCGCCCGCGAGATGGCGGAGCATGAGGCCAAGGTCGAGAAGAAGCAGCAGGCCAACGTGCGCCAGCACCAGCCGGTTGTCACCGACATCAGCTACAACGGCGAGTTCGCCCAGATCCAGTTCACCCGCAACAACGGCGAGCGCGTGACCGGCATCTACCAGCTGACCGGCTGGGCCTGGGCACCCGCTACTATATGGGACCGGCTTGACCGGAAGGCTCGGAAGTTCCTCGAAAAAGAGAAGGCAGCAGCACCGCCCCCACCAGACCCGGCAGAAACGCCCCGCTCTTAATCCCCTCGCGCACGCCGGGGATTCCCTTGTCGCGCATGACGGTGAGCAGGTTCATCAGGTCGCGCCGCACTGGCAGCTTCTTCGACTGGGCCGTCTGCTCATAGAGCTTGTAGAGATCGCCAGCCGGTTGCCGTACCGCCTGATCGAGCGCCGCCTGCTGCTCCGGCTTCATGGCGTCGATATAGCCCAGCATCTGCCGCGTGACCTCGCCCGACCCCGGCTTTTTAGCCCAGGCATCGCTGTAGTCGATATAGTCGCCGATATTGTCGGCGTTGATGGTCTTGGCTGCGTTGACGATCTTGGCGGCGTTGGCGCGCTGCAGCGGGCTGAGGTTGAGGTCGGAGATGTCGAGCGCCTCGATGCCAGTCCCGGTGTGCGCCATCGCATACTCGGGGTAGGTCTTCGACAGCGTCGTCATGGCCTCAGGTGTGAGCGGCGGCGTCTCCGGCAGTTCCATACGGAAGCTTCTACCCGCCTTCTGCGGCACCAGCGCCGGAATCCCGACGCCCGCCTGTCCCAGCATGGCGCCATGCACGCCCGCCGTACCCCGCAGGTTGGCCTGCACATCGGCCGGAAGCCTGGGCGTGAAGCCGCCGCCTTCTTTCGGCGTCCATTCGACCGGCACCTCGGCCGCGAGCGACCGGCCCGGGTTCACGTCCCAGGGCTTGCCGGGTTCCTTGAAGCTGCCGATCATCGGCTCCATAGGGGCCGTGGGGAGACCGGTGGCGGCCTGCAATATATCGCGCCCTCGCGGATCTTCAAAGGCACCCATGGCCTGGCGCGTGAAGTAGTCACGTTCGTTGAACGGCAGGTCGGTCATGCCCGGGAGGTGGCCGGTGACGCGGCCGGGCACGGCCTCCAGCTGCTCGCGCGCGAACGTGGTAGCCGGGCGGCTGGAGATCACATCGCGCAGGCCGGGCAGCACGTTCTCGCGCACATAGCCGGGCACCTGCGCCAGGCCGTGCATACCCAACTCCATTCCCTTGCCCATGGCGGCGCCCGTTGCACCCTGCTTGACCGCGCCCCAGGGCGTTTCGGCGCCGAGGGCATCGGCCGCCGCCATGCCCAGCATCGGGTTGCCGCCCGCCGCCGCCGTCATCATGCCGTAGCGCGGGATGTCGAACGGCATGCGCCCCAGGAATTGCAGACCCTGGCTTGTGGGGGACTGCCGCGCCTCCACCTCGCGCGGATCGGGCCCGACCATCCCGGTGGCAGCTTCGGAGAGCGTCTTACCGCTCGCCAATGGCACCCGTCCATAGATGGCCTCGCTCGGTTTGAAGAGCATGCGCGCCCAGTCGGACGCACCTTGCTGAGCGCCGATCTGGACATCCTTCAGGCTGGGCCCGACCGGCATCACCGGCGGCTCCGACTGGATGGTGCCCATCGGCCGGTTGGTGCTGCGGATGGCCTGGACGCGCGGCCCCAACTGCAGCCGATTGTAGAATTCGCCCGGCCGGTCGCCCAGGTAGATCGTGCCGTCATCGGCCACGCCGCCGTCGGCATAGCCGCGCAGCGAATTGAGGACCTGCTGGCGCGAGGGCTGGCGATCGAGGATGGTGCCGCCGCGCGCATACTCGATCGCGCCTTTGGCGGTAGTGGCCCCGATGGCTCCCGGCATGCTGGGCAACCGAATGCCTTCGGTCACCATGCGGGCGTTGGCAGGATTCCACAGCAGGTTCGCCATCCCGCGTGACCCCAGGGCCCAGATGCCGCGCAATCCGGCATACCCAAGCCCCGCCTCGACGCCCAGCTTCGGGTAGTGGGCGAGGTGTCCGGCCCCCATCATCAGCGTTTCCGGCAATACGTTGACGGCGAGGCTTCCCAGCCAGTTGCGCGGTGCGGCCGATGCGGTGGAAGGCACCGACGCTTCTATATCGGACAGCTTCAGAAAGCGATCGATCGACTTGATCTGGTCGGCCGAGAAGAGAATTTTCTTAGTCGCATCTCCCAGCTTCGCCCAGTTGGAGATGGCAAGCTTGGTGTTCGGCGGTTTACCGGCCTCTCCCAATGCGGTATCAAACAGCCCCTGCATGTAGGCACGGCCGACTGCGGGCATGGCGTCGGGCGCATGCGTCTGCACGTCGCGCAGCAGGTTGATGCCTGCATCACCCGGCCGGGTGAGTTTCTGGAATACGCCGATCGGCTCCTCGGGTAGCTCCTTCAATGTCTGTCTGGTGGCGTATTTGGCCTTGGTGAAGAGGCGGCCCTCCTGCAGGGCCTGAGTGGCTTTCGGCCCGCCGGTAGCTACCGCCTTGTCGATCAGCGGATCGAGCGCGGTGAGCGCCTGCTCGGCAAAATATTTGGTGCGGTCGTTGACTCCCTTCTCGCGCAGCAGGGCCTTGATGGCGCCGAGCTTCTTGTCGGCGACCGAGGCAGGCAGGTAATCCGGTCCTTCCAACACCGTATCGAGCGCCTTCAGCCCGCGGCTCGACTTCATGTCGGCTTCCGACATCTCCTCGATCAGGCGTGCGCGCAGCGGCGTGAGCGACTGCTTGGCCGTGGCCATGTCGACCGGCATCCCTATGGTCTCGACAATGGGCACGCTGCGGGTGATCGGGTTACCCTGCGCATCGAGCAGTGGCTGGCCCTGCGCATTGGTCACAGTCTGCGTTTGGTGGCCGGTAACCACCTGCTG
>DATFTE010000105.1:0-11604 GCA_035262225.1 Terriglobales bacterium
CCGCGTCTTCGCCATCGCGCTGAAGGACCGGGCCGCCATTCTGCCCGGAGGTTTTTCCGCCGACGGGGCCTACTGGATCGATCACAAGTCCGGCGCCTGGATCACCTCCAGCTACTACCGCAGCGAGCTGCCGAAGTGGGCGCAGGATTTCAACGACAGCCAGCGAGCGGAGAAGTATCTCAACAGAGAGTGGAAGGACAGCGACGGCAATGTGCTGCGCACGACCGCTCCGCGCCAGGGAAAAGACGGTTCTCCGGCGGGATTCTACGAGATCGTCGGATCGACGCCGTTTGCCAATGATTATCAGTTTGAGTTCGCACGCGAACTGATTACGTATGAAAAAGTCGGCAGCGGCCCGGGCACCGACCTGCTGGCCATCAGCCTGTCAGCCAACGACATCCTCGGGCACCAGGTCGGACCTGATTCACCCGAGATGCACGCCATGGCCCTCGAAACGGATCGCCAGCTGGCCGCCTTCTTTGACTTCCTCGGACATCAGGTGGGCCTGGCGAACATCTGGATTGCTTTGTCCGCCGACCATGGCGTCGCTCCCCTTCCCTCCGTCGCGGAAAGGTTTCGTATTCCCGCCGCTGGCGTTTCTCCCGAGAAGATGCGCGCGCAATTCAATGCTATCCTCTCGGCCCGACTTTCTCCCGGACGAACGACCGACTACGTGCGCGCCTTCGACTACCCGCTCGCCTGGATCAATGAAGATGCCTTCGCCGCAGCGAAAATCAAGGAAGCAGATGGCGAGCGCCTGGTGGGTGAAGCCATGAAACAGGCCGGGCTGCGCGGATTTTATACGAAATCGCAGCTGGCCAGGGGAGACGTTCCCGGCACCGAAGAAGGCCTGAGATACGAACACAGTTACTCCCCCGAAGGAGGGTGGTACGTCATAGGTGTTCCGGCACCATTTTCTGTCGGAGCCCCCAGCGGCACCGACCATGCGACAGCTTACACCTACGACCGGCATGTGCCGCTGGCGCTTTACGGGTTGCCATTCCAGGCGGGGACTTACCACACCCGTGCCGAACCGGTGGACCTGGCTGTAACTCTGGCTTCGTTGCTGGGCATAAATGCGCCGGCCAGCGCCAGTGGGAGGGTTCTGACCGAGGCGTTGGCTTCCGTCCATCGCGCCGACAACTCCTCGCGTCCGCTTTCTCGGGATCGGTTCACGCCGGCAGGACTGGTGGCCGAGCAACGAGGCACGCGATGACACCCAACCCGCCTCTTTCGGCCAGACCTGATCTGCGTGTGTCCTTCGCCGGGATCGAACTCAAGAACCCGGTTATCGCCGCCAGTGGGACCTTCGGCTACGGCGTCGAGTTCGAAGATGTCGTCCATCTCGAGCGACTGGGCGGCTTCGTGGTGAAAGGCTTGTCCAAAGAACCGATGGCCGGCAATCCTCCTCCTCGCCTGTTCGAAACCGCGGCCGGCATGCTCAATGCCATCGGCCTCCAGAATATCGGCGCGCGGGCTTTCATCGAGGAAAAATTGCCCAGGTTGCGGGAGCTGAAGAATATCGTGGTGCTGGCCAACGTGTTTGGATACACGCGCGAAGACTACGAACGCACCATTCAGATTCTGAACGAAGCTGACGGGATCGCCGCCTATGAGCTGAATGTTTCCTGCCCCAACACGGCGCAGGGCGGCATCCAGTTTGGCAGCGATCCGCGCATGCTCGACGACGTGGTCCGCCTGGCACGCCGCAACACCGAGCGGCCGCTGATCGTCAAGCTGTCACCCAATGTGACCAGCATCGCGCAGATGGCGCGCGTGGCCGAAGACGCCGGCGCGGACGCCCTCTCTCTGGTCAATACTTTCGTGGCCATGGCAATCGACGCCGAATCCCGCAAGCCGCGCATCGCCAACGTCACCGCCGGCCTTTCCGGACCCGCCATCAAGCCCATCGCCTTGCGCATGGTCTACGACGCCTCGAAAGCCGCGCGCATCCCGGTCATCGGCATGGGCGGCATTTCCGCTGCAGTCGACATTATCGAGTTCATGCTGGCCGGAGCCACCGCTGTACAGATTGGAACGGCAAGCTACTGGGATCCGGTCGCCACCGAAAAGATTGTGGCTGAACTCGACACCTGGTGCACGGAACACAGCGTGGCGCGGCTGGCCGAACTTACAGGCGGGCTGCTCGCCGACTAGGTGATGGTTCGAGCCTTCCGGCTTCAGGCTATACTTGCCCGCTCCCTTGGAGTCGTGGAAATACTTAACGTGTGGCGCGGGACAAACCAACCAGGAACACGCGGTGGCGGAGCAGCACCGCCGCGCCGGTTTACTCGCTGAAAGTCGGAATTGCGCCAAATACTTCTTCGTGGCGGCCTCGCGCTGACGCTTCTGTTTTCCATCTGTGCCTTTGGCGTGCATGCATTCTTCGTCATCAAGTGGTACCAGGGACGAAAGGCGATCGAAGATATACGCGAGTCGGTCGTCGATCGAATCGCCGTGACTATCTCCACGCAGCCAGAATCGCGCCCATCACCAGGTAACACACTAACTGATAGCCAGTATTGATCAGGTACAGATTGGTGGGCTGCTTGCTGAACAGAGCTCCCGTCAACTGCACCGTGGTCACAAATCCCAGCCAGACGGCGAAGGCCACTTTCATCCCGTAGAAGGCTGTTTGGACCGTTGTCAAAGCAATGATCTTGGCCAACACGAAGGCAGATATCAGGCTTGCGATAAATGCCAGCGTATAGGTTTTCCCGGCGCTCTTGCGCATTTCGTCCAGCCTGGCCTTGTCGTTGGGATCGTAACCCATCAGGACCATCCACGGCTTGGCGAAAAGCACGGGAGAGTACCAGAGGAAACCGAGAATCATGCAGGCGATAGCCGCCACCACAACCGGCAAAATCCGGATGCCGAGAATTTGCATACACCCTCCCTCCAGCGGACGTTTGGTCCGCCATGGTATGCCGGAGAGAGGACGCAGAAAAGGAAAATCTCAGATCCGGAGCCGGGAACGGTTTTAGCGTCCGTTGGTGTACCAGATGGAACCGGGCGAATCGAAGTTCAGGCCTTGCCCCCACACCACGTGGGTCTGGCCGCGGCCGTCAATCGCCATGCCGAAATAATCGCCGAAGGGAAAGCTGAACCCGGCGGACTTGATATAGCTGTAGCCGCTCGCTGCGCGCGAGAGCTGGGTGACCGCGGACCAGGTTGCGCCGCCGTTGGTCGAGCTGCGGTAATAGGTATTCCACAGCGGGTGGTTGCGTGTATCCATCCAGCCGACGCGCACATCGCCCGCCGTCCCCGCCGCCAGCGCGGGAAAGGCATGCTCGGTGCCATCCGGAGCCGAAGACAAGTCCACCTTGGGAGACCAGGTGACGCCCCCGGTGGTCGACGATGAAAAATAAATCCGCTCCGGATTCTTGTCTACCGCGGCTGAGTTCCACAGGGCATAGAGCGTCCCTGACGCATCCGAAGCGATCGTGATCTGCGCCCCCAGATAGGCCCAGCCGCACTTGTACGGCGCGCAATCCGGCGCGGCGCCGGAAATATCCAGCAGAGCGTTCGTCCAGTTCTTGGCTCCATCCGTGGAGCGGGTCACGTACAAATTAACCCGCGTTTTGGAGTGGGTATGGGTGTAGCTTGCCCAGGAGAAATAAACATTGCCGGCAGGATCGATCGTCCCGCCGCTCGGCAAAGACCAGTCGGGCTTTCCGGGAACCGACAGTCTCGACGACAGAAACGTCACGCCACCATCGTGCGACGCTGCCACCCAGAGCCGGCGATCGCGGTTGAAGGCCACATAAACATCAGCGCCGCGGACCGCCAAGGTAGGCTTGTCGGCATCTTCCCCCTTGTTGGCGATTACCAGCGACCAGCTTTGGCCGAAATCCACCGACTTGGCAACCATCACGTCCGTTTTCTTGTTCTGCAGCCAGGCCGCATACACGGTCCGGTGATCGATTGGGTCTATGGCAATCTGGGGATCGAACTGTCCGGAGGTAGGCGGGATAATCGCGCGCGGCGTCTGCCATGTAAAGCCGCCGTTGTCGCTCACCACCAGCGTCATGGTCGGTTCAAAGCACGCTGGGCAATCCGGTACCGGGCCATATTGCGGATACAACACGTAGACGTGACTGTAGCCGTCGGCCGCGATTGCGGGCTCCCACTGGTCGCCCACGGTGAAGCCGACCCGATCAGGCGCGGCAAATCCCGGGCTGGCCGCCAGGGCGACAGGCGCCAGCAAACACACCACCGCCAAGGCACAAATCCGCGCAAGATGAGGGCGCTGGTGGCTGGAAAGCACTGAAGTCCTCGGGCGGGGCGGGGGTACCCTTCGCATTTGGACTCTAACCTGAAAGCCGGGGCGGGTCAACCGTCAGAATCCGACCCAGGTTACCTCCGGACCCAAGCTCCGGCTTCGCCACCTTTCCGCCCCGGAATCATCTAATATTTGCATCTCAAGAATGGAGTTCATCATGGCGAAAGCAATCTTCGCGGCCGGATGTTTCTGGGGAGTGGAAGCCACCTTCCGGCAGGTTCCCGGCGTGGTCAGCACGCGCGTCGGCTACATCGGCGGACACACCGCCAACCCGACCTACAAGGAGGTCTGTACCGACGGCACCGGTCACGCGGAGGCTGTCGAGATCGAATATGATCCGGCGCGGGTCTCTTACGACCAGTTGCTCGATATCTTCTGGGAGAACCACGATCCCACCCAGCTGAACCGTCAAGGTCCTGACTGGGGAACGCAATACCGTTCCGCCATCTTCTTCACTTCGCCTGAACAGGAACAGGCAGCGAAAACTTCGAAACAGAAGCGGGAGAAATCCGGAGCCTACCGGAAACCGATTGTGACTCAGATCGTTCCCCAAGCTCCTTTCTACGCAGCCGAGGACTACCACCAGCAGTACCTGGAAAAGCGCGGCCTGGCCAGCTGCCACATCAAGTGAGGTCCGATCAAACCTGGCTTCCCCAGAGGCGCAGATGGGCTGGGTCTTCTTCCTGAGCACGCAACACTGTGGCGGCACAGACAAGACACAGCGGAGCTGCGAGAGGCAGTCCAGGAAGACGCTACGCAGCCGCCGTCAGCAGAATCGGCGCTCGCCTGGTAATGACCAGCGTATGTTCGTAGTGCGCCGAAGGACGGTGGTCGGCCGTGAGCACCGTCCATCCATCCTTGGCCACCATGGCTCGGCCTGATCCGGCGGCAATGATCGGCTCGACAGTGATGACCAGGCCTTCGGTGAGAATCTGATTGGCAGCGGGATCGGCGTAGTTGGGAACGCGCGGGTCTTCATGAATCGTGCGTCCAATGCCGTGGCCGCCCAGATCGCGAATCACGGAGAAACCGCTGCGGCGCACCTCTTTTTCGACCGCTCGCCCGATGTCGGACACCCGAAAGCCTGCACGCGCCACCAGCATCGCTTTCTGGAAGGCCCGCTCGGCGCAGGCAATCAGCTCCTGATTACTGTCTGACACCTGGCCGACCGCCACGGTGACCGCGGCATCGGCCATAAAACCGTTCTTCTCCACGGTTACATCCAGTTTGAGCAGGTCTCCTTCCTGCACCTGGCGGTCGCTGGGGATGCCATGCACCGCTTCTTCGTTCAGGCTGATGCAGTTGGCGCCGGGAAAGTTATAAACCAGCGCCGGAGCCGACTGCGCACCATGCTCACGCATGACGGCAGCACCCACTTCGTCAAGCTCCTTGGTGGTCACTCCCGGCCGCACTTTCTCCATCATGGCGTCGATCACGCGACGCACCACCCAGCCCGCCGCGCGCATGCCTTCCATCTCCTCCGGACCGTCGATCGACACAATGCCTCCCCATCACTAGCCTATCGCATTCACGGGCCGACGTGGTCCAAGGAACAGGAGCAAAACAAAGCCGGCGAGGAAGAAGGGCCCCACTTGGGGCAGGGTAAAGCCCACAAAGCGCAGAATCAGTCCGAACACAGCGATTGACTCGGCGACCGCATAAGTGGCAATGTGCCCGGCTCGCCATTGCATCAGCGCCAGGGGGTCTTCCGGGTTGTTTCCTAACATCACTGCAGATCGCCTCACGAAAACTCTGCGCAACACAAAGATGATTCCCACATTCATCACGGACAGAAACCCGAGAGCCGCGAGCGTGACCGGCGCCGGGGAGGCGAGCGTGGGCGTGGGCAGGCGCATGGCCAGCACCAGATACAACAGGATGCTGACCAGGAGAGCCACCTGAACCGTCCGCAATACTCGCACCGCGGAATCCACTTGAGGAATTCTGCCTGAGTCCTGCGCAAGCAACGAAGGATGTTGGAAAGGGGTACCGCGATGAGCAACAAGCAGGAACTTCAAGAACCGGTAATCTTCAATCGCAGCTCTTCCGGAAGCCGTTCGCGAATTTCCGCCGGCAGGTGATCATGCACGTGGCGCGCGCCGATCTTGGCGACGTCGACCACCGCCGTGGGAGCGGGTGTGGCAATCGCTACCGCGAGCCAGATGAGCGCAGAGAGCGCAAATCCGGTCAAGGCGGCGATCTCCAGCCAGAAAGCGTGGGCGGGACCAAAGTGGCGGATGACGCCGAAGGCGAGCAAGAAAATCACCGCCGACACCGACGCCAGAACGATCAGGGAAACATCAATGGCGCGATGGATTTTCTGCCGCGACTGGCAGTGTTCGCAGGCGGCGAAGTGCTCATCGTAGTCTCCGCGCATCTCGGGCGCGAGACCGGAAATATCGTAACGCCAGCCGGCCAGTATCTTGCCGACAATGGGATCAACGCACTCACTCATACCGCTACAGTCGGATCGCCTCCAGCGGTTCGGCTTGACCCGCCAGCATCAGCCGGTTTCCCAGCAACGTCCGCCGGGAACCGAGCGCATCCTCCGCCTCCCTGCGAGCGATCTCAGGGTGGTTGTTCAGCTCAGACAAATGCGCCAAGACAATATATGATGCATATCCATCATAATCGGCGCTTAAAAATTCCGCGAGCTTCTTATTGGAAAGGTGTCCAGTAGGGCTTCCCACGCGCTGTTTGACCGACCAGGGATAAGGCCCGATTCTGAGTCTCTCAATATCATGGTTGGACTCCAGGACCAGCAGGTCGCAGCGACGCAGGTTGTCTTTCACGTTCTCCAGCATACGGCCCAGATCGATGACAAACCCGACCTTAATTCCTTGGGCACGGAAGGTGAAGCCTACCGGGTCGACGGCATCGTGGGGGATGGTGAACGGAGTTATGTCCACATCGCCGATCTGAAAGCGGCTGCCGGAACGGAACAGTTCGAGTTTCGGTACTTCCGGGGCCTCGCCGTCCGCGTCGCGCGCCGCCCGCGCCCAAGCCTGATGGGTCGCGCCGGTCATGAAGACCGGGATGCTCAACTTGCGCGCCAGCACTCCCAGGCCACAAATGTGGTCGGAATGCTCGTGGGTAATCAGGATGGCGGAAAGCGAGTGTGGATCCTCGCCCAGCATCTTCATGCGCTTGAAGGTCTCACGACATGAGATGCCGGCGTCCAGCAGAATTTTCGTGCGCGCGCTGGCAATGATCGCGCTGTTTCCCCGGCTGCCGCTCGCCAGCAGCGAGACAGAAACTCCCATCCTCGAAGCATACCCTCGCTGGCTGTGGAAGCGGAAGTATCTTTCCGGTTAGCCGGGGCCCTGGTGCCGCACCAGCGGCTCACGGGCCGCAGGATATTCGTCGAGCCAATTTGACCATTTCCCTCGATCACTTCATTTGCCCGCAATTGATGGCTGCTCTCATAGAGGAGAGGCTCTTTGGGTCCTTGCGCGATCCCGCCAGGTCACAGAAGGGATCCTGCGTCGACTCCACGGGGAAGAAAAAATCGCACCGGCGGCTTCACCGGCATAGCCGGCGGCCGTAATCGGGCACTCGCAAGGCGGCGCTCAGCGCTTAAGAATCTCTCCTACGGCTCTTCTGCCCGCGGCTCCGCCGTACGCCCCGGCAGTCCCGGTCAGGAACCCGAGGAAGGACTCATAGATCTGCGCGCGATAGGGTTTCTCGGTAAGAAAGAGATAAGCCAGCAACTGGAGCAGGGGAACAAAAATGCCGACCGCGACGATCCACCGCCATGGCCGTTCCGGCCGCAGCACTCCCAGCAGCATGGTCGAAGCCAGCACGAACAGCGCGGTCAGCAGCAGATCACCGATCATGACATCGAGAATGCCGGCGCAGACGCCGAGCAACGCAGCCAGCAGATAGACCGGAACGTCTCTCATTGCCAACTTCCAATGAACGGATCGCCGTTTTCGAATGCTCTCCAATGGACAATTAGAAATAAATCGTCGGTCAGTACCGGTAGAATCCCCTCCCGCTCTTGCGTCCCAGCCATCCCGCGTCCACCATCCTGATCAGCAGCGGGCAGGGCCGGTACTTGGGATCGCCCAACCCATCCTGCAGCACGCGCAGGATATCGAGGCAGACGTCGAGCCCGATGAAATCCGCGAGCGTTAGCGGGCCCATGGGATGCGCCATGCCCAGCTTGAAGACTTCGTCCACGGCCTCGGGCGTTGCCACGCCCTCCATCACAGCGTACATGGCCTCGTTAAGCAGAGGCATCAGCACCCGGTTCGAGACAAAGCCCGGCGCATCGTTCACCTCCACCGGCGTCTTCTCCAGCTTGAGCGCCAGGTCACGCACGGTGGTGAACGTTTCCTCGGAAGTCGCCAGTCCACGGATGACTTCCACCAGCTTCATCATGGGTACGGGATTGAAGAAATGCATGCCGATGACTTTGTCGGCACGCCGGGTTAGGGCTCCGATCCTGGTAATCGAGATGGAGGAGGTGTTGGTCGCGAGAATGATTTCCGGCCGGCCTACCTCGTCCAGGTCACGGAAGATGGCAGCCTTGATCTCGAACTTCTCGGTGGCGGCTTCTACCACGAAGTCGCAATCTCTGAGTCGGCCGCGGTCGAGCACCGGCTCAATTCGTTTCAGCGCAGCCGCTTTGTCGTCGGCGGTAATTTTTCCTTTCGCGACTTCGCGCTCCAGATTCTTCTCCATCGCCGCCAGACCGCGATCGAGAAGGCGCTGTTCCACGTCACACAACACAACCTGATACCCGCAGCGCGCAAACACGTGGGCAATGCCATTCCCCATGGTCCCTGCGCCAATCACTCCCACACGTCGAATTTCCATGATGCCCTCTCCGCGCCAGAAAACTCAAAAGTCTACCATCCCGCCTTCCGCTCCGCTTGCGCGCGCATCGAACCCCGCGTCCGGGAGAAAGTTGCGGAAAATTTCGCCTTCAGTTTGGCTTCAGGTTGGGCACAACACGATTTCGATTTTCTGCAAGCATCACATCTCCGCGGCGGCCGCATCCGACCTAGACAGAAGCCGGGCAGCTGGATCGGAGGAACCCGGCGGGAGGACGTTATGGCGAATCCAAAGATCGTGCGCGTGCAGTTGGCGGCTTTTGTGGTAGCGGTGACCCTGGCGGCGAGCAGCCTCGCGTTTGCCGACGACGATGACTATTACCGTCGCGGCAATCCGCAGCAGGCCCACCAATACGGATTCCAGAACGGATATCAGGATGGCCTTCGTCATGGCCAGCATGAAGCCCGGGAGAACGATCCCAACGACTTCCAGAGCCGTGACTGGCGCAACGCCAGCCGTGGATACCAGCCCTGGATGGGCCCCTTCTCCGCTTTTCAGGACGGCTACCGGGACGGATATCGTCAGGGCTTCCAACAGGCGTTCAACGATCGCTGGGGACGACGCGGAGACGGCGATCGGGATGACTACCGCGCCGAAGGCGCCCGATGGCCCGGGGGAAACGTCGCATATAACTATGGACTGGAAGATGGCACGGTGGCCGGGCGGGAAGACTGGGCCCGCGGAAAACAGTTCAATCCCAATCCCCGCGGCGGCAACCATGCCGATCGCGGCTACTCACGCGAATACGGAAATAAAGACGAGTACCGCGTGCAGTATTCCGACGGATACCGCGCGGGCTACCAGCGCACCTACGGACGCGGCTACTAGGTGCACCATCTGCTCGGCCCAGCCGGGGACAAGCCGGCGGCTACTCTTTATTCATAGGAAAACGCGTGCCGGGCGGGAGAGCGCCCGGGACTATTGCACTCGCCGCGAGGCAGTCTTCTTGTGGCTCTTGGGTTCTGCCGGAACCAGAGCGCGAAACGTCTGGTAGAGCCCGTGCAGGTCTTCGCTGAGTATCGCGACCAACTGCAGGCATACATCGTGATGCCTGCGCAGAAATTTCATCAGCGCCATGCGCTCGATGAACGCCACTTCTACCACCTGGTCAGCTTCGGCTGTGAGCCGGTGCGGCGTGCCGCTCATGGCTTCGCTCAGTCCCAGCGCGGCTCCGGGCCCTGCCATCTCCAGAACCTTCTGCTGCTTGCTGCGCAGGGGAACCAGCAGGCGCACATTGCCCTTCTCCACCAGGTAAACTCCCGCGCAGCGTTCCCCTTCGCGGAACAGCATGCCGCGTTGCTCGTAGCGCCGCCTCGACTTCAGATCTTCCAGGGCTCGCCAAGGATCGCTGACGGATGTATTTTCGGGGCTTTCGCTCACCACTTTTTCCTTACCCCCCGCGTCCTCTCTTTTTTACGCGGCCCTTTAAACCTCCTTCTGTGACGGCCATCACTCCACTCGGTGACGGATTTCCACCGTGGCTCCAAAAGATGCGGGCCGGCGGTTTACAACCCGCCAGCCCAAGGGTGACTGCATCGGGGCGAAAAGTTATTTCACGACTTCGCCCGTGTTGGGATCGAGGATCAGCTTGTCGGTGCGCAAATGGGTAAAGTCGAGGGAATTCTGAATGGTCCCGGCAATATCGTCGTAGGAGTGGCTGCCAATGCGGCCCGTCCCCCAGTTGTCCTCGACGAATTTCAGAATCGAGGACTGATCGGTGAGGGCGCTGTCGACGTAGTTGACCTTGGAGTAGGGCGATATCACCAGCAGCGGCAAGCGCGGCCCGTATCCGCAGCGGCCCGCAATGCCGTCGGTATTGGTGCTGCCGCACATTCCGGGAGCGCTGAGCGCGTCGGCGCTGGTCACCGACTGCTTCACCACCGGGCCCATCTGGTGATCGTACCAGCCGTCCGAGTCGTCATAAGCAATCACCACTACGGTGCTCGACCAGTCCGGCAGCGCCTGCAGCGCATTGATGGTGTTCACGATGAAAATCTGCTCATCGAGAGGAGAGGAGTATCCCGAGTGCCCGTCCTGCGCCTTCTTCGCCTTCAGGAAGCTGACCGCCGGGAAATTGCCCGAGTTCACGGCGTTCCAGAAGTCGGTTAGATCGTATTGGTGATTCGCCTGGTCGGTGTAGCCAATCATGGCGGTAGAACTCGGCGGCAGATGGTGCTGGTTCGCCGTCGAGGCATAGTACTCGAAGGGCTCGTGGTGGGCGCTGTAGTCGGCGACCGTGGCGCCGCCGAGGTTCGTGCTCTGCGCTCCGCAAACCGCCGGATTCTTCCCGTCCCAGGACTGGGTCGGTTTGAAGCCGCCCTGGAACCATCCCCAGGTGATGGCCTTCGCATTCAGCAGGTCGCCGATGTTTTTGCCCAGCATCGCGACCTGGGTCGGGCTGCCGCAATCATCGTAGTAAGGATCGGGATCTCCGATTACGCTGGTGGCGATCACGCTGCCCGTCAGATCACCGATAGTGTGCG
>DATFTE010000106.1:0-4381 GCA_035262225.1 Terriglobales bacterium
GCCCGACGGTCATGATTCGCGCCGAACTTGACGCCCTTCCGGTCCCCGAGAAAACCGGCCTCGACTATGCCAGCCACGTCGTGACCAAAGACGACGCGGGAGCTGATGTTCCCGTGATGCACGCCTGTGGACACGATCTGCATATGGCGATAGGAATCGGCACGGCGACGCTGCTGGCGAGGAACAAAGACCGCTGGCATGGGACGTTCATCTTCGTCGGACAGCCCGCCGAGGAGCGCATCCGCGGCGCGGCCGCCATGCTCAAAGACGGGCTCTTCACCCGCTTTCCCCGTCCCGACTACGCGCTCTCGCTGCACGACACGGCGAGTCTTCCGGCGGGCAAGTTGGGCTACACGCCCGGCTATGCGCTGTCCAACTCGGATTCGGTTGACGTCACGATCTATGGCCGCGGCGCGCATGGCTCGGCTCCGCAGGAGGGCGTGGATCCGATTGTGATTGCCGCACGGACCATCCTGGCCTGGCAGACCATCATTTCGCGCGAGAAGAATCCCTTCGATCCCGGAGTGATCACTGTGGGTTCGATTCACGGCGGCACCAAGCACAACATCATTCCCGATGAAGTGAAGATGCAGCTCACGGTTCGCTCCTACACGGACCCGGTCCGCCAGCATCTGCTCGAATCCATCGAGCGAACCGCCAAGGCCGAGGCGGAGGCGGCGGGCGCACCCAAGCCGCCCAAGGTGGAGGTGATTGAGCACGTGGGTTCGGTATACAACGATCCTGCGCTGACCGAGCGCGTGGCTGCAGCCCTTAAGCAGCGCTTCGGAGACGCCAATGTGGAAAAGGAAGTGCCGGAGATGGCGAGCGACGATTTCGCCGAGTACGGGAAGGCGGGGGTTCCCGCGCTGCAGTTCTCCCTGGGCGCGGCGAATCCGGAAAAGTTTGCCGCCGCCAAGAACAATGGCGAACAACTCCCCGGGCCGCATTCTCCATTTTTCGTTCCCGATCGCGAGCCCAGCCTGCGCACCGGGATCGAGGCGGAGACGACGGCAGTCCTGGCGGTGATGGGGAAGTAGGGAGTTAGGCTCTGCTTTAGGCTCGGCCTCTAGCCAGAGCCGGGGAGCCCAAAGCCCGGTCTTCTCACTTTCTCCCTTTCCCCAGCACAAACGCTTTGACCACAATGTTATTGGGCTGTGCACCGAGGGGGATCATGGTGAGCAGAGAATACTCGGTAGGTTCCAACCGGGTGGATTTTCGCTTCTGGATGACGGTCATGTCTCCTGACCCGGAATTCAGCACCAGTAAATAATTCTGGTTCTGCGACAAGGCCAGTCCGTCGGGACGGCTGCCCACCGGCAGCGAAGCGATCACTTTCCCGAGATCGATGTCGTAGACGGCCACGCTGTTCGATCCAAAGTTGCTGACGTAGAGCCGCGAGTTGTCGGCCGACACCACGCCGCGCGAGGGATGGGTGCCGATCAGGTAGCTTCCGCTCACTTCGTTGGTGCCGGTCTCGATGATCGAAATGCTGTCGGAGCCGAAGTTGGACACCATCAGTTCACCGCCGTCGGGCTTCAGCGTCAGGTTGACTGGGGTTTCACCCACGTCGAGCAGGGCGAGCAATTTCCCCGATTTCAGGTCAACGGACGCGACTTGCGCCGATCCAGTGCAGGCCACGAAGGCCTTGCTGTTGTCGGGCACAATGGCGATGTCTTCCGGTTGCGGGCACACCTGGATCGTGGCTACAACTTTCAATTGCTCAGTGTCTATCAGCGAAACGGTCTGATCTCCGCGATTGCTCACCACTACGATGCGCCCGTCAGGAGAAACCCGCGCCAGCCCGGGCGCCGAGCCTACGCGAACATTGGCGATAACTACGCGCCGGTCCAGGTCGAGAACGGAAACGTTGGCCGATCCGGAGTTCGCTACATAGGCGCGCTTGCCGTCTTCGGAAACGTCAATGAAGTAGGGCGCGCCGTGCACGCCGATGGTGGATACGACTGCGTTCTTCTCGGCATTAATGATGCTGACGTTGTTAGACGTTGTGTTGACGACGTACACCTCGTTCTTCTGGCTGTTGGCGGCAAGGCCGGTAGGCTCGCTGCCGACGCGGATGGTCCCGGCAGCTTCAAAGGTGGTCAGGTCAATGACGCTGACCGTGTTGCTTCTCCCGTTGGTGACGTAGGCATATTCCCGGTAGGAAGGGCCATACTGCGGCAGGGAGCGCTGATGGAAATACCACCAGCCCAGCCCGGCCAGCAAGGGAACGCAGAAGAGGATGAAGAGAAGTTTTCTCAAGGCGTCAGATGGGAAGATTAACAGAGGGGAAGCGGGGATCAGTAGAGGCGGAAGGTTACTTCCATCCGGATCTGAACTGCAACGGGGCTCCCTTCCTTCGTGGCGGGCTTGAACCTCCAGTGGCAGATCGAATTGATTACCTTCTGGTCAAGACAGTATCCGAGGAACTGTTCCATCTTCACCAACGCCACTTTGCCTTCAGGATCAACAATGACCTGCATCACGGCGGTACCCTGGTACTGCGCCTTGCGAGCCGAATTGCTGTATTCGGGATGAAGGGTATAAAGGGCCTGCCCGGGTTTTACCCACCACCGACCTTGAAGGCGACTGGCTGGAGATCGCCGTCCTTAGCATTTGTCCCCGGGAGTCCGGAGTTTTCTTGGCGTCTGATGAAAATGAGTACTTAGTGTTCTCCTGCCCGGGCAGGGGAGGCCTTTGACCAGGGCGAAACTCACGGTGGCGGTGGTTTCCGCCTCAACGCTCTTCCCCTCGTACGTAAATGGGGAATAGCGCCCAATGCCGAACCGAATCTACAGCCGCCTGAGCCAAAATTGCGTCTCCACGCTCGACTTTCACATTTTTCACCTTGCCATTTTTCCCGATCAGTACATCGAGGGCGACATCACCCTCCTGTTGCCGATCCAATGCCTTCGACGGATACTCGGGCCGGTCCTTCTGTTGCAAGTGTTCGGCCGCAGCGTCCGGCGACAGACATATGGGCTGATCAAGGTTTACTTGGGGCGTATCTGAGGCGATCGGGGGTCCGGTTTTCTCTTGGCAAAAGCTCGCCGCGTTCCCCCACACGATGGTGAGGCCGGCCAGAAACATCACCCGAGGCGCTTCATAGTTCAATCTTACGGAATAGTGGCAGACTGCTGCCCTGTGCGCGCGCCGAGTATCTGTTGGGCGACGGCTGGCTCCCCGATCCCCGGCACCGTCCTCGCCACCACCGCAGCGATCTGCCGCACTTGGGTCATCAGTTCATCGAACTGGTCGGGATAGAGCGATTGCATGCCATCCGACAGCGCTTTGTCGGGCTCGTAGTGAACTTCGACGATCAATCCGTCGGCGCCCACGGCTACAGCGGCGCGGGACAGGGGAGTGACCTTGTTGCGCTTCCCGGTACCGTGGCTGGGGTCGACGACGATAGGCAGATGACTCAGCCGCTGCACGGCGGGAACGATGCTCAGGTCGAGCGTGTTGCGGGTGTGATCGGCGAAGGTGCGCACGCCCCGCTCGCACAAGATGACGTTGTAATTGCCCTCACTCATCACGTACTCGGCGGCCATCAGGAATTCCTCGAGCGTGGCCGACATGCCGCGCTTCAGCAACACCGGCTTTTTTGAACGTCCGGCGCGCTTGAGCAGCGAGAAATTTTGCATGTTGCGCGCGCCGATCTGAATCACGTCGGCATACTCTTCCACCAGTTCGAGCGACTCGTTGTCGATCGCCTCGGTGACAATCTTCATGCCGTACTTGTCGCGCACTTCGGCCATGATGCGTAGACCTTCCTCGCCTAGTCCTTGAAAGGAATAAGGAGACGTGCGCGGCTTGTAGGCGCCGCCGCGGAAAAACTGTGCGCCCGCGCGGCAGACACGTTCGGCCACGGACATGGCCTGGTCTAGATTCTCGATCGCGCACGGGCCCGCGATGATCGCCAACCCTGGGCCGCCGAAAGTGGCGTTCGTTCCGGGAAAATGGATCACCGTGTTGTCGTCCTTGACGTCGCGGCTGACCAGTTTGTACGGCTTCGAAACGCGGATCAGCTCCTGCACGCCTGGCATTTCTTCCAGCGTGCCGGGCTCGACTTCTCCGCGGTTTCCCGTGATTCCGATGGCGGTGCGCTGCGCCCCAGGCAGCGCGTGGGCGCGGTATCCCAGCGACTCAATCTTCTCGCAAACGGCGCGCACCTGTTCTTCGGTGGCGTGCGCCTGCATCACAACCAGCATGGTTTTACCTCAAGAGGTTCAAGTGTAACGTCAGCCGCAGACGGGCGCAAACCGCGGCCGTATGCGCCCTCAGGCTTTTCTTCGCTAGACGCGAACCACGTTGGCAGACTTGCCTTCACTTCTGCGACGCACGAACAACGTCGGCATACTCTTGCCCATGCTACCTTCCAAGG
>DATFTE010000107.1:0-8700 GCA_035262225.1 Terriglobales bacterium
CTTCCTTGCGGATGGCGGGAGTGACTTCGTACTGCCTTCCGGTATATTCCACGTTCATCTTGCGCCCCTCCAGAAATTCGATCTACCGCTTTGGGCACAACCGGTGTTACTTACTTCTTCACTCTGCGCTGGTGGGTACTCGGGATGCGCATATCCTCCCGGTATTTCGCGACCGTGCGACGAGTGACCTGGATTCCCTGAGATTGCAGGATGCGGGTGATCTTTTCGTCGGTCAACGGCCTGGCAGGATCTTCTTCTTCGATCAGTTTCTTGACCCGCCGTTTCAAAATCAGCAGAGAGGTTGCTCCTCCCTCGGGTCCGTTCACGCTCTCGGAGAAGAAGTACCGCAATTCGAACACGCCCTGTGGAGTGTGGGTATACTTGCTGGCCACCGCGCGGCTTACGGTGGAAGGATGCACGCCGATTTCTTCGGCCACCTCCTTGATCATCATGGGTTTCAATTCATCAATCCCTTTTTCCAGAAAGTCCTGTTGCCGTGTCACGATCGAATAGCACACCTTCAGAATGGTTTGCTTGCGCTGCTCGATATTCTTGATCAGCTGGATCGCGCTCTTGTAGCGCTCCTTCACGTAATTCCGCGTATCTTTGTCGTTGGTGTCGCGCGCCAGCAGCCGCTTGTAGGCCGGGTTCAGCCGGAGCTGCGGTACGTCCTCCTCGTTCATCATCACCAGCCACTCGTCGCCGTGCTTCACGAACGCCACGTCCGGCTCGATCAACCGCGGCTGCGTCTTGTTGTAGCGCAAGCCCGGCCGCGGATCGAGCGTACGAATGTAGGCCAGCGCAGCCTGCACCGCCTCGATGGGACGCCCAATCGCCTTCCCGATCTCCTTGAACTGCTTCAGCTGCACGGCCCGCAGGTGCTGGTCTACGACCGCGATGGCATCCTGCAAAAGCTGCGCCGTATCGCCATTTCCGTTCTTGTGCGACGCCAGCTGCTGCTGGTGATAACGCAATTGGTAAAGCAGGCATTCGCGCAGGTCCCGGCAAGCTACCCCCGGGGGATCCAACTGGCGCACGATCTCAATCGCCTCGTGCAGGTCCGTCAGCGTAAAACTCGGCGTGAACTGGGGCTGCACCGCCGCCGCGGGGGCCCGACTTTCCCGGGCAACCTCCGGCGCGGGAGCCACAGCTGCCGCAATTCCTGCGGAGTAATCGCTGCCTGCATCCGCGCCCACCCAATTGCCCGAGGGAACCCCAGGTTCGTCGAGCGTGGTCTCCCGTGTCCCGTCCTGCTGCGACGACGAGATCCCCAGCGCCGTCGCCTCCTTCGCGACGTTCTCGGCCAGCGAGGCGTCCACTTCCGGCGGCGCCGGAGGCACCGCTCCCATCAACTCGTCGTCGCTCGCGATCAGATACCCGTCCTCGCTCAGGTTCCCAATCACCAGCTCCGCGGCATCCCGCACCTCGGGACGCACCGATATCGCACCCAGCTGCCACATCAGGTGGTCGGTCAGATTGCCCGGCTTGGAAAGGAAATTTTCGAACGACGGCCGCTCAACCTCTTCCATCTCTCCAGGACTGCGATAGCCCGGATCCAGATACTCCTGGAAGAAGGAGCCAAAATCGATCTCTTCAAAGGGATCTTTCTTTTCTTCCGCGACTACCGGGCTCTCTTCCTGCTCCGGCTTACGGTCGCGCTCTTCCTCGCGACGGTTCACATCGTCCAGCAACGGAACCGAATCTTCCAGTTCCTCCAGCACCGGATTCTCGACCATCTCGGCATTGATCATGTCCCGGAGCTCAAGCTTGTTGAGCGCCAGAACGCTGACCATTTGCACCAGCCCCGGGGTCAGGATCTGTCTCTGCGAGACCTTCAGATGCAGCTTGGGTTGCAACAACACCATGACTCGTTCATCAACCTTCGGGAACGTCACGGGCCCCGCTTGCGGGCCAAAATCGTTCGCTCCACATCTAAACAAAGATTCGTTACAACCTGATTAAACCAGCTGCCCTGCACCATAGGCACCAACTATCGCCCGGCGCAGGTAACCGTGGTGTTCTCTGGCCTCTCTACACCAACGAAAAACTCTCTCCCAGGTACACCCGCCGCACTTCGGCATTCCCTCCCAACTGCTCGGGACTTCCCTGAAACATGATGCGCCCTTCGTTGATGATGTACGCCCGATCCGTCACCGACAATGTCTCCCGGACGTTGTGATCCGTAATCAACACTCCGATCCCGCTCGCCTTTAAGTCGGAGATGATCTTTTGCAGATCGAGCACGGCGATCGGATCGATGCCGGAAAACGGTTCGTCCAACAAAATGAACGCCGGACTGATCGAAAGCGCCCGGGCGATCTCCACCCGCCGCCGCTCACCGCCCGACAGCGCATACCCGCGGTTCAGCCGGATATGCTCCAGCCCCAGCTGGTCGATGAGCTTCTCCATCTTCTCCCGCCGCTCGTGCCAGGAGATCGGCTGCGCCTCGAGCACCGCCAGGATGTTCTCCTCGACCGTCAGCTTGCGGAACACCGAGGCTTCCTGCGGCAGGTAGCTGATGCCGAACTGCCGCGCCCGGATATACATCGGAACCTCAGTGATGTCCTGACCGTCGAACAACACCCGCCCGGTGTCGGGAGGAATCAAGCCTACAATGGTGTAAAAGGATGTCGTCTTGCCGGCGCCGTTAGGTCCTAGCAGACCAACCACTTCGCCCTGCTCAACCCGAATGCTGACCCCGTTCACAACCCGGCGTCCGCGATAAGATTTTCCGATTTCGTCCGTGGCCAGCGTGTGCATTTATCGTGCCACTCGGGTGTGCGTGATTGCAGGAGATGCTTCGTTGCCTTCCACCAGCACCCTATCATCCGACCTAAAGAAAGTCAACGAAACCCCCGTAATCTTGCCCCGTTCGGCATCAAAAATGCTAGGCGTCCCGCCCGACAATACGTATTTGTCGTCGTCCGCGGTATACACCAGTCGCTCCCCCTCCCCCCGCCGCGTCGGTTGCGTGATCACCACCTGACCCGTAGCCACAATCCGATCGAGTTTCACGTTCCCCGCCGGTGTCTGGTTTTTGGACGCCGCCTCTGGTCCGCTTCGCGGCTTGAGGTAGATGTCCATCACCTGGCTTGTGATCGTCGCATCCTGGCTCTTCGCCACGACTCCACCCTCAAAATGCGCCCGCCGCTCTTCATCTCTATAGGTCAATTTCCCCGACGTAATCAGCGCCGTCGAAACCTTGCCGTTCCTGTCTGTTTGCACCATCACCGTCGAAACCCTCTGGCTCGACGATTCATGTGCGATAACCGAGCGCTGCTCGCGATCGAACTCGATCAACGGCGCCTTCACCGTGTTGGCGTTCTGCCACAAGCGCGCATCCCCGCTGTAGAGCGCGACGGCTGGACTCTTGTGCGCCGTCATGCTCCGCGACGTCACATGAATCGGATCCGACGACGCCAACAGTGCACCTCCCGGCTGTGGCTTCAGATCGCTGTAGGTGCTCTTGACATCGCCGTCGGCAAACGCGTCGCCAGTAGCCCGGTTCATGCGCATCGTCGTCGCCGTCGTCGTCATCCCTCCCTGCACCACTCGGGGCGATTCGGTCAGCACCAGCATCTGATCGGCGGGCGTATACCGCGCCCGCCCCGCCCATGCCTTGCGGTCGTTGTCCACATAAGCCACGTTCCCCTGCTGCACAATCGTCTCGATCCCGGTGCCCGGGTGAAAAGTTCCGTCCAGCGTGTCGCTGGTGCTCACCCGATCCGGTTGCCCGGGGGTACTGTTCACGATCCTTGCCCCATGCGTGCCGTGGGCCGACGCCAGTTGCCCCAGATCATCGAAGTTCGCCTCGAACTTTCCCGCCGTGATCACAGTCTGCTGACCAGCCGGCGGCGCTACCGGCCGCAGCGTGATCTGTCCCTCCTCCAGCGTCTCCGCTCGCTCGAGGCGCCGCCCGCCGGCCAGGAAGAAATTCATCGCCGCCGACCTCAGCTCCATATCCTGCGCATTCTGCGTGCCTGGCTTAGCGTGCTGCAGGAGTCTTACGTTCTCAAGCGCATGCACCTTGCCCACGACATTTTTCCCGGCAAAATCCACGATGGCTTTGTCCGCCTCACCCTCCAAGGGCTGATCGCCGGGCATTTCCGTACGCACGTTGCCGGTCAGCACCGCCGTACGCAGCGATGGATTGTGGGTGTCATCGGTCAAGAACAGCTCCGCTTGGTCGGCCCGCGTGTGAGCCTGCTGTCTCCCCGAGGTTCGAATCTGCACATCTCCGGTCGCCACTACGTGATCGAGCGAGTTATCGCCGCGCAAGTAGAATTTCGCCTGCTGCGCCTCCGACTTATTCGTGGCGCTGAACAATCGCGGGCGCTCAAGCACCACCAGCTTTGGATCTTTCAGAATGACTCCGTGATCGGCCTCGAGCGTGGCCGCGGTCGTGCCGGTCAACAACACGCGCACCTGCGATTTCAGCTCCAGCACGCCGGTTTTGGCGTTGTAACTCACCCCCACCGCTGAGCCGTTCGCCTGCGGGATGCGAAATTCCACCTTGGCTTTGGTGAATGCGTCTCCGCTCTTCTGGTTGAAGACCAGGTCGGTCGTCTTCAGATGAATGGGATTCTTCAGTTCCTTGGGAGCACTCTGATCGGGATTCAAAATACCTTCCGGATTCGCCTGCAGATCAATCTGCACTTCGCCCTTAGAAGCCACATCACCCGACGCCGGATCGTAGTCGAACGTCTGACCGTAAATCTGATCGTAGCGGCTCGAATCGCTGCCGTAGAGCGTGATGGCTACATCATGCAGCTCGGCGTGCCCGCCCTGGCGGTATTGGATCGCCTTGCTGGCCTGCACCTTGAACAAGGTGTGTCCCTGGTCGGACTTCGAAATCGTGAACCCCTGCGCGCTCTGCTGAATATCGAGCCCGATCTTCCCCGGTACTTCCTTCAGCGCGTTCGTTACCCGGTACCGGGCGTAGAAATAGGCCCCCGACACCACCAGCACGACGGCCGCCGCACCCATGGCAAACCAGCGCCGCAATCGTGAAACTTCGACCCACATTGTCCCTAGTGTAAGCGACTTTCACCAACGATGGAGGACGGGCGTCCACTGTGTGGCAGGGTGATGCCGGGAGGGGCGTAGGCGCGTGTGGGCCGGGGTGCCCCCGCCGATCGGCGCCACAGAAATAATGTAGAGACGGAACTCGCTGCGTCTCGCCCGCGGAATAGCCAACGCAGGGGCAACACCGCTCTCGGTTGGCCGGGGAAGGTACGGCTTCAGCCATGCCGATCAGAGGGTAAGAAACACACCGCCTTAAGCCCCGGAGGTGGGGAGGACGGACCGGGGCAGCGGCCGAAAACCAGTCAACCGCTAGAAACTCTCATCCAACACCACGCCTCGCACCATCTGTTCCATATCCTCGAAAGCCTTACGCCGCTTCTGCTCGGATCTTTTCTGCGAGAAGGCGCCCGATGCAAAGCTAGCCAGGATAACCGCCGCCGGGGCACACTTACTCATTCATTCCTCCTGACCTAAGTCCGGGGTGTAATAAGGGTACTCGCCATTTGTAAGTGACTATCGAGAGCCTTGCCGGGCCCGCGCGGGAAGGCCGACGGGAGGGCTGATGCCGGGACACTACCCGCGTTTCACAAAGTCCCGCAAGCCGAGCTCCAACCCGCCCCACTCCGGATGCTGGTTGTGCTCCACGCTGAAAACGATGTCGAGCGCGTCGCCCGCCAGCAGCTTCGCCTGCTCGAGCTTCTCGCCCATGTGCCAGCCTAGAGCATCAAAGGTGATCGCCCGCCGCCAGCCACTGCCATTCGCCATCCCCAGCTTGAGCTTCACGTGCTTGTCCTTGATCACTCGGGGCGGCGCCACCATCCGCACCTGGCGCGCCGCAAACACCGGCTCGGGATTGCCGATGCCAAACGGTTCCATGCGGCACAGCGCCTGGTAAAGCGCCAGGCTCACCTCGCCGAGGTCCATCTCGGCATCTACCTGCAGGCTTGCTTCGAAATCAGCGAGGGCAAGCCGCGCGCGGGCGTAGCTGTCGAGGTGAGTTCTCAGTTCCGGGATGCGCGAGGCCGGCAGTGCGAAGCCTACCGCGTGCGCGTGTCCGCCATAGCGGGTGAACAGCCCGCCGCAGGACTCGAGCGCGTTCAGCAAATGAAACGCAGCAATCGACCGGCCCGAGCCGTGGGCTTCGTCTCCTTCGCGAGAAATCACCAGCGCGGGACGTCCGTAACGCTCCACCACCCGCGTCGCGGTGATGCCGATCACGCCACGATGCCATCCCTCGCCGTCAATGACCATGCAATACGCGTCGCGCAGCGCGGTCTCTTCCTCGACGCGTGCGTAAATTGCGTCCACGATTTTCCTCTCTTGCTCTTGCCGCTCGGCGTTGAGTTGATCGAGCCGGCTGGCGATCTCGCGTGCCCGCGCGGCATCGCGCACGGTGAAGAGCTCAATTACGTCGCGCGCCACGTCCATGCGTCCGGCGGCGTTCAGGCGCGGGGCGACGCGAAACGCCACCTCGCCCGACGTCAGCGGACGCCCGATCGCTACCTGGGCCACATCGAGCAGCGCGCGCAAGCCGGCGTTGACGGGGGCGCGCAGCGCCTCCAGGCCCAGCCGGGCGAACACCCGGTTCTCTCCTGTCAGGGGCACGGCGTCGGCGACGGTGGCAATGGCGACTACCTTGATGAACGACGTCAGCATCCGCGACTGATCGGGCGTCGCCAGGCGCCGCTCCATGAGGGCCTGCGCCAGCTTGAACCCCACGCCCGCGCCGCACAGCGCCTTGCAGGGGTACTCGCATCCTGGCTGGTTGGGATTCAGCACGGCCAGCGCTTTGGGGACGCCGTTTTCTCCCGCCAGGTGATGGTCAGTGACGATCAGGTCCACGCCCAGACGCTCGGCGGTCTCGGCGGCGGCGAAAGCGCGGATGCCGGTATCCACGCTGATGATCAGGCGCACGCCGGCGGCTGCAGCGCGCTCGATCACGTCATCTTTCATGCCATAGCCATCGCGGATGCGGTGCGGAAGATGAAAGTCCGCGGCGCCTCCGCAAAGCTCAATCGCGGTTTTGAGGATGACTATGGCCGTGGTGCCATCGACGTCGTAGTCGCCGTAGATGAGGATGCTCTCCTTGCGCTCGATGGCGGCTTCCAGCCGATCGACGGCGGCCTTCATGCCGTACATTGCGTAAGGAGAATGCAGGTGCGAGAGCGAGGGCGCGAGATAGTGGGCGGCGGTCCGGGGATCGGCGATGCCGCGCTGGAGGAGCAGGCGGGCGACGGTCGAGGCGAGAGCGGGATCGCTGAGGTTGAGTGCCGGCTGAGCGCGCAGTTCCGAAGCCAGCGATTGAACCTGCGCGACATCGGCGGATTTCAGAAGCCAGCGCATAGGTTATTCGTCAATGTAACAGGAAGCGGAGCGGCCAGTCGTCTTTACGGGACGGGAGATGCAGCCAGGTACGTCTCGACGGATGGGACGGCCACGGCGGCTGTCCCTGCGCGTTTCAATTTCAGGGTTCGTCGTCCTGGTCAGGCTCGTCGATGGGGATGCCGCCGAAATCCTCGGTGAACTCCACCAGGCGCTGGTAGCGGTCGTACCATTCTGTGGAAGCCTCATAGACCATCATGATTCCCTGGTGGGCAAAGCCCAGCTGCACGAAGCCGGTTTTCCCGGAGTAGGTACGCAACCAGCGCGCGTCTTCCAGATCTTCGTCGTTGGTAAACTCGGCGTTAGAAAGACGCTGAATCAGCTCGTCGAGCTCTTCGCGCTGCAACGACCACGAGTCCATGGTGAGGAACGGGGCGCCCGCGGCCTTGGCCAGCTCAACGAAATCCTTCCATCCGTCCGGGCTCTCTTCCGACTTCCACAGGACGCTCTGCACCTCTTCGTAATCCACGTAGCCGTGGAAACGGCGCATGCCGTGGCCCTCGATGAAGGCCACCATGTCGTCCTTCAGCCCGGTTAAATCGTCGGCCATGGAAAACATCTCGCTTCAGACCGCATTGTATGACTTTTGCCGGGCGGGTACTAGTTTTTCACCCCTCCCACTACCTTCCTTGTCCCGGCCGGGACGTGCGACTCGGAAGACGGTCTCACACGGCTCACGGCGAGTGCCGCATGCTCCCTGTGCTAAACTGTTCGTTTCGCACCAGACTCTTCGATCCGCCCTATGCTGCTTTCCAAGGAATATGTGGGCTACCTGGCCCGCGAAGTCACCAAGAAACTGATTGCCGGCGAACTGATTGAAACCAAGGAACCGGCTAAGATCACCGAGAAGGTGCACGCCGCCATGCTCGAGGAATTCACCCTCGAAGACCGCATCAATGACGAGGTACGCGTCATTCTCGAAGCCTATGCCGAAGAGATGCGTAGAAGCGGCGCCAACTACCAGGAGATGTTCCGCAAGGTGAAGAGCGAACTGGTACGTAAATATAAGGCGGTGCTGTGAGAGTCAGCCGCGACAAAGTGAACAAGGTGGCTCACGTTGTCACCGACGCGCTCGCCGAAATGGATGAACTCGACTTCGTCGAAGACCGCAACACCATCCGGCTGGAAGTCCGCAAGTTCCTCGAAGAGCTGCTCAACCAGGAAGAAAAAATCGATCAGTCGGCCCGCCACAAAATCGAGAACCAGAAGCGCACCATCCTCGAAGGCAGCCAGGAGTGGGACATCCTCTACCGCAAGTATTACAACGAGGAAGTGAAGAAGCTTGGTGTGTAG
>DATFTE010000108.1:0-5080 GCA_035262225.1 Terriglobales bacterium
ACGGCAGCGGTATGCACACCCACCAGTCGCTGTGGAAGAACGGCAAGCCCCTGTTTGCCGGTGATGGCTATGCCGGGATGTCCCAGTTGGCGCTCTGGTACATCGGCGGCCTGATCAAGCACGGGCCCGCTCTTTCGGCGATCATCGCCCCCACCACCAATTCCTACAAGCGCCTGGTGCCGGGCTTTGAAGCTCCCGTGAATCTTGCCTATTCGCGGCGCAATCGCTCGGCGGCGTGTCGTATCCCCATGTATTCCGCGTCGCCCAAGGCCAAGCGTGTGGAATTCCGCCCGCCCGACCCGAGCTCGAATCCCTACATGGCGTTTGCCGCCATGATGATGGCAGGCCTCGACGGTGTCGAAAACAAGATGGACCCGGGTCAGCCGCTCGACAAAGACATTTACGACTTGGGCCCGGAAGAGCTGGCCAAGGTTCCCTCTATGCCGGGCTCGCTCGAAGACGCCCTCGACGCCCTGGAGCGAGACCATGCTTTCCTGCTGAAAGGGGATGTCTTTACCGAGGAACTGCTGGGAACGTTCGTCGAATACAAACGCACCAAAGAGGTGGATGCCGTACGGCTGCGGCCCCACCCCTTCGAGTTCAACTTGTATTACGACATCTGAAACTCAATGACGAGGACGGGCGTCCCCGCCCGTCCTCTCTGTCCTACTGCGCGGCCTTTTCCTGCAACAACTTCTCGATCGCCGCCCGGACCTGCGGATCTTCCGGGGTTACGGCCGGTTCGAACCGCTCGACCACGTTGCCCTCGCGATCGACCAGGAACTTGGTGAAGTTCCACTTGATGTCCCCGCTATGGCTGGGGTCCATCTTCACCAAAAACTTGTAGAGCGCAGCCTGATCGTCCCCCTTTACGGAAATCTTCGAATACATCGGAAACGTCACGTTGTACTTACGGGAGCAAAACGTCCTGATCTCTTCGTTCGTGCCCGGTTCCTGCCCGCCAAAGTTATTCGCCGGGAAACCCAGGACCAGGAATCCCCGATCCTTGTACTTCTCGTACAAGGCCTCCAGCCCCGCGTATTGCGGGGTGTAACCACATTGGCTGGCGACGTTGACGATCAGCATCACTCGTCCCTTGTAAAACGCAAGCGGACTCGGCTTGCCGTCAATACCCACCAGCCCGAAGTTGTAGATCTCCGAATCCGCCAGCAGCAGAGTCGTTGCAAGTAACACTGTCCCGAGGAGCAGGACACTCCTGCCCCACGCACGCCCTGGAATTTGCACAGAATCTCCTTAGGTAAAGTTGTGAATGAAAGAACAGACGGTGGCACCCTGAGCATAGCGAAGATCAGCCAGCCCCCGCAATGAGGCATTCCTCGGATGGTCCATTAGGGTGGCAAAGTTTTGCGACCTGGCAAGGTACAATGTGCGCCGATCTCCTCGTTGGCAATGGCTTTCTCGAAAAAACGCGGGCTTGATGCGCCCGGTAAGAACCCCAGCCATGCCCGGTGGAGAGCACCTCGTGCGGAGGCCCAATGAAGAGTCTGGCGTGGATTTTGCTAGGTGTGGCGCTTTTAGGAGTTGCTGCGGCGCAAGAGCGCCCGGTCGGGGCGTACGGAAGCAAGGATCGGATGTTTTTTCCCAGCGACACGTTCTGGGGATATGGCCAATTCGACCTCGCGCCGCCACATAACGAGATTGATCCCAACCTCTGCGCCGCCAATGCCAAAAATTACGGCGGAGCGGACGCTCGTTGCAACGCCTTCGCCCGCTATATGCTCTCCGCCTACGTGGAGGTTCGTCCCTTCGGACGCACCCAGCTGCGGCGTTTTTTCCTTTTCGGCGAGCCGCGTTTCCTGTTTGGCAAGAATGTGCCCCAGGCTCTCTATACCTGGTCGCCCGACGCGATCGGCTGGGAGCGCTCCTGGGGCGCCGGCGTTTACCTAGGACGCGGTTTCGAGTTCCGCGTGACCCAACACTTTCTGTTTCAGCGCTTCGGCGCGCGCGACCGCTATCTCGGCCCGGCTGATCTCGGCCCAAACGGACCCTGGGGCCGCTACAATGCCATCGGCGTGCGCAAGTACTTTGGGCAACGCAGATACTAACGGCCTTATCAGGGGCACCGCTTTCAGCCGTGCCAGAGAAGGTCGAAGCATCAACGTCCTTCCACGGGCCGAAGGGACATGCAAAGGCAACCATCGTGCTACATTGGCCCTATCTTGCCAGACGCTGGGCGCAAAGATCTTTCTCCGCCGGCCGCGGGCAGCCAGGCCGTTCGCGCCCAAGTTGTCTTTCATGATCCTGCGGGCGCCGAACGCGCGCTCTCTCAGGTTGCTGCCCGTGTCTCTCCTGGCCTGGCACGCGCCCTTCCATCACTGCTTGCCGATTTGCCCGATCCCGACTCTGCCTTGCTGATGTTCGACCGGCTCATTCACGACTCGCCAGTCGAGACCGTTCGCCTTCTCGAGCTGCACCACCACCTCGCGCACTACGCGCTGGTGATTTTCGGCTACAGCCGCTTCCTGGGGGAAACCCTGCTTCAGAACCCCGACCTGCTGCACTCGTTGCTGCGCGACAAGCGCCTCGACCAAACGCTTTCACCGGATGAATTTCGAGAGGCCCTGGCACGGCTGCGTTCCCGCTCGCTCGAAGCCGATGTCTCGCTCCTGCTCGCGCGCTTCAAACGCCGCGAATACGTTCGCATCATGCTGCGTGACGTGCTGGGGATCGCTACCCTGGCCGAAACTACGTCGGAACTCTCGGCGCTGGCCGACGTGGTGATCGAAGCCGCGCTGCGTGAAGCGGAGAATATCCTCGATGCCCGCTACTCCACGGCGCAGCATCTTGACCGGGAAGGCCGCCTCGTTCCCACTCCCTTCTGTGTTCTTTCCCTGGGAAAATTGGGCGGCAACGAACTGAACTACAGCTCCGACGTCGATCTCTTCTACATTTTCGGCGACGGACAGGAACCGACCCAGGCTGCGATTTCCAACCGCGAATACTTTGTTCGGCTGGCCCAGCAATTAACCGACATGCTCTCCCGTCCCACCCGTGAAGGCGCCGTGTTCCGCATCGACATGCGCCTTCGTCCGCAGGGCAGCCAGGGAGAACTGGCGGTCAGCCTCTCGCATGCTCTCGGGTACTACGCCAGTCACGCCCACGACTGGGAGCGCCAGGCGCTGATCAAAGTTCGTCACTCTGCCGGCAACACGCACCTGGCCCGTGCCTTTATTCACGGCGTCGAACCCTATGTGTACGCCGCTGGTATCAATCTTGCCGCCATCAGCACCGCGCTTGAGGCTCGCCAGAGGATCAGCCAGCGTCCCCGTCCCTTCGGCGCATTCAGCCCGCATGCCCACAGCCTCGACGTCAAACTCGATCGCGGAGGCATTCGCGACATTGAATTCCTCGTGCAGTGCCTGCAACGGGTTTACGGAGGCTCGGAGCCCTGGCTACGCTCCGGCGGTACGCTGTTTTCCCTGCAGAAGCTGCACGACAAGCGGCACATCGCCGGGCGCGACTTTCAGGATCTCACCAATACCTACGTCTTCCTGCGTCACGTCGAGCATCGCCTGCAACTGCGGCAGGGACAACAGATCCATCGCCTGCCGCCTTTGGCACACGATATGGCCATCCTCGCGCGGTCGCTCGCTGCCACCGCCGGCCAGGCCCCTCCCGATGAGTTCGAAGATCTGGTGCGTCGGCGTATGGGCGCCGTCGCCGCCATCTACCACCGGATCCTCGAGCAGCAGGGCGGTGCGAGTCCCGCGGTCAAAGAGGCAGGCTATGAACTCCAGAGCCCAACCGCGTTTACCACGCCTGACCCTTCCAACGAAGAGATTCTCCGCCGTCTCGCCTCCGACTCGCATGCCTGGTACCAGCTTGCCATCTGCCCCGATCTAAGCACGCACAGCCGCCGGAATCTGTTTCGCTTTCTCAGTTCCGCCTGGACCGGTTCCGAGCGCTACGCGGACGCCTTGCGCCATCCCGAAGCCGTGCCCCGCGCCCGGGTCCTGTTTGAATCGAGCGACTATCTGACCGAACTTCTGATCCGCCACCCCGAAGAGATGTCCACGCTTGCCAGTTTGCCCGAAATGTTTCCTCCGGAAGCCACTGGCCGCCTCTTCCCCAACCCCATGACGCAAGAGCGTGCGGATCGCGATCCCGTGTTCGCGTATGTGGCTTCATCTGCCGGGTCAGACAGCGAGAAGATGGCTCTGCTGCGAAGACACTACCGGCATCGCATTTTCGCCTCCGGAGCACGAGACATCACCGAACTTCGGGGCGTCTACGCCTCGCTCGCCTCTACCACTGCCGCCGCTGAAGATGCTATGGCTGCCGCCTTCGCCATCGCCGATTCACCTCCAGGACTTGCCGTCATGGCCCTGGGGCGACTCGGCAGCGGCGAGTTTGACTTGCTCTCCGATGCCGACGTGCTGTTTGTTTGCGAGGACAACGCTGATCGCGCACTGCTCACCAGGTCCGCCGAGCGGGTGGTGCAGATTCTCGCCGCTTACACCCGCGACGGCATGGTGTTTCCAGTGGATACGCGTTTGCGTCCCCATGGACGTGAGGGAGAATTGCTGGTCAGCCCGGCGCAATTGCTGATCTACTGCGCGCAAGAGGCGCAACCCTGGGAAGCCCTGATGTATACCAAATTGCGTTACCTTGCCGGATCGTCTGCGCTGGCCGAACGAGCGGTTTCCGCCACCACCCCTCTGTTTCAGCGATCCGCCGACGATGGGGCTTTCAGAAGCGCGGTGTGCGATATGCGAGCCAAACTGGAGGCCACCGAAACCGCAGGCAATCTCAAGACTTCGCCCGGGGCAGTTTATGACATTGACTTCGTCACCAGCTTCTTCCTGGTGAAGAATCGCGTGCCCGACAAGCAGGGAAGCCTGCGTGACCGCCTGTGGCGATGCGCGGCCGCGGGCCTGCTGACCAACCCCGATGCCGCCCTTTTGGATCACGCCGCCGAGCTGTTCCGCACCGTCGATCACGTGCTGCGCCTGGTGGTGGGCAGGGCCAGTAAATGGCTGCCGGCCAACGAAACAGCCTCTCAGCTGACCGAATCCATCACTTCGAGGATTCTGCACCGCGAGTTTGCTTCGGGGCTGGA
>DATFTE010000109.1:0-2061 GCA_035262225.1 Terriglobales bacterium
CATAGCTGGCCTGCACCGGCCGCTGTCCTTCTTCACCCAGATAGTTCACATAGGTGTCGCCGGTTCCGAAGCGCTCCATATCGGCCGCGAAAGCGCGAACCCAGTCGACACAACGCTCCGTGAGATTCGGGTCCTGCCAGCCCGCCACTATATTCAGGCTGTACTGATTGCGCCGCAGCGCGAAGGCGGTTTCGTCGGCCGGCACGCGGCTCGCCCGACCGTGGAAATGCTCCAGAATGATGTTGGTCTGCGCGGAGGGGCAGGATTCGCCATAGGTAATGATGGTGCGGAGCGCTTCGTCGGGGAGTTCGCGCAGGAAGGCACACTTGAAGTAATATAGAAGCCCCTTAGGGGCGGTGAAATCCAGCATGGTCTGAATTTCGGGGTAGGGTTTCCAGCCAACCAGGTCCGCGACTGGCGGAGCGATTCCGCGGAACCTGGCAACTTCCTCTTCGGCAGTGCTCGAGTCGTTTCCGGAATGGCACAACGCCAGACCCGCTAGTGGAGCGCCATCTGGTCCCGACATCAGTACGGCGTACGCCGTAAGCTCATCGGAGGCTCCGCCGGTGAGGTCTCGATATCCGCGCAGTACCTCCAGAGCGCGCGTGCGGGGGTGCACAAGGACGCCGCCGAGCACGGAGGTCACGGGGTGGAGCTGATATTCGAACGTCGTCACCACGCCGAAGTTTCCGCCGCCCCCTCGCAAGGCCCAGAACAGGTTCGGATTCTCCTCCGCGCTGGCGGTCAGGCTGCGGCTCGATGCGTCCACGAGATCGGCGGAGATCAGGTTATCGCAAGCCAGGCCGTGTTTGCCCATCAGCCATCCAATACCGCCCCCGAGAGTCAGGCCGGCGATACCGGTGGTGGAGATCGCGCCTCCCGTGGTCGCCAGACCATGGGCATGCGTCCGCGTGTCAAAATCCCGCCAAGTCGCGCCAGCCTGCGCCACAGCCCGGCGCCGGACCGGATCCACCGCGACGTGTCTCATCAGCGAGAGATCCAGCATGACGGCGCCGTCCATCACCGACATGCCCGCCACGCTGTGACCGCCGGCTCGAACCGTCATCGGCACGCCCTGCTCGCACGCAAAGCGAATCGTCTCGGCCACATCGGTAATACCGAGGCAGCGCGCGATCAGTAGAGGCCGGCGCTCGATCATCCCGTTCCAGCCGCGGCGCGCGCCATCGTAATCCGACCCCGATGGGACGAGAACCGGTCCTCGAAGCCTTCGCGCCAACTTGTCGATCTGCGTGGGATTGGGGATTGTCATGGGACGAGCGTAGCATGGGCCCCTCGCTGGACCTATGAGTGGCGGGTGAGTTTCCGGCCCTAAGTTGCTCATGGAAAACTCATACCTGCCTGATCGCCGGCTCATTGGGTGGGTAAGTAAGCGGTGGTTAACTGACCAAGGATGCGAAAATCTTCACCGGCAACCGGTGGAGCAAGGAGATCGAAAATGAACGTCAATTGGAAGAAAATGCTCAACTTAATTATGGTCGTCCTGGGTTCGGCCCTGATCCCCGCGGCAAATGCGGGTTGCGGCGACGTCAACTGGATCCAGAACCAGCAGTGGATGGCCTTCCGGCCGATACGCCCCTTCTCAACCATGTCCACGCGCGCAAAAGAGCCCGGCGCGCCCGCGGGCGCCGACATCGTCGGGATGTGGCGCTTCCAGTTCGTCGCCAAGGACAACGCGGGGATTCCCGACGGCACGGTGATCGACGCCGGACTCGCCCAATGGCACAGCGATGGGACCGAGTTCACCAACTCCGGAGCGCGCAAGCCCGCCACGCAGAACTTCTGCCTGGGCGTCTGGAAGAAGACCGGCCCGTCAACCTACAAGCTGAACCATCTGGCCTTGAGTTACTGTCAATTTCCACATTAAATGCGACTGGCGCTTCCAAATTAAGTGCGACTGTACCGAAATATAGGCGATATCATAGGGACTGAATTGGATTTTGAAGCCTACCAGGAATCGTTTGGTTCTTTTTAGACCGCGCATATTCGAGAAACGTAATGGCCGTGTTGGTCGCTTTGACTCCGGGAAGAACGATTCGTTGG
>DATFTE010000110.1:0-14892 GCA_035262225.1 Terriglobales bacterium
GATCTCGATGATCTCATTGCCTTCGGAAATTCCCTCCAGATCGTCAGACTGGAGAAGCGGCTCCGAGCCAAAGATGCGGATGGCGGGACGAACCTCAATGCCGGAAACGGGGCCGTAAGACAGAGAGCCATAAGGACTGCCAACGCCCGGAGCTGCGCTGTCGACATTCGAGGCGCTAATGGCCGTGTCCTTCGGGCCCTGGTTGGGAGCGGCTTCAGTCCTGGGGTGCGGACGCTTCTCCCGCGTGGGTTCTTTCCAGATCAATTTGGTCTTCTCGAGCGTGCGCTGTTCCTCGGACGAGGACGGTCGCGTCCAATAAATTTCCGTGAGGGCACGGCCGTTTTCTCCCCGTTGAATCGTGTTCGGGGAAACAAAAATCGCCACGGGTGAGTGCAGAAGCCATGCCAGTAAAGCGCCGTGAAAAGTGAGAGAGACCCAGAGGGAGCGCCGCCGAGGAAGAGCGACGCCAACCGTCGAAATAATCGGGCGATCAGAAGTCAAGGCACCCCACTCGCCGCACCGCTCCGAGCGCGGGAAACCGGCATGATACAGTTCCGCCTCGGCTCCCTGCATTCTATGCCATCGACTTCCTGGACTCCAGAGACTTCGAAGCCGCAAGCGGCACAACTGCTGCGTCGCGTGGGATTGTTCGACTCGACCATGGTGGTCATGGGCGGGATCATCGGATCCGGTATTTTCATCAACGCTTATGTGGTCGCGCGGCAGGTTCATACGTCCCTGCTGATTCTGGCGGCGTGGGCAGTGGGCGGTCTGCTCGCCGTGCAGGGCGCTTTCATCTACGCCGAACTGGCCGATCGCATGCCCAACGTTGGTGGTCAGTACGCCTATCTGCGTGAGGCGTACCACCCGGTGCTCGGATTTCTGTACGGCTGGGTCCTGTTGTTGGTCATCCAGACCGGCGGGATGGCGGCTGTCACGGTAACCTTTGCCCGGTACTTCAGGGAACTCACCGGATCCCGGCTGCCGGAGAGCATTCTGGTTCTGGCCACCCTGGCAATTTTGACTCTGGTCAACTGCCTGGGAGTGAAGCTGGGCAGCCAGGTACAAAGCGGATTGATGGTGGTGAAGATCGGGGCGATCACGGGCCTGGTGGTTGCCGGATTTTTGCTGATTCGCGCGCCTCATCCGCTCTTGCAGCCAGTGCTCGACCAACCACCGTCCCTGGCACTGTGGACGCAATTTGGCGCCGCCATGGTTCCTGTCCTGTTCGCCTACGGCGGATGGCAAACCGCCAACTTTATCGCCGCAGAAGTGGAGGACCCGCGCCGCAACTTGCCGCGCGCCCTTCTGATCGGCGTTGCCGGTGTGGTTACGCTCTACGTGAGTGTGAACCTGGTTTACTTGCGCGCGCTGGGTGCCGCGGACCTCGCTCGGACGACGGTGCCCGCTTCGGCGGTGATGCGCCTGGCCATGGGGGATCGCGGGGCCACGTTGATCGCCTTGGGAATTTCCGTTTCCACTCTCGGATTCCTGAGCCAATCCATATTGACTGCGCCTCGCGTCTACTTCGCTATGGCTGAAGACGGCGTCTTCTTTCGCCGCGTGGCTTCGGTAAATGCCACCACGCACGTTCCGGTCGTCGCTATCGTTCTGCAGAGTCTGTGGACTGCGGTGGTGGCGCTGTCGGGGCGGTATGACCAGATCCTGAATTATGTTGTTTCCATGGACTTCCTGTTCTTCGGCCTGACGGCGAGCTGTCTGTTCGTGCTGCGTAAGCGAGAGCGGGCCGACGGCACCCGCGCCCAGGTTGGATATCGCGTTCCCGGGCATCCGGTGAGCACGGCGGTTTTCATCATGATTTCATGGCTGGTGGTTGCCAATACGATTTACAAGTATCCAGCCAACAGCTTGCTGGGGATGGTGGTTTTGCTGCTGGGAGTGCCCGTTTACCTGCTTTGGAGCCGGCGCAGGAGGACCCCTTCATGAGCGAATCACGTACCTGGGCGCATTCGCCCTACATGGAGTTTGCGAAGTTGCGCTCCGCGGCGACGTACAACCTGGCGACCAGCGGTGTGATGGGGTATCCGCTGAAGGATCTTCCCGTGCGCCTGGAGGATCTGGAGATCAATGGGCCGACAATTTATGGTTATCCCCCCTTGCAGGAGCGCCTGGCCCACAAGTGCGGCGTCCCGCCCGAGTGCGTGGTCGCGGCCACCGGCACCTCCATGGCGAATCATCTGGCGTTGGCGGCGGTGGTTGAACCCGGAGACGAGGTTCTCATCGAGGAGCCAACCTACGAACTGCTGTTGACTACGGCGCGATACCTCGGAGCGGCCATTCGCCGGTTTTGCCGGCGCTTCGAGGACGGTTTTCGCGTGGATCCGGAAGAAGTCGAGCGGCGCATGACACCGCGAACGCGGTTGATCGTTCTCACCAACCTGCACAATCCGAGCGGCGCCTTGTTGGACACCGAAACCCTGCGCGCCGTGGGAGAGATCGCCCGGAGCAGCGGCGCGCGCGTGCTGGTCGATGAAGTTTACCTCGAGGCGCTCTTTGACCGGCCGGAGCGATCGGCGTTTCACCTGGGAAGCCATTTCCTGGCAACCAGCAGCCTGACCAAGGCGTACGGACTCTCCGGACTGCGCTGTGGCTGGATTCTCGCCGAAGCCTCGCTCGCCGAGCGCATCTGGAGACTGAACGACCTGTTTGCCGCGACTCCCGCCCACCCCGCCGAACTGTTGAGTGTGATTGCCTTCGACCATCTCGATCAAATCGCCGCGCGTGCAAAAGGGCTCCTCGAGTGCAATCGGGCGGAGCTGGATCTGCTGCTCGACTCCCGCCGTGATCTCGAGTGTGTCCGGCCGCACTTCGGAACCACCCTGTTCCCCCGGCTGGTACGCGGCAGCGCGGACGAGTTCTGCCACCTGCTGCGCCTGAATTACGACACCAGCGTCGTCCCCGGCTGCTTTTTTGACATGCCCGGGCATTTTCGTATTGGTCTTGGTGGCGACGTGGCCATGACCAGGGAAGGAATTCGCCGCCTGGGCTGCGCGCTCGACGAGTTTGGAAGGAACGCCGCCTAGACTTTTGTGCCAGCCCCAAGTCGATGAAAACCATGGGCTTAGAGAAAACTGCCTGAAATTTGCAACGCCCGGGGCTTGCCCGCATCTTAAGGGAGTCGCGTCTTGACTGCTGATCCAAGAGAGCCTGCCCGATTCTGGAAGTTTCCACCGAGAATTGCCGGGGCGAATGCCATGACTGTCACGCTTGCTGACAATCAGAGAACGGCGGTAGAGCGAATGCGGGAATCGTATCCCGAGGTTCGCGAGCTGAGCGTAGGAATTACGCAGGCGCTGACGCCCGAAGATCAGATGCTGCAGTCCATGCCTGATGCCAGTCCCACCAAGTGGCATCTGGCGCATACCACGTGGTTTTTTGAGACGTTTGTTCTCAAAGCGCACGCCAGCGGCTATCAGCTTCTTGATCCTCGCTTCACTTATCTGTTCAATTCCTATTACAAGCAACTGGGAGGGCACCCCTTTCGCGGGAACCGCGGATTGATGTCGCGGCCGACTCTCGAGGAAGTGCGCGCCTATCGTCTGCACGTCGACCGGGCAATGATGAAATTTCTGGAAGATGCGCCGTCTGCCGCGTTGGAACTGGTCGAACTGGGCCTCAATCACGAGCAGCAGCATCAGGAACTGATTCTCACCGACAGCAAACACGGGCTATGGTCGGGGCCGCTTCGCCCCGCCCCGGCGCCCGTGGCGCCCCCTGCGATTTCCCCGCCGGCATTGAGCTGGATTGAGGTCGAAGACGGAATTCATTCCGTGGGCCACGACGGGCGCGGGTTCGCCTTCGACAATGAGGGACCGCGCCACGACGTCCTGCTTCGTCCATTCGAGATTGCCTCCCGCCCGGTGGCCAATCAGGAATACCTGGAGTTTATGGACGATGACGGCTACGGGCGTCCCGAGTTGTGGTTGTCGGAAGGATGGGACGCGGTTTGCCGCGAGCGCTGGAACGCTCCTTTCTATTGGGAACGGAGCCCGGATGGTTCCTGGTGGCAGTTTGCCAATTACATCCTCAAGCCCGTGAATCCCGCAGAACCGGTATGTCACATCAGCTACTTCGAAGCCGATGCCTACGCGCGTTGGAGCGGCAAGCGGCTCCCGACCGAGGAGGAGTGGGAAGTTGCCGGCGGGCGCATGCCGGTAAACGGAACTTTTCTCGAGCACGGCCTTTTCCATCCGCAGCCCGCCAAGGGTGAAGGAATGCAGCAGATCTTTGGCGATGTGTGGGAGTGGACGGCGAGCCCCTACGTTGCCTATCCCGGCTTCAAGGCCGCCTCCGGAGCGGTTGGCGAGTATAACGGCAAGTTCATGTGCAATCAGTTCGTCCTGCGCGGAGGCTCGTGTGTGACTCCGGCGAGCCATATCCGCACCACTTACCGGAACTTCTTCCCGCCGCAAGCGCGGTGGCAATTCTCTGGCCTAAGGCTCGCGCATGATCGGTCGTGAACCAGTTGTATTGCCGGCGTTCGCCCGGGAAGTTGAAGAAGGAATCACCGGGATCCCCAAAACTCTGCCCTCGAAGCTCTTCTATGACGCCACGGGCTCGGCACTGTTTGAGGAGATCACATGTCTGCCCGAGTATTACCTGACGCGGACCGAATTGGCCATTCTGCGGGCGCGCGCCGGCGAGATTGTCGCCGCCGTGGGACCCAATGTCAGCGTGGTGGAACTGGGAGCGGGCACCGCGACCAAAACCCTGACCCTGCTCGAGGCGCTCACCCGGCGGCAGATCCGGGTGGCCTTCTTCCCGGTAGACATCTCTCCGAACGCCCTGGCCGAGGCACGCGATCGCGTGACGGCTGAATGTTCCAAGGTAGCGGTGCGGCCGGTGGTTGCCGATTTCAGCGAAGGCTTCGGTTTTCTGCGCGATATTGGCGGACGCAAGCTGGTGCTCTACCTGGGATCGAGCATTGGCAATTTCGATCCTGGCGAGGCGGTGGAAATGCTGAGGCAGGTTCGCAGCCAGTTGTCGGCCGGGGATGCTCTGCTGCTGGGAACGGACCTGGCCAAAGTTCCTTCGATTCTGGTTCCCGCCTACGATGATGCGCAGGGGATCACGGCGAGATTCAACAAGAACATTTTGCAGCGCCTGAACCGCGATCTCGAGGCCGACTTTGATCTCGATTCGTTCCGCCACGTCGCGCTCTGGAACGCGATTCGTTCACGGATGGAAATTTATCTGGAAAGCCTGGCAACGCAGATCGTAAGGCTACGTTTGCTGCAGCTGGAAGTGCGCATTCATGCGGGGGAACGGATCCACACCGAGAACAGTTACAAGTACACCATGCCCATGGTGCAGGGCATGCTTGGGGAAGCGGGATTCAAACTGGAACGGACGTGGTTCGACGCGCGCAGGTGGTTCGCTCTCCACCTGGCGCGAGTGTAACGCCGGAGTTCACTGAGCGCGTGCAAAATCGATGAAGCCGTGCTGCGGGTCAGTGCGGATCAGCCTGACCCGCAGCTTGTCGCCCACGTCGGTACCCTGTTGTCCCTGGGCCAGCAGTCCCTCCACATGCGGCTCGAAGACGCGCACAAACGTCCCTTTGGGCGTCGCCCCGGTGACGACGGCATCAAAGGTTTGTCCGATGCGGCTGCTCATGGCCACCGCGGCAATACGCTTTGACATCTCCCGCTCCACTTTGCGCGCCGCATCCTCCTTCACCGTGCAGTTCGTGGCTATCGCGGAAAGTTCGGCGTCGGAGTACGGGGCGGCCTGTTTTGCCAGGGCCGCCTTGATCACCCGTTGAGTTACAAGATCGGCGAAGCGGCGGTTGGGAGCGGTCGAGTGCGTGTAATCCTGGACCGCCAGACCGAAGTGTCCTGGTTCCGGATCTCCCGGACGCTCGAGGACGTATTCCCCCGCGCCCATCAGCTTGATGACCGCCAGGGAAAGATCGGCGAAGTGGTCGGGGTCGGCAGCCTTGCGCCTCACGAGAAAGTCATTCAGTGCCTTGGAGTCGGGTGCGGCAGGCAGCTTGTCGCCGGCGGAGGCGGCCAGGGCGACAATGCGGTCCCAGCGCTCGGGCGTTTTCACGATCCGCCGGATGGAGGAGACCTGCTTGGCTTCGAGAAGCCGGGCGACCACTTCGTTGGCGGCGATCATGAAGTCTTCGATCAACTCGGTGGCACGATTCTTCTCCTCGTTCGCGATGTCGACAACCTTGTCATAGAGCAAGACCGGGCGTACTTCGATGGTCTCGATGTTGAGCGCGCCGTGACGAAAGCGCTCGGTGCGCAATGCCTGCGCAACCTGGTCCTGCAGTTGCAACTGCCCCTGAAGTTCTGCGGAAGACGCCACCTTGGGCGGGACGGCTGCCGTGTTTTCCAGCCATTTGCCCACTGCATCGTAAGTGAGCTGAGCTTTGTTGCGCACCAGCGCGGGAAATAAGTCGCTCGATTGCACGTGGCCATCGGCGGTGACCACAAATTCGATTACCATGCTCTGGCGATCCTCGTTCTCGAGCAGGGAACTCAACCCGGTCGACAAAGCCTCGGGAATCATGGAGAAGTTGCGCACACCGGTATAGACAGTCGTGGTTTGCTCCGCGGCGTGATCGTCAATCGGCGACCCTTTGCCCACGAAGGCGTCGACATCGGCGATACCGACCAGCACTCGGGTGGTCCCGTCGCTCAGCTTTTCGGCGACTTCGATCTGATCGAGGTCCTTCGACGTGTCATTGTCGATCGAAGACCACAGCAGGTTTCGCAGATCGCGCCGGGAGCCGCCGGGCGCGCCCGCGGAAGCATGCCGCTGAAGCTCGGCGAGTTGCCGCTGGACCGCGGGTGAGAAGTCAGGCTCGAATCCGTGACGCAGCATGACTTGTTTTGCGGCGGCCTGCAAGTCGACCGCGGGCGAATGGTTGGTGGAGGCCATGGCAGTGAACAAAGCAGACAAGGCTAACACAGCGACGGTGGTCGGGAGGTTACGGAAGAGTTGAATTTTAACCAGGAGATTGATCCTTGCCATTCGCCGCGGAGCAGCTCCGCGCAGGCCTCTCACGCAGTGGTGACGCCAATTGGACAGATTGTTGACAATTACGACGAGGAACGTAACCTTATACTGCCTTCAGGCATCTTAGGATGAACGAATTGTAACCGCTCGTGCAGGCTTCGTTCATGCGCGCGAATTTCGCGCGGCATCTGCTCCAAAAAGAGATGCTAAGCATGAGTTGATTGGTACACTAAGGGGTCTCGTCAAAAACAACATGAAAATCGCGGGTGTGGGTAGTGCATTTCCAGCGAACTACTATCGGCAGGAAGAAATCTGCGCCGCGTTGAAAGAACGTTGGGCCAGCCAGCTGGACAAACCCGAGGTCATTGACCGGCTGCACGCCAATGCCGGGGTGAAGCACCGCCACCTCTCGTTACCTATCCCCGCCTATGACCAGATGACTACCTGGGGACGGGCGAACAACGCCTGGATCGAGGTGGCACAGGAACTGGGCAAGGCCTCCTTGTGTCGCGCGCTCAACCGCTCCGGCTTCGCCCTCCAGGATCTGGGAGCGATTTTCTTTATTTCCGTGACCGGCATCGCCAGCCCTTCCATCGAAGCACGGCTGGTCAATCTCATGGGTCTGCCGGTGCGCATCAAGCGAGTGCCGATCTTCGGCCTGGGTTGCGTCGCCGGCGCCGCCGGCATCGCCCGCGCCTATGACTATGTGAAAGCTTATCCCGACCAGGTGGCGGCGCTGGTTGCGGTGGAACTGTGTTCCTTAACCTGGCAGCGCGACGACGTGTCGGTAGCCAACCTGATCTCGGCAGGCCTGTTCGGCGACGGGGCTGCCGCGGTCCTGATCAGCGGCGGCGAGAAGGATGCGGATGGTCCGGAGATTCTCGCCACCCGTTCAAACTTTTATCCTGACACCCAGGATGTCATGGGATGGGACATTTCAGAGAGGGGATTCCGCATTGTGCTTTCTCCCGATGTCCCGAAGATGGTGCACGAACATCTGGCCAGTGACATCGATGAATTTCTTGCCGACCAGGGATTGCGCCGCAGCGACATCGGCACCTGGATCATGCACACGGGCGGTCCCAAGGTGCTACAAGCGATGACCGAAGCTCTCGGGCTCCCGGCGAACGCGCTCGACGCATCGTGGGAGAGTTTGAGCAAGGTGGGGAACCTGTCCTCGGCGTCGGTTCTGGTTGTCCTCGAAGACTTCATGACGGAACGACGGCCTGGTCCGGGAACGCTCAGCGTGCTGGGTGCGATGGGACCCGGATTCTGTTCGGAACTGGTTCTGTTGCGCTGGTAGTTCCACATATGCACAGGTCCATCCTGGGAACCGACGTTTTTGTGGTCGGGGGCGGGCCCTCGGGTTTAGCTGCGGCCATCGCCGCGCGCCGCAGCGGGTTCTCGGTGGTCCTCGCCGATCCCGCCCGGCCTCCGATCGACAAAGCCTGCGGAGAAGGCATCATGCCGGATGGAGTGGCCGCCCTGGTGGAACTCGGAATCCATCTGCCCGGAGACCAGGCGGCGCCGTTTCATGGAATCCGGTTTCGGGATCACGCCCACTCGGTTGCCGCCCACTTTGCGCAGGGACATGGCCTGGGCGTGCGTCGCACGGTGTTGCATCAAGCGCTTGTGGATGCTGCCACGCGGGCGGGTGTTGAGTTGCATTGGGGCACCCGCGTGCTCGGGTTGACGCGCGACGGAGTATTGCTTCGGAATCGCGAGACTCGTTGTCGCTGGGTCGTGGGCGCGGACGGACTGAACTCGCGCGTGCGGTCGTGGGCTGGCTTCGATGAAAATCGAACCCACGCGCTCCGTTTCGGGCACAGGAGTCATTATCCAGTACGGCCCTGGAGCGATTTGGTCGAGGTGCACTGGACGCGGAACGGCCAACTCTATGTCACTCCGGTGTCGGAGCGCGAAATCTGCGTGGCCCTGGTTACCCGCGACCGAAGCCTGCGGATGAAAGAGGCCATGGCTGGCTGTTCATCTCTGCCGGTGGAATTGCGTGAAGCCCTTCCATCCACCCGCGAGCAGGGAGCGATTACCGTGAACCGAAGGCTGCAGTCCGTGGTGCGTGGAAACTGCCTGCTCCTCGGCGAGGCATCAGGTTGTGTCGACGCGGTCACAGGACAGGGCTTGTCGCTCGCCTTCCGTCAGGCACTGGCGCTCGAAAAGGCCTTGCTGGCCGGCGACCTGAGAGTTTATGAGCGCGATCACCGGCGATTGATGCGGCTTCCCACCACCATGGCCGGCCTGATGCTGTTGATGGATCGTCGGCGTAACCTGCGAAAACGGACGTTGCGCGCCTTCTCCTCGCAACCCGAACTGTTCGGGCGTCTGCTGGCGATTCATACCGGGCCGGCATCACTTCTCGATTTTGGCCTGCGCGGAGCCACTTCCCTGGGTTGGCGCATGCTGACCGCATGAGTTCGCGTTGGCGCAACATCATAATTGCTAAGCGTCTTCGTCCTCGGTGCCTGGTGAGGATTGGGCTGGCCATTTTCAGCCTGCTGCTTGTTTCCTCCAGCTTGGCCGTGGCCCAGCTACAATCCTTCGCGCTCGATCCTCGGAAGACCACGATCGCTGTTACGTTAGGCGCATCGCCGCACGCGGTTCACCGAACCTTCAGGGCGACCCGGGGAAATATTTCTGTTTGATCCCGCCTCGGGCACTTCAAGCGGCTCGATCGTCGTCGACGCGACCAGTGGCGATACCGGCAACAGTACGCAAGATCACAAAATGCACAAGGAGGTTCTCGAGAGCGATCGCTTCCCGTAGATCAGTTTTTCAATCGCTCGCATCACGCGAACTGTGGCTGACGGCTCCACGGTAAGGGCAGAACGAAGCTTTCACATTCACGGCGACGACCATCCGATTACCTTGTCCGTACCGATCGAAATCCACGGTGACGTCCTGGCCGCGAGGCTCGAGTTCCAGATTCCCTATGTCGCCTGGAGGACGAGGAACCCCAGCACGTTCGTGCTCCGGGTAAGCAAGGAAGTCGACATGGACGCTGTAGCGGTTGGACGCCTCGAGAAACAACCCAACTAGTTGGTCACTGAATGCGCGCCAGCTCTTTCTGGTAAAGCCGGTTGGAAGGGAATTCCTGGGACAGGCCGGCCAAAATCGTTCTGGCCGTGCCGCGGTCGTGGTCACGCAAGGCAGCGACAGCCAACAGCAGGCGCGCAAATGGAGCGAGATAGTGTCCCTTTTCGGCGGTGAGCCGCAGTTTGGTGATGCCCTCTTCCTTGTCGGTTTGCGCTCCGCCCAGGCGCAACACCCAGCGCACCGGGGCGGAGTTGATGCCCAGGATGTAGTTCTCGATGCCCACGGCCAGGTATGCGTCGTAGTATCCGGGGTGCGCTGCCAGAAGTTTCTCCGCCAGTCCTCTCCCGGTTTTCATGTAGCCGAGACTGGCCAGATTGCGCTTTTCGATGAGAGCCAGGTAGTCGCCGCGTAATCCATTGACCAGTACCTGCGCGAACATGGCGTTGGCGTCCTGCGGCGAGCGCGCCAGCGCTTCCGTGGCGAGACGCTCGGTCCTGCGCACGGCATTCTCGAATGCGTCGCGCACCGCGGGGTCGGGAGTTGGTTTCTGGCGCTTCTCAAACCGGGCATCGTCGGTGAAAAGATCGACTTCCAGGACGTGCAGGCGGTCAAATTCCGAGAACAGGTAGGCGGCTGCGTCCGAAGCCGGGCCCAGCGGATCCTCCGGATGCGACTGCTGCCAGCCCTGAAAGGTTTTGTGGGCCCCGTCGAAATCGAGGTTGTACATCTGGCGGTAACCGAGATCAAGCGGCATGGCGCCGGTCGTGACCGACGCGGCCACCGGCTGTCCGGCAGCCGCGACAGCGCCTGCGAGCAATCCCAGAAGCAGAAATGCTGTCAATCTCACCATCGCTCCGACTTTACGCGGGTTCGAGAACAGCCGCCGGCAAGGAGACCGTAATCCGCGCCCCACCTCTTTGATCTGAGATTCTAACCCTGCCGCCATGGGCTTGCACCACCGCCTCTACCAGGGGCAGCCCGAGCCCATGTCCGGCGGACTGTTTGCCTTTCACAAAGCGTTTAAATGCCTGGTGGCTCACCTCGGGAGGAAATCCCGGTCCGTTGTCGCTGATGACCAGCTCAGCCGCCGCCTGATTCCGGCTCACTTCGACCAGAATGCGGCAGCCTTCCGGCAGATGCGCGAGTTCATTATCCAGGAGATTCCCGACGGCGCGATTGAGCAGCGTGGAATCGGCATCGACCATGACCCGCTCCTCGAGGTCAGCCTGCAAATGATGATGGCGTTCCAGCATGGCCGGCTGGTAGAGATCGAGCAGCCGGCGCACCAGACCCGACAGGTCGATCGGTTCGCGCTCCAGGCGCAGGGCGCCGGCCTCGGCTTCGGCCAGGTCCAGAGTCGTGTTCAACAGCTGTGCCAGGCGGTCCAGGCCTTCGATCGCTTCCGCCACGTTCTCGCGCCAGCCATCTTCGGTCTGCTCCGACAACGCCACCTCCAGCGTCCCGCGAATCGAAGTGACGGGACTCTTCAAGTCGTGCGCGATGCCGTCGGTTACCGTGCGCAACTGATCCACTGAGGCTTGAATCCGGTCGAGCATATGGTTAAAGGTCTCGGCCAGGCGCGAGATCTCATCGTGCGAACGGGGCGCGGGCAGCCGGCTGCTGAGGTCGTGACTGCCAATGCGGGCCGCTGTTTCCGTGATTTCCTCCACGCGCATGAGGGTGCGGCGGGCGCTCTGGTAGGAAATCACGAAACCCAGCAGCACCATTCCCAGCCACACCAGGAGGAAACGGTAGATCATCCGGTGCAACTGGTGAATGGCGCCGTGCGCGGAGAGTCCGAGGAAGGTCCTGCTTCCGTTCTCCCCGGTGTGAACCACAACCCGAAAAGGCGCTTTCCAGCCTTCGACGCTGACAGTCTCGGGAGCCCGCGGGGAAAGATCGGCCTGTTCAATCGCGCTGAAGAATGCCTGTTTCGGCTCCGGGCCGACCCACAAGGGCTGATGGGCCGGCGCTGTCTGGAGAAAAAATACGGAGTTCAGGCGCAATCCTTTTGAATTCCGCTCATCGGGCAACTCCCGGGTGACCAGTTCGGCTACTTCTTCCACCATGCGATCATCGAGATGATCACGCGGAGTGCTGCGGGAAACCTCGGCCAGAACCTCGACCTCGCCGCTGAGCCAGGCGTCGCTGCGCGCCCATAGTTCATGCGAGGCTGCGAGGTAGACGATGTAAAAGGCAAGGGCCGCGCTCAGGGCAAAGGCTACCGTCGTCCAAAGGGCGATGCGCCAGGCTGCCGTAGACCGTGAGTCCTTAGGCGCTTTTGAGAACATACCCCACTCCGCGGATGGTATGGATCAGCGGGCGACTGGGCTCCCGGTCCACTTTACTGCGCAGGCGGTAAATGTGGACGTCTACCACATTGGTGGCAGGATCGATGCGCATGCGCCAAACGTGATCGAGAATCATGGTGCGGGTAACCACCCGGTCGGCGTTGCGGCAAAGGTATTCGAGCAGGGAAAACTCCTGCGGAGTGAGTTGAAGAACTTCGTCACCACGCCGGGCTTCCCGGCGAATCAGGTCCAGGCGCAGATCGCCGGCGTGCAAGCTGACAGACTCGCGCTGCGCCGGCTGGGCGCGACGCAAGAGATTCCGCAGACGCGCCAGCAGTTCGGCCAGAGCAAAAGGCTTGGTCAGATAGTCGTCGCCCCCTTGCTCGAGACCGCGGACGCGCTCGTCCACGGAGCGGCGCGCGGAGAGAATCAGAACCGGCGCCGAGTTCCCGTGCGCGCGGCAGCGCGCGATCAGATCAAGACCGTCCATGTCCGGCAGGCCCAGATCAAGAATGAAGGCGTCGTGGACCCCTTCGAGCGCCAGAGCTTCTGCGCGCGCCGCATTCGCCGCAACATCGACCCGATAGCCTGCCTCGCTCAGAGCGCGCTCAAGAAACTCCTGGATGGGCAAATCGTCTTCGACCACGAGCAGCCGCATAGGTCGTTCCCCTTACCCCTGATAGGATGCGGCTTGGCCGCGAAAGCGTTGACCGCCGCGCACGCCCGTGCCGGCCCTCCGGAGACGAAGGCGGACTCTGCTCCCCTCAGTTGAAATCGGCGAGTGTAAGGATCGTAAAGAAACCAAACGGACTGGTGTATCCGAAAATCGTGCGATTCGTGTTGGCGGTCAGGGTAAAGGCACCGCTGCTCACATAACCGGTTTTGAAGCCCGGCTGCGCAAAGTAGATAGCATAGCTTCCGGCCGGCAGACTCAGGTAAGACGTGGCCGTGCCGATGGCGGCATTCCCCAGCGTCGGCGACACGGTGTTGATATCAGTGCCGCTGGGCACGACGTAGATGTCGCGGTTCCCCAGGCTGGCCGCGGCGTTGATCACCCGCAACTGACAATTGCCGGTGGAAGGCGCAGTCTGGTTGTCCTGGTACAGGAATGGCACGACTTGGTTGGCGGTAACAAAGCCCTGAGCCGCGTAGGTGTTGTTGGTGCCGGATTGGATACTCACCATCTGGTCGACGACATTTTGTGTGGTTCCCAGCGGTTCGAACTGAATGTGCCGCGTGCCCGAACTGATGGACACGTAATTGGTTGCCACGCCGAATCCCAGGCTGGAGACGACCGACTTGCCGTCCACCAGGACCTGGGAACTGGACAGATTCGGAGACAGGTTTAAGTAACGGATTTTCGAACTGCCCCCCGAACCGCAGCCCGTCAAAAGAACTCCCACGGCAATTGCGATTACCGCCGCACACAGCGACACCGGCTTCCAAACTGACTTCATTTGTAGCGCCTTTCGAATACCAGGAGAGACTATTTGGATACAAGAAACGCTGATGCCCTTTATACGGCCCCGCGTTGCCGTATTGCTGGGAATTTTGTAAAGACTTGTAAACCCGGGAACCGCGCCAAAGTTGCGCGATCCCTTACTGGCGCACCCGCATCGCCAGGCGCGGGAACCGGAAATACCCGCCCGCGTCATCGATCACGTTGACCTGACAAGTGTAAAAGCCGGGCTTCAACTGGGACAACGGGACGTCGAGCTGAAAGACCGCAGCCTTACGGTCCGGCGCATTCATTTCGGAAGCCACGACCAGGGGCGTGGCGTAGGCCTGCGTCTTGCCGATGAAGAAGGCAACGTTGGTCAGGAGGTGAATCCCCGTCTTGCCGGGGTCACTGGGCGCCGCGGCTTGCCGCGCCGGATCGTACACTTCGTAGTAGAGGTACAAATGCTGGGCTGCAGAAAAAACATGGGTGACGCTGGGAATGACCTCTGAACCGTCACGCGCCAGCGGATTCACGGTCTTCTGCTTGCCCGCAGGCTGGAGCTGACTCGAAAGAATCACCGAACTCATCTTCAGCGGCTGGCTCTTCAGATCCGGAATCGTCAGGTCTGTCTCGAACGATCCGATGCGCCCGCTTTCATTCTCGCGCACCACAAATTTCAGATGGTAATCTCCCGCGGGCAAAACGAATCCGTTGCCATATTGCAGGTTCTTGCGCCCGACCAGGTCCGAAGGGTTCAGGGAGAGCTTGACCGTGTCGCGAATCTGGCTGACCGGATGACTGCCCGGATCGAGCACCACTCCCAGCACATCGAGGGTCGCTTTATCCTGGTCGCTTTTACGGGTGAAGGGAATTTCCTTGCCCGGCACGATCAGCGACACCGGCACGTAGAAGCGATTGTCAGCCACCCGGAAATACCCCGTGGAGAGGTAAACCGGCAGATCGGTGCTGGGCAGGTCGGAGGCCAATTCCTGTTCCAGTTGCGCCTCGCGATCTTCCTGGGTGGAGTGTTTGAAATCCGCCGGTGCATAGTATCCATGGCGGAAGTCGAGCTTGAGTCCCGGCCGGTTCACCCGCACCGTAATGCGGCGATAGCCGCCATCG
>DATFTE010000111.1:0-2282 GCA_035262225.1 Terriglobales bacterium
TACGCATCGAGGTGTGGAAGCCCGGGGCGTTGACAGCCGCCAAGTCCGTCGGCGCGGTCACCCTCTCCACACGCCATTGATCCGGGCTAGTCAGGCAGAACACTCCTGCTGTTCAGACGCAAACGACGAAGTACCGAGTGGGCGTGTCATCCCGTTGGTGCGGCCGGCGAGCTCGACTTGCACGAAGATCAAACCTGAGAATTGCAGGCCCGAACCTGCCATACGGCCGAAGCCGTTAATACCTACCCGCACTGCCATCAGCCACCGCCGATAGAAACGAGGAAGGATTCCGTCGCCATCAGACGCCCCGCCCGTCGGGGCTTCAAGACAAGGGCAACCTCCTCCCGGTGAAAATACAGCTCTATCCAGCCTCAGTTCTTGGCAAGTGAACGCGGCCAATGGCATCGATTCGACGCTGCAGGCTGAATTCGTCGAGATCTTCGATCCGGAGACTTGTGAAGATCCGAATGCGATTGCTCAGTTCCAGGAAGGCTCTGGTGAACACGCGAAGCTGGTCCTCCCGCTCCCCGACGAACGCCGCTGGGTCCGTGATTCCCCAGTGGGCCGTCAGGGGCTGGCCGGGCCACACCGGACATGTCTCTTTCGCGGCTTGATCGCAGACGGTGAAGACGAAATCGAGCGGTGGGCTGTCCGGGCGAGTGAACTCGTTCCAACTCTTAGATCGAAGGCCGTCAAGCTTGAAGTTCAATCTCTGCAAGGTCTCAACCGTCATCGGGTGCAGTTCACCGCGAGGATGGCTCCCGGCGCTGAACGCTCGGAAGCGGCCACCGCCCAGGCGGTTGAGCACACACTCTGCCATGATGCTGCGCGCCGAGTTGCTGGTGCAGAGAAAGAGAACATTGAAGGGCGCCCGGGTCAGCTGGTTCATGTGCCCTCCCTGCGAGAAGCTATTGAATCCGCTCCACTGAGGCACGGGACAGCGACGCCACCTTCGTCGGCAGGGCGATGTAGCCGAGCTCAACGGCGTTCAGTTGCCCCAGGGAGAGACCCCACGTCACAAAGCGCTTGAGGGCCGCGGCCTTTTGCGGGTCCTGATAGTGATCGTAGATGAGTAACCAACTCAGCGACACAATCGGGTAGGACTCTGCACCCTCGGGGTCAGGAACGTAGAGTCGAAGATTGGTGGGCATCTGCTTCACATTGTTCGTAAGAGCCGCCTGACCGCTCCCATGGCTGGGCGCCACGTACCGCCCCGCCTTGTTCTGCAGGTGGGCCATCGGGAGCCCCAGACGCTCCGCAAACCCGTACTCCACGTAGCCAATGGCGCCCTCGCTGTTCTTGATAAGTCCGGCAACTCCCTCGTTGCCGCGCGCCACCATCGCCCGGCCCGACCAGTCGATACTGTAGCCTACGCCCGGACCTTGCCTCCATGCCGGACTAACGGCGCTCAGGTGATTGGCCAAGGCGAACGTCGTGCCGCTGCCGTCTTGCCGGGCCGCGATCACGATGCTCCGATTCGGAAGCTTGATAGCAGGGTTGATCGCGTGGATGCGCGGATCGTTCCACATTTCGATCTTCCGAAGGAAGATGTCCACGTAGACGTCGCGGCTCAATCTGAGTCCCCCTCCAAGGCCTGGCAGATTGTAGGCGAGGACCACAATCCCCGCTGTGGCCGGGACCAGTCGAGCGCCATCCGAGACTGACGCCATCTGTTCGTCGGTGAGAGCGCCATCGCTCGCGCCAAAGTCCACGGTTCTGGTTAGGAAGCGCTTGACTCCCTCTCCGCTGCCGACGTCCTTGTACTCGACGGCGACGTCGGGATTCTGAGCCATGAACGTTGCGATCCACTTCTTGTACAGGGGCGCCGGAAACGTCGCGCCGGCCCCCTGAAGCTGTACGGTGGGACGCGCCGCAGCCATCTGACCGATGCCTGGCGTCCGATCAAGGAGCAGGCATCCCAGGACCGCTACCGCACTGATGACAATGAACCGGATGGTGCGCATCCACGTCCGGCCGCCGCGCTCCACCGTGTCTCGCCCGTTCATTCTTGACCCTCCGTTCGCTCGTCCTGACTGTCGGCCAGCATCAAGGCATCAAGATGCGTTGATGCATCACGCCAAAAAAAGGATGTTCAGTCGCAACATCGAGCGGGACCCGGGGTATGGTTCCGTCCGGCTCCGATTGCTCGCGTGATCGCGTCGAACAGATCGGTAAGGGCGGCCGTGTTGAGCGCGTAGTAGATCCAGCCCGTCACGGCGGCCGGGTCGGGGGTGCTCCAGTGGAGACGGCTGGTTTTCAGGGAGAACTCTGGGCACTTTTCG
>DATFTE010000112.1:0-8073 GCA_035262225.1 Terriglobales bacterium
TTGAAGCCAGGAAGGAAGGCGTTAATCTTCACGTTCGCCGGGCGGGTCGGAATCTCGGAACCTTTCGCTGCGTTGGTCTCCGTGGTGAAGCTGATCGAGTGCACCGGAGACGTTCCCTGGTCCTCGGCTGCGAAGTAGAGACGCGAGCTGTCGGGCGCCCAGACATAGGTCCCCACCCAGCGATCAAAAGCCTCCGTGAGACTCCTCCTTTCCCTGGTCCTCCGGTCATACAGCACCAGCCGGAACCGGTCGCTCTCGTATCCCGGACGCTGCTGGGCGCGGTAGGCAATGTACTTCCCGTCCGGCGAGTAGAGCGGGGTTGAGTCACTTGCAGGATTTTCGGCAGTGATGTTCCGGGTCCGCTCCCGCACACGCTCGGGCGGAACCGCGGGCTCAAAGTCTACCGGGACGGTCCACAGATCGTTGTTGGTCGAAGTAGCCTCGACCTCGTCATGATTCGAGGTGTAACAGAGTTCCTTGCCATCAGGCGAGAAGGCGTAGTCGTCCTGCCCGCCTAGCGAGAACGGAGGCGCGTCGTAGTCGCCGGGGGTAAGGTCAAGATAACGATTGTCGATGCAATGGTAGTCGCGCGGATCGGTGGGATCGTGAGCACAGTTGGCTCGGACTTCGCCGTTCACGCGCGTCACAAAGATGTGAGTCCGCCGGCCTTCCTTGAAGGCATTCCAGTGACGAAAAAGCAGCCGGGTGAAAATCAGTGCCTTGACCTTGGATTTCTCGTGTCTCTCAAGGGTGGCGGCATTGCAGCTGGCTTGCTCGCCCGGGGTATTGCCGCACTCGGGATAAACATCCGACGTGAACAGGATATGTTTCCCGTCGGTCGACCAGAGCTCGCCGCCGGCTTCGGTGGCAATTGAAGTGAACTTGTAGATGCCGGTCACGGTTCCTGACGCGCTGTCGAAGTCGGCAATCCAGACCTGCGACCCGCCTTCTTTCGTCGAGATAAATGCGAACTGCTTGCCGTCGGGGGCCCAGCGCGGACGGTCGGCATCCTGGTTGGCAATGATCATGTGCTCCCTGCCGCCACCCGGGGGAACCGCCCAGATATGGGGCGTTTTGGTGTTGTCGGCAAGGCTCACGTCCACGACGCTGAACAGAACCCACTTGCCGTCGGGTGAGGGCACGGGCTCGCCCACGCGCTTCAGTGCCATCATGTCTTCAAAGGTGAACGGATGCTTAGCCTGCGCCCGTAGCGGAACCAGGTAAAGAAGTGTAAACAGCACAATGAACACACGCTGCATGTTGCGTGTCTCCTTGGGAAAACGAGAAGTGTAAACCATGCGGGGATGAAGTGCATGCGATGAAGAGCCGTCAGCATTCAGCACTCGGCATTCGGGGCAGGGTGGTGGCGGTCGCCGGGAATCCCCCGGCCTCGGGATGATGCCGTTAGGGTGGTTGTCAAGCCGGATCCCGAGGCCTGGGGATGACTTTCAAGTTCTCGAAAGGCCGGATCGGGCCGGACCTGGGGTGAATTAACGAGTGGCAAATGTGTGCTTTTTTCCCGGCAACTTCCACGTGTTCCGCGCAATCTAACCTTATAGGCAGAACTGCAGCTCCCCTGCTTCCGGCCCCCTGAGCGGAGAGGGTATGGCAACAGGGGAGCGGCGGTCAGTTTCTCCCACCGCCCCTCCTTGGACTACACTAATGTTTATGGAATCCGTTTTACGTCACCTGTTGCTGGCGGCGGCGGTGCTGGCTGTTTTCGCCCTGCCGGCATTGTGCCAAGAAGGCCCGCTCGACAAGTCCGAGCCCAAAGGCATCACCTCCGACGAAATCATCCAGCGTTTCGCGACCAAGGAAAAGGACTTCAAGGAAGCGCGCGACCACTACACCTATCGGCAGTCGGTAAAGGTACAGACACCTGAAGACGGCGGCACGTATCAGGAAGTGTTCGATGTGGTCTTCGACGATCAAGGTAAGCGGCTGGAAAACGTGGTGTTCGCACCCCAGACTTCGCTGGAGAAGTTGCAGATGTCTCCGGAGGACTTGGACGATATCCGCCACCGGCTGCCGTTTGTACTGACCAGTGATGAAATCCCCGAATACCAGATTCTTTACGTCGGCCAGCAGCAGGAAGACGAATTACACTGCTACGTCTTCGACATCGCCCCCAAGGAGATCGTCGGCAAGAAGCGATATTTCCAGGGGCGCATCTGGGTGGATGACCGGGACTTCCAGATCGTAAAGACCTTCGGGAAGACGGTTCCCGACATTCGCAAAAAGAAAGGAGAGGAAAACCTGTTCCCGAAGTTCACTACGTGGCGCCAGCAGGTCGATGGCAAGTACTGGTTCCCCGTCTACACCAAAGCCGACGATGTGCTGCATTTCCAAGGTCCGGCCGGGGACATTCGGATTATCGAAATCGTGAAGTACGAGGATTACAGGCGCTTTGGGTCGAACGTGAAGATCACCTACAACGGCGAGGAAGTACAGAAGGACGATAAGGGCCAGCAGAAGAAGCCGCAGGATCAGCAGCAACCGCCGAAGTAGCCGCTGGTTCCACCGGAACGATACCACCGCGACGCTATCCCGAGAGACGCAACTGGAGACGCAGTTCCGCCGCGTCTGTTTTCCCGCGCAACGCACCCGAATGGAGCTGGCAGGAGGCGCAGCGGAGCTGCGTCTCGACAGAAGGGTTGATCTAGTAGAAGAGATACTTTCGCCACTTATCATCGGACCGGCCCATGAGGCGCATGATGTGGCGACTGGTATGCAGATTGAACGCCCGGGGTTCGCGCATCAGCTTCATATTGGCTTCGAGCGGGGTCTGGTTGCCCTTGCGCCGGTTGCAGGGGTGGCAGCAGGCCACCAGGTTCTCCCAGGTGGAATTGCCGCCGCGGGAGCGGGGAATTACGTGGTCGAGAGTCAACTCGCTCGAAGGCAGGACTTCCCCGCAGTACTGGCAGGTGTTGCGGTCGCGCAGCAGAATATTTTTCCGTGACAGGGCGCGTGTCTGATGCGGAATGCGGCGGTATTCGAGCAAGCGGATGACCGACGGCAGACGAATCGCGAGACGCGCCGCGTGCAGGAAGTGTCCGTTCTCTTCTTCGGTCATGGCCACACCCTTGAGCACGAGTACGATGGCGCGGCGCGCGGCGCAGACATTGATCGGCTCGTAGGAGGCGTTCAACACCAGTACGGGAGCGTGCAGCGCGTGGGCATCGCCCCGCGGGTGCGTTCCGAACACGCCGGCCGGTGGCAGATGCGTGCGGCTCATCGAGTTGTTCCACTTGCCCGACATCTTCTCTGAACCTGTTTCTTATCCGTGCGCGGCCATCGCGAGCCGGGCGTCGTTCTCCTCGGGCAGTTCGACGCGAGCCACATCCAGTTTCAGGGTGCGAGCCACGGTCGCCACCCAGACCCTGGCGGCGCCGGCCCGGCGCAAGATCCGGGCACACTCCGAGGCGGTGGTTCCGGTCGTTAACAGATCATCCACCAACAGGACTACGCTTCCGCCCAGATCTTGCACATTGCTGACGGCGAAGGCGCCACGAATGTTGTCGCGCCGCTCGGGTCCGCTCAATCCGGTCTGCGACCTGGTCTCACGTTTTCGCTGGAGGAGGTCCGCCCGCAAGACATAGCGATCATCGCTGAGCAGCTTCAAGGCAGTTCGAGCCATGAGTTCTGACTGGTTGAACCCGCGCTGGCGAAGCGTTTTCGCATGCAGCGGAACAGGCACAACCAGAACAGAATCGCCGGCCATGCCGGTCGCAAATCCGGCGACAACCTCGGCCAACATCCTTCCCAGCACGTTTGCTGCCGGACGCACCAGCTCATCCTTCAGCAGATGAATAAGTTCGCGCAGTCCGCCATCATAGCTGCCATAGGCGGCTGCCTTCTCGAAGGGAGGAATCAGGCGCCGGCACAATCCGCAGACGGGCTCCTGATCCCGCCGCGCGAAAGCGTGCGGGCTGCGAAGCCGCTGGCCACAGAGCGAACATACTCCCTCTCCTACGGGACGAACGTCCGCAAGACACTCTCCGCATACCGGAAGGCGGGAAATGTTGATGAGAGGAGCGCCACAGATGGGGCATTCCGAAGGAAAAAAAGTCGCAAACAAAGCCGCGGAGATCCCGCTTACCGGAGAGATCGGGGAAGCCACCAAAGCGTTGCGCTGCTCGATAACCTTGGTCTCGGTGGCCCGGGTTGGGTGCCCACTACTGCTGAAGACGAGCCTCCCTCGTCCGGCCGGTGCTGCGGGGGCTCCATGCGGACGAATCCCTTTCAGTATAGCGGGGCCGAATGCGGCGCGCAATCACCGCAAAGGTTCAGGCAGCCGCGCGCTGCGCGGGCGAGGACAATTCCGGGCGTTCCTTCACCTCGATGAAATTGGGCCGGTAGTACCGCCGATAACAGTCCCCACAGCGAACTGGCTTCAAGCCCACCAGCGGCAGAATTCGCCTCTCCAGAAAGTTTCGCGGACGAGAACGGTATCCCTGAATGCTCCCGCAGTCGTCGCAACGGAATGTCTTGGACAACATGGCCGGCTAACCTCGAGAATTACGACCAGAGGACAATTACAAGTACCCTTATGATAGCAAACCCGGGCGGCTGGCAAAAGTGGCGGGTGCTCGTCTTTCCAGGGAATACCATGGCAATACCGAGGCACCCGGCGCCAGTCCCTCTTGTAAATGGACGGGGACGCGTGGTAACTTGCGCCGTTCCTGCCAAAGCAGAGCCGCACAATCAGTTGCGAGGATCCTGAACCTATGAGCACTCAAACTGTCGTCAAGGAAGGCGAAGTTCAAAGGAAGTACCGGCCCTACGTCCCGGAAACCATGGAGATGAAAGAGTTTACCTTCCGTGCCGTTTTTCTGGGACTGATCATGACGGCGATTCTTGGCGCCGCCAATGCCTACCTGGGGTTGCGCGCCGGCATGACCATTGCGGCGACCTACCCGGCTGCTGTAATCGGTATGGCTCTGCTGCGCCTGATGAAAGGCTCTCTGCTCGAAGAAAACATTGCCCGCACCGTGGGGTCGATCGGCGAATCCGTGGCGGCGGGCGCGGTGTTTACCATTCCCGCCTTTGTGATGGCCGGACTGTGGCCCGGGCTGACCAGAGACAAGTACTGGAACTCGGTTGCCCTGATGGTGATTGGCGGTACGCTTGGCGTCCTGTTCATAACCCTGCTGCGCCGGGTTATGGTGGAAGATCCTGAACTGCCTTACCCCGAGTCCGTGGCTGCGTCCGAGATTCACAAGGCCGGGCAACAGGGATCCAAAGCCGCCAAGATCCTGTTTGCCAATATGGGATTCGGCGGCTTCATGTACCTGCTGGGAGCGATTAACGTTTTCAATCCCAGCAACACGTTTGCGGTGAAGATCAGCGATCTCGGCAAGAAGCTGATGCTGCGGACCAGCACTAACCCCAATGTGGCATCCACCATGACCGGCGGCGCCACTCTGTTCACAGCTCCCGATGTCAGCCCGGCGTACCTCGGTGTGGGATACATCATCGGTCCCCGGCTGGCCGCCCTGAACTTCGCCGGCGGAGTGCTCGCCTGGGGACTACTGGTTCCACTGCTCACGTACGTCATCGGACCGTACATTCAGGCTGCGCAACCCGCAGGCCAGACCTTGTCCTGGAGCCTGCTGGCGCAATCCATCTATTTTTCCATCGTTCGGCCGATCGCGGTGGGAGGCATGCTGGTGGGTGCCACGTACACGCTGTTCAAGATGCGGAAGCAGCTCGCGGTGGGCATGGGACGCGCCGTATCGGACCTGAAGAAGTCTGCCGCGCAGCACGCCGCCAGCAATCGCACCGAGCGCGATCTTAATGCCAAGGCCGTGTTCGCCGGGGTGGGTATCGTGCTGATCGCGATGATCGCCCTCTACTACTATTTCATCAATGGAGCGGGGAATCTCTCCAGTTCCAAAGTCCTCACCGGAGCGGTCGTGGCTGCCGTGGTGATGATCATCCTGGGATTCTTCTTTGGCGCGGTTTCCGGCAACCTCGTGGGCATGATCGGCTCCTCGAATAATCCCGTCTCGGGGCTCACCCTGTGCACGCTGGTCGTGGCTGCCCTGCTGATGGTGGCGCTGGGGGTTTCCGGCACCGGCGGCGTAGCAGCTGTGCTGGGTGTGGCGGCCATCGTCTGTGTGTCGTCGGCCGTCGCCGGCGAAATGCTGCAGGACTTGAAAGTCGGACACATCCTGGGCGGCACACCGGCAAAAATGCAGATGGGAGACATGCTTGGCGTTCTGGTCGCCTCGCTGGTGCTGTTCTTCCCGCTGGCGATTCTGGATAGGGCCTATCACTTCGGCAGCGCAGCCCTGCCGGCGCCGCAAGCTGGCCTGATGGCGCTGCTCGCCAAAGGCATTGTAGGCGGAGACATGCCCTGGCCGCTGGTGATTGTCGGCATCCTGATGGGTTTCGCATTAATCATGATTGAAGTGAAAAGCCCCATGCTTTTCTCGGTGGGCATGTATCTTCCGCTGGGCACGACCTTCGCCATTTTTGTGGGCGGCCTGATCCGCTGGCTCACCGACAAGATGCGCGACCGTCGCGGCTACAACGATGCCCAGAAAGCGCGGGTGGAAAATGCGGGAGTGCTCACCGCCTCGGGCCTGATCGCGGGCGAAGCCCTGTGTGGACTGGTCATCGCCTCGCTGGTGGGAACCGGGCACGATGTCACGCTGCTGAAGTGGACGTCACCGTTTTGGGCCGCGGCGATCGCCATGCTGGTGCTGGCCGTGGTGATGGTGAAGGTGCCGCTGGCCAATGCCGGCCGACCCGACGAACCGGCCCCGCCGACGGCGATCATGTAAACCCCGGTCGCCTGTGATTATGTCGGTTGCCCAGAATGTCGCCCGTGTTCACGAAGCAATGCGTGCGGCGGCACGCCGGGCCGGGCGGGATGAAAACCAGATCGCCCTGATGGCCGTTTCGAAGACTCACCCGCCGGAACGGATGCTCGAAGCCTATGCCGCGGGCCTGCGGCTGTTCGGCGAAAATCGCGTGCAGGAATTCGCCGCCAAATCGGGCGCGCTCGGGAATCTGGCCGGGGCGCAGTGGCACATGATCGGTCACCTGCAGACCAACAAAGCCGCCAGGGCGGCAGAACTGTTCAGCGCGGTGGATTCGGTTGATTCCCTGAAGCTGGCCGAGCGACTCGACAGTGCTGCCCGCGGGCTGGGCAGGAAACTGCCGGTCCTGATTGAAATCAATATTGGCGATGAAACCGCAAAGTCCGGTATCGCTCCCGACTCCCCGGAACTCGAAACCCTGCTCGCGGAAGCGGAAAAGTTCGAGCATCTGGAGTTCCGCGGCCTGATGACCATCCCTCCGTTTACGGCGGACCCGCAACAGGCCCGGCCATACTTTCGCAAGCTGAGCACCCTGCGGGACCGGATGGCGGCCAGAAAACCGGTCCACATCGGCCTGGAAACACTGTCCATGGGCATGTCTCATGACTTCGAAGTCGCGATCGAGGAAGGCTCGACCTGCGTGCGGGTGGGAACGGCGATCTTCGGAGAAAGGCTCAGGCCCTGACTCAACACCAAGGAGTCCGCGGATTCTTGTTCCCTTTGTGTCTTTGTTGAAATATCCAGGTGATCCCTATCAAACAGTCCGCCTCCGGCGTAACCTTCGCCGTCAGACTTCGTCCGCGGGCGCGAAAAAACGAAATCACCGGTGAAGCCGGCGATGCCCTCAAGCTCTCCCTGACCGCGCCTCCGCTCGAAGGCCGGGCCAACCAGGCTTGCATCGAATTTTTCGCAAAGCTTTTGAAGCTTCCGCGCTCGTCAATTACTATTGCTGCCGGCCAGGGCAGCCGCAACAAAGTGATTCGGGTCGCCGGATTGTCGGCCGAGGAAGTCGGGCGGCGCCTGACCACCTCGAGCGGAACACAAGGTAACCACCATTGACCTTTTCCGAACGCTTTCACGAGATTCGCACCGGCTTCGAGCGCCCGTTCTGGGTCGCGAACATCAGTGAGATTTTTGAAAGGCTCTCTTACTATGCGGCGTTCGCCTCCCTCGCCCTGTATTTGCAGGAGCGGCTGAATTTCTCCACCCAGCAGACGGGAACGCTGACCGGCATCTTCGGCGGCAT
>DATFTE010000113.1:0-5926 GCA_035262225.1 Terriglobales bacterium
CAAGTGGCTGGCAGCGCGTTACAACCGGCCCGGTTTTGAGATGTTCAACTACAACGTGTGGACCATCTGCAGCGACGGCGACATGATGGAAGGCGTGGGCTCCGAGGCTGCCTCTCTGGCCGGCCACCTGAAGCTGCCCAATCTTTGCTGGATTTACGACAATAACCGCGTCACGCTCGACGGCCCGGCGGAATGGTCCTTCTCGGACGATGTCGCCGCCCGCTTCTCGGCCTATGGCTGGAACATCACGCGAGTGCTCGACGCGAACGATCTGCGGTCTCTCGCCGCTGCCTACAACACCTTCCTCGACACCCGCGAGCGCCCCACACTGATCATCGTCGACAGCCACATCGGCTACGGCTCACCTCACAAGCAGGACAGCAACGCCGCGCACGGCGAACCGCTGGGCGAAGACGAGGTCCGCCTGGTCAAAAAGAACTATGGCTGGCCGGAAGACGCCAAGTTCCTGGTCCCCGAAGGGGTGCGCGAACACTTCCGTGAGGGCATCGGCAAGCGTGGTCATCAGCTGCGCGAAGCGTGGATGAAGCTGTTCGCCGAGTACGAGAAGCAATACCCAGACCTCGCCGAGCAGCTCTACCGCATGCAGCGTCGCGAGCTCCCCGACGGCTGGGACCAGAACCTGCCCACCTTTCCCGCCGACCCCAAGGGCATGGCGACGCGCGAAAGTTCCGGCAAGGTGCTCAACGTAATCGCCCAAAATGTTCCCTGGCTGATCGGCGGATCCGCCGATCTGGCCACGTCGAACAAGACCAATCTGAAGTTCGAGGGTGCGGGAGAATTCCAGGCGGACAGCTATGGCGGCCGCAACCTCCACTTCGGGGTGCGTGAACATGCCATGGGCGCCATCGTCAATGGCCTGTCGCTCGCGAAGCTGCGCGCCTTCAGCGCCACCTTCTTCAACTTCAGCGATTACATGCGGCCCGTCATCCGCCTGGGCGCGATCATGGAAATCCCGACGATTTACATTTACACGCATGACTCGATCGGCCTGGGCGAGGATGGCCCCACCCACCAGCCCATCGAGCAGCTCGCCTCCCTGCGCGCGATTCCGGGACTGATGCTCATGCGGCCGGCCGACGCCAACGAGGTGGTGGAGGCCTGGAAAGTTATCATGCAGCTCCGCCACGAACCCGCCATCCTGGTGCTCACCCGGCAATCGCTGCCCACTTTCGACCGCAGCAAGTACGCGTCCGCATCAGGAGTCGCCAGGGGGGCTTACATTCTCGCCGACGCGCCCGGGGGAAAACCGGAAGTGATCCTGATGGGAACCGGCAGCGAAGTCTATCTCTGCCTCGCTGCCTACGAGCAACTGATGGCCGAAGGCACCAGGGCGCGGGTGGTAAGCATGCCGTCCTGGGATCTTTTCGAACATCAGAGTGACGACTACAAGGAAGAAGTCTTTCCGCCCGAGGTGCGGGCGCGCGTTTCCGTCGAAATGGCGGCTACGCTGGGATGGGCGAAATATGTGGGAGCGACGGGAATCTCGATCGGCATGCAGAGGTTCGGCGCCTCCGCGCCGCTGAAAGATCTGCAAAAGAAATTCGGCTTCACCGCGGAACGCGTGGTCGCCGTCGCCCGGGAGGCCATCGCACGGTCCAGGTAACCGCGATGGCCAAAGTTCTAAGGAGAATTTATGCAGCCTACTGGAGTTCTGGAAAAAGCCAAAGCGGTGAATCACCTGAAGGAACTGCAACAATATGGTCAGTCCGTCTGGCTCGATTACATCCGGCGCACCCTCATCACCAGCGGTGAGTTGCAACGCCTGATCGATGACGATGGTCTGCGCGGCATCACCTCGAATCCGTCGATTTTCGAGAAAGCCATCTCCGGCAGCAGCGATTACTCCGACCTGCTGAATTCGCTCAACTCGCGCAGCGACCTCGATGCCAAGGCACGCTATGAAATTCTGGCCATCCGCGACATTCAGGATGCCGCCGACCTGCTGCGCCCGGTGTACGAGGGCAGCAAACGCCGCGACGGATACGTGAGCCTCGAAGTCTCGCCCTATCTCGCCCGCGACACCCAGGGCACGTTGAGAGAAGCACGCACCTTATGGAAGAGCGTGGGCCGGGAGAACGTGATGATCAAGGTCCCCGGCACCGCCGAGGGTATCCCGGCGTTTCAGCAACTGATCAGCGAAGGCATCAACGTCAATGTAACCCTGCTGTTTTCGCAGAAAGTCTACGAAGAGGTCGCCGCGGCCTACATCGCCGGCGTCGAACAACTGGCGAAGAACGGCGGCGACATCAGCAAGATCGCCAGCGTGGCCAGCTTCTTCATCAGCCGCATTGATTCTTCGATTGATGCCATCGTCGCCGCGCGCCTGCAGACCGAAAAAGACCCCGGCCGGCAGGCGCAGTTGAAGAGCATTCTCGGCAAGGTGGCGGTGGCCAACGGCAAAGAGACCTATCAGAAATATCTCGCGATCTTCGGCACCGACCGCTGGAAGAAACTCGCCTCCCGGGGCGCGCAAACCCAGCGCGTTCTCTGGGCCAGCACCAGCACCAAAAATCCCAACTACAGCGACACTCTGTACGTCGATGAAATGATCGGCCCGGACACGGTCAACACCATCCCTCCGGCGACCCTCGATGCCTTCCGCGATCATGGCCACCCACGGGCCACGCTCACCGAAAATGTCGCGGCCGCCAACCAGGTAATGGAGGCCGTTTCGAAGCTCGGCATCTCCATGAAAGAGGTGACCGACAAGCTCACCGACGACGGAGTGAAACTGTTCGCCGACGCCTTCGACAAGCTTCTCGAGGCGGTGGAAAAGAGTGCGAAGTGCGGTGCAAGCCCAAAAGTTAGCCGCCAGCAATATGCGTTGCCGGAGACGCTGGCGAAGGCGGTAGGTACGGCAATGGACGACTGGCGCGCCGCGGGCAAAGTGCGCCGTCTGTGGCAGCGCGACGCGTCGCTCTGGACCAACACCGACGAAGCCAACTGGCTGGGCTGGCTGGGAATCACCGCCGAACAGGGCGCCCAGTCCCAGCGTTTCCTTGACCTCGCCGCAGAAGCCAGGGGTTTCAAACATGTCCTGCTGCTGGGCATGGGCGGATCCAGTCTCTGCCCGGAAGTTCTCCGCATGACCTACGGCAAGGTTCCCGGTTTCCCCGAACTGCACGTGCTCGACTCCACCGACCCGGCGCAGATCAAGACCTTCGAAAGCAAGGTTGATCTGGCCAATACCCTGTTTGTGGTGTCAAGCAAGTCGGGCACAACGCTGGAGCCGAACATCTACAAGCAGTACTTCTTCGAGCGCGTGAAGCAGACCGTCGGCGCCGACAAGGCCGGCAGCCGTTTCATCGCCATCACCGATCCCGGATCGAAGCTGGAGAAGGTCGCCGAGCAGGATCATTTCCGCCACATTTTCCACGGCGTGCCCAGCATCGGCGGACGCTATTCCGCGCTTTCCGATTTCGGCCTGGTGCCAGCCGCCCTCATGGGCGTGGACACGGTCAAGTTCCTCGATCGCACCGAAGAAATGGTCGAGGCCTGCGCCTCCTGCGTGCCGGTGGAGGAAAATCCCGGCGTGGTTCTGGGCGTGATTCTGGGCACGGCGGCAAAAAGCGGCCGCGACAAGGTCACAATCATTGCCTCTCGAGGAATCTCCGACCTTGGCGCCTGGCTCGAGCAACTGCTCGCAGAGTCGACCGGCAAACAGGGCAAAGGCATCGTCCCGGTGGACCGCGAAGACCTGGGTGCGCCCGAGGTCTACGGCAACGATCGCGTCTTCGCCTACCTGCGCCTGGAAACCGCTCCCGACGCCGCGCAGGATGCGAAAGTCGCCGCCCTCGAAAAGGCCGGCCACCCGGTGGTGCGCATCGCCGTAGCCGACACCTACGATCTCGGCCAGGAATTCTTCCGCTGGGAAATCGCCACGGCGGTCGCCGGATCCATCATCGGCATCAACGCCTTCAATCAACCCGACGTTGAGGCCAGTAAAGTCGTCACCCGCGAACTGACCGCGGAATACGAAAAGACCGGTTCCCTGCCCGCGGAGTCGCCGATTCTCGAGGTGGAGGGCATCCAGCTGTTCACCGATCCGAAAAATGCCGAGGCTCTTCACAAGGCCGTGGGCAGCGACAAATCGCTGGCCGGATATCTGCGCGCGCAACTCAATCGCCTGGGTGCGGGCGATTACTTTGCCCTCCTGGCTTACATCGAGATGAACGCCGCACACCAATCGCAGCTTGAAGACCTGCGCCTCGGTGTGCGCAACAAAAAGAAGAATGCTACCGTCCTCGAATTCGGCCCGCGCTTCCTGCACTCCACCGGACAAGCCTACAAGGGCGGCCCCAACAGCGGAGTGTTTCTGCAGGTCACCTGCGATGACGCCGCCGATCTCCCGGTCCCCGGTCAGAAATACACCTTCGGCGTGGTCAAGGCAGCGCAGGCGCGCGGCGACTTCCAGGTGCTCGCCGAGCGCGGACGCCGCGCCTTGCGAGTCCACCTTGGCAAGGATCTCGAATCGGGTTTGGCGAAGTTGACAGCAGCATTCAAGCAAGCACTGAATTGATTCAAGAACGTAGTCAACAACCGAGGACGGGCGTCACCGCCCGTCTCTCGAAACGGCAAGGAGCAACCATGCGGTTAGGAATGGTCGGTCTGGGCAGAATGGGCGCGAACATGACACGCCGCCTCATGCGCGGTGGACACGAACTCGTGGTCACCGATCTGAGCGCCGACAACGTGAAGCACCTGGCGAGCGACGGCGCCGTCGGGTCGACTTCGCTCGACGACTTTGTCGGCAAACTGGGCAAGCCGCGCATCGCCTGGCTCATGGTTCCCGCCGGCGATCCCACGGAAAAAACCGTGCAGGCCCTCGCCCAGCGCATGCAGGCGGGAGACATTCTCATCGACGGAGGCAACTCCTATTACAAAGACGATGTCCGGCGCTCCAGCGAACTCAAAGCCAAAGGCATTCACTACCTCGACGTCGGCACCAGCGGCGGCGTTTGGGGCCTGGAACGCGGCTACTGCATGATGATCGGCGGTCCCGGAGAAGTCGTGCAGCAACTCGATCCCATCTTCAAAACCCTCGCCCCCGGCCGGGGAGACATTCCCCGCACGCCGGGCCGGGAGAAAATGCCCGGCACCGCCGAAGACGGCTATCTCTACTGCGGCGCCTCAGGCGCGGGACACTTCGTCAAGATGGTGCACAACGGCATCGAATACGGAATCATGCAGGCCTACGCCGAGGGTTTCGACATCTTCCGCAATGCGACCAGCAAGGAACTGCGCGACGACTTGCGCTACGACCTGAACCTGGCCGACATCGCCGAAGTCTGGCGCCGGGGCAGTGTCATCAGCTCCTGGCTGCTCGATTTGACCGCCATAGCCCTGGCGGAAAATCCCACGCTCTCGGAATACAGCGGGTTCGTGCAGGATTCCGGCGAGGGCCGCTGGACCATCCAGGCGGCCATCGAGGAAGCCGTTCCCGTCGACGTGCTTTCCGCGGCGCTGTTCACGCGCTTCCGTTCCCGCCAGGAGCACACCTTTGCGGAGAAGGTGCTTTCCGCGATGCGGCAAAAATTCGGCGGCCACCTCGAACCCGGGACCTTGAAGAAGAAAACAGCCTAAAATACCGTCACCATCACGAGGGGAATGGAATGGTTCAAGCAGACGTGATGCCCGTCGCGCAGCCTCAGCGGATCGGCAAATCCGGCGATCCCTGTGTCATGGTGATTTTCGGCGCCACCGGAGACTTGACCCGCCGCAAACTGGTGCCCGCCCTCTACAACCTCGCCCGGTATGAACTGCTGTCCCGCGAATTTGCCATCGTGGGGGTGGCTCATAACCAGATGTCCACTGACGATTTTCGCAAGAAAGTTACCGACGACCTCAAGGAGTTTGTGGGCGGCACCATCGATCCCGACCTGAGCGAGTGGTTCATCCGCCGCCT
>DATFTE010000114.1:0-24177 GCA_035262225.1 Terriglobales bacterium
TACCACCGTCCCCTCCGGGGCAATCACCATGATGGGCCGCATCAATCCCGCGGTCGCCGGCACATCCTCCGCCAACAAACAGCGGAAGACATAAAAGCACGCCGAATAGGTGATCGCCTCCACCGCATTCACCGCGCCTTCCACCTGCGGAGACGACCCGCTGAAGTCCACCTTGACCAAAGCAGAGGTACTGCCCGCGCGGCGCGGACGCCCTCGCGCGCGCCGACGGTTCACCTGTACCGCCACCGCCACCTTCACCGGACTGTCGCCCACTCCATCGTCATCCAGGAAATCTTCCGCCCGATACACTCCCGGCTTTACTCCCGCCAGAAATGCCCGCATCATTTCTTCTGAATACTTCAGCAACTCCCGCGCGGCCCGCCGCGCCCTCGCCAGTCCGTAGCGGGCGCACACTTCGCGCAACCGCTCTGCTCCGGTATGGCACGCGGCAATCTGCGCGCCCAGATCGCCTTCGCGCTCCCCGGGCGTGCGCACGTTGTTCAGCAGCAGCGCCAGCACATCGCGCTCCATCTCCCCCCCGCGCATCAGCCGCACGGGAGGAATCCTCAAACCCTCCTGGTAAATCTCCCGGCACGGCCCCATCGATCCCGGATACGCTCCCCCCACATCGGCGTGATGCGCCCGCGAGGCCACAAAGAAATCCGGCTTTCGGCTCCTCCCCGAGAAGAAAAACGGCGCCACCAGCGTAATGTCCGGCAGATGCGTGCCCCCGCAAAAGGGGTCGTTCAGCATCACCACGTCGCCATCCGCCAGCGAGAACGTCTCCAGGGCCGCCCGCACCGACATGGGCATCGATCCCAGGTGCACCGGCATGTGATCGCCCATGGCAATCACCTGCGCGGCTTCATCGAACACCGCGCAGGAATAATCGCGCCGTTCTTTGATGTTGGGAGAAAACGCCGTCCGGCGCAGCGCAGCACCCATCTCTTCGGCAATCGAGTGATAGATATTTTTGAAAATCTCCAGCTCAATCGGATCCCGTCGCGCCATACTCGCCGAGTGTACGCGAAAAACTTCTCCCCCGGTCGCCTCGAAACCAACCTCTCCCAACGCAGATTTCTGTTGACATTCGAGGTAATCATACGCAATATCTTGGGGTAGAAATATTGCCCATGCTACGAATTGGGCGGTTATTTGCAACTAGGGCCCTGGTTCCACACCTTGCAAGGGAAAATCGTTCACGGAGGAAACTTCATGCCAGCAAAGAAAAAGGCTGCGAAGAAGAAAAAGAAACACTAGCCGCTAGCGAGACGATTCTCGCTCGGACCGATACATCGACGGCCTCTCGGGAGAAGCACCTCACGAGAGGCTTTTCTGCCTCTTCTCGTGCCCTTCCGGTCCCGTCTCCTGTAAAATCCAGGTTGTAGCCCGATCCGTAATCGTGCTAGAAACGGCGGAAGGGAGAGCGCCTACAAAGCCCCCTAACCCGATGTCTCGAGAGTGAAAGGTCGAAGTGGCTTAAGCACGCGACACCAGCTCTAGATTGCGGAGCTGAACGAAGGCAAGGCCGAAAGGGGCGAAAGAATCCTCCAGCTCCAACTCCGATGAATGCCAAAGCCAAAATCGTGGCCAAGAACACGGAAATCGTCATTCCGGAAAAGCTCTACTTCCGCATCGGTGAAGTTGCTGAGCTGTGCAGCTTGCCCGCCTACGTTTTGCGCTTCTGGGAAACCGAATTCCCCCTGCTGAAACCGGTCAAAAGCAATACCGGACAACGCATGTACCGCCGCAAAGACGTCGAGAACGTGCTGCGCATCAAGAAGCTTCTTTACGAAGAGGGATTCACCATCGCTGGCGCGCGCCAGCATCTGCGCAGCGACGGCAAGAGCGATAAGAAACAGGTGCCGCTCCCCTTTCCTGCCCGCTCGGCCAACGATTTGCGCTACATTCGCCAGAGCCTCAGCGAAATTCTCACTATGTTGTCGGCCCGCCGCTGAGATGACTCGCACAACGTTTGCGGCTTTTCTTCGCGTCCTTCGCGGTTTAAGCTTTTTCAATCCTCATTGATTTCCCTCTCCATGCCTTCTTCGAAGAACCTGATTGCCCTGGGAATCGGTTTCGTGCTGGCCATCACGCTCTGGCTGCTGTGGAGTTCTCCCGCCCGCCATTCGGTGGCCCGGCAGCAACCGGCCTTCGATCGCTCGCAGCCAAACGAACTTGACCACATCGAGCACGCCGTGCGCCTCTCGCGCGCCTGGCACGCCACCACCACCGGACAACTCGGCGGCCAGCTGTTCCTCACCGAAGAGGACGTTATCTGCCCTTCGGAAACGCACCGTGTCACCCGATCGCTGACTTCTGCCGGACCCGGTGAAATCAGCGAAGAGTTCATCACCACCGGGAACACGCTTTACGCGCGCGAAGCCGGACTGCCATGGCGCTCCGCTCCCGACCCCGTGACCGACCACTGCCAGAACGGTCCCTCCGCCGGAGCGCAGAAACTTCTCACCTTACTGGTTCCGCTCAAGCGCAGCGTCCGCATCAACGAGGGGCCCATCATCAAACTAGCCAATGGTTCCTGCCGCCTCTGGGACCTCTCCGGCGCCGCCAACCTGCCATTCCATTCCATTTGCGTCGAGGAAGCCACTCATCTCCCCCGCCGCTTGCAACTCGGAGGCCTCGTGATCGAATACTCCAACTGGAATCAGCCCGTGATCATCGAACCACCCGAGATGAAAGCCCCCAACCAGTAAAACAGGCTGCCCACGCCGTCTCCCGGAAGGACAAGATCTTCTGCCGGTCCGGAAGTGGACGAAGTGGACCGGGCTGCACCATCATGCATGGAGTGTTCCCCTGGAACACCTGGGCATTTGCCCGTCCCACTACCCGCCAGCGATGGCGCCGATGATCAGGAAAGGCTCCTTGCCCGCCGTGACTTCGTCGGGCAAAGGAGCGTCGGGGGATTCGTGCGAAAGATCCTCTTCGCACGCGAAGAAACGAAGAAACGGCCGGCGCTGCCGCGTGGTGTGGTCACGAATCGTGCCACTCAGCACCGGATAACGCGCCTCGAGCGCATCGAGCACCGCGCGCTGGGTCACCGGCGCCGGCACATCCAGCACAACCTCGCTGCCCACCCGGGCCAGGCTACGCAGATGAAATGGCAGTACCACCCGAATCATAGACCACCTATCTCACGCTGCCTGCCCGTCGTACGCCTTCTGCAGGTCGGCGATGACGATCTTGTCCATCTTTAGCATGGCCTGCATCACCGCCTTCGCTTTCTCGGGATTCGGATCATACAGCAGCCGGGAAAGATCCTCGGGAATGATCTGCCACGACAAGCCGAACTTGTCTTTCAGCCAGCCGCAGCGGGACTCGGATCCGCCCGCGGAAAGCTTTTCCCACAACTCGTCGACCTCCGCCTGAGTCTTGCAGTCCACGAACATCGAGATGGCTTCTGTGAACTTGTACTCCGGGCCGGCATTGAAGGCGAAGAATTCCTGTCCTTCCAGTTCGAACCTGACCCAGGTGGCCTTGCCGTTTTTTGCCCGCTTCACCTCAAGCGCCTTGCCGTTCCTGAATATCGAGAGGTAGAAGTTCATCGCCTCTTCGGCTTGTCCGTCAAACCATAAAAACGGAGTGATTTTGCGCATGATCCCGCTCCTCGCATTTCTTAGCTGAGAGTCTGCACCTCGACCGACAGCACGGCCGGCAAATCGCGCACGATCGGATTCCAGGAGTCGCCGGCATCAGCCGACGCGTAGACCTGGCCTCCGGTGGTGCCGAAGTAGATGCCGCACTGGTCGAGCGTGTCGACTGCCATGGCATCGCGCAACACATTTACATAACAGTCTTTTTGCGGCAGGCCCGCGGTGAGCGGCTCCCACTCGTTGCCGCCGCTGCGGCTGCGAAAGACGCGCAGCTTGCCGTCGTGAACGTAGTGCTCGGAGTCGCTCTTGATGGGAACGACGTAAATGGTCTCGGGTTCGTGGGCGTGCACGTCGATGACGAAGCCGAAATCGGTGGGCAGGTTGCCGCTGACCTTGGTCCACTGGTCGCCCGAATTGTCACTGCGCATCACATGCCAGTGCTTCTGCATGAACAGAACATTGGGCCGCGCCTTGTGCATGGCCACGTGGTGGACGCAATGTCCCACTTCCGCGGTGGGATCGGGAATGTGCTGCGAATTTAAACCGCGGTTGATGGGCTTCCAGGTCCTGCCGCCATCGTCGGTGCGGAAAGCGCCCGCGGCTGAGATCGCGATGTAGATGCGCTGGGGATTGCTGGGATCGAGAATGATGGTATGCAGGCACATGCCGCCAGCGCCCGGCTGCCAGTGGGGCCCGGAGCCGTGACCGCGCAGTCCCGCAAGCTCCTGCCACGACTGCCCGCCGTCGGTCGAACGGAACAGGGCAGCGTCTTCCACTCCGGCATAGACCGCGTCGGGATCGGTGAGCGAAGGCTCGAGATGCCATACGCGCTTGAACTCCCAGGGATGTGGCGTGCCGTCGTACCACTGGTGAGTGCCGGGAACGCCATCATAGGCGAACTTGTTGTTCACCGCCTCCCACGTCTTGCCCCCGTCGTTCGAGCGCTGCATGGTCTGGCCGAACCAGCCGCTGGACTGCGAGGCATAGAGACGATTGGGATCGGCGGGCGATCCCTTGACATGATAGATTTCCCAACCGGCGAAATGAGGGCCACTGACGTCCCACTGGCTGCGCTTGCCGTCAGCGCTGAGAATGAAAGCTCCCTTGCGGGTACCGACAAGAACTCGCACGCTGCTCATATTCTGTCTCTCCTGGAAGCCGCTGATATATCCAGTTCGATGTAACAAATTCGCTGTGCTGCACTGACTACCGGTCGAGCCCGACCACGGCGCGCAACCCTTCATCGCGCAGGTAGAGTCCGAGCCATGCCAGGACCCCCACTCCCGCAGGAAACAGTAACCAGGGGTGCTCGACCCGGACCATAGTGGCGGTCGCACCTCCCAGATAACGCGTCATGAGAATCGCGCCCAGAACGGCGGTGCGCGGGATCAGATACAGAATGACACAAACCAGCAAAGCCAGACCGATGGGGGCCACCAGATGTTGCGGATATCCTAACTGGACGGTCCCGTCGACCGCCGCCCTGGCCCTGGCGATTTTAATGCTGCAGTCAAAGAGCAGGAACAGGGTGACCAGAACGCTCAGAATGCACCCAGCCCACACACCACCGGTGGTGGACCGGGTAGATGAATCATGAGGGAGAGCGGCGGCGGACATGCATCCTCCTCAGGCATTAGACGAAGCTCGACGCAGGTGGACAGCTCAAAGATCGATCTTAGCCCACCGTCTGGCCGTATCCCAGCAGCTTTCGCAGATATCCCGCCTGGCCGACGTGGTAGGTCTCGTGCAACGACAGGGTCGCGATCGCTCCACTGACCTTGCCATCCATCGAGAACTCCGGACGCGGCGCCGGGCGCTCCAGGGTCTCGGGGGAGACTTGTACCAGGGCGGCGGAGAGCTTATCGGAAACTTCTTTCCACGCGCGCCGGAGTTCAGCCGGGCTGGGATATGCTTCCGCTGACACCAGTTGCGCGCCGCGCGGATAGAGCTTCTCCCAGGGGGCCGACCAATCCTGCCCCAGCATGCGCGGCACATAGGACCGCATCACCGTAATATGCCCGGCGATCCAGTTCATATGGTTCGAGCCCTCGCGGGGGCAGACAAGCCATTGCTCGTCGGGGATGTCGGCAATGGCCCGGGCGAACACTTCGCCGTTTTTCTGAAACATGCGAGCGATGAGGGCGAAATCAGTTTTCATACATCCTCACTTCTGTATCGATCGCTATAAAATAAAGGCCTTGCCAGCGGCTGTCAAGAAGAATATTGTAGTAATCAATACATAAATAGGAGGGCGTCATGCCCAAGGGGCGTCCGCGGGAATTCGACACGGAAAAGGCGCTGGATATCGCCCTCTTGCTGTTCTGGAAGCGGGGCTACGAGGGAACCTCTCTCGCCGCGCTGACCGAGTCCATGGGCATCAACACGCCTAGCCTGTACGCCGCCTTCGGCAATAAGGAAGAGCTGTTCAAGAAGGTGCTCGACCGCTATCTCGAGAAACCGGCATCGTATTTGCCGAAGGCCCTGACCCACCGGACGGCGCGGGGCGCCGCCGAAAACCTTTTAAACGGCGCGATTGATATGGTCACCAACCGCAGCCACCCGGACGGCTGTCTGCTGGTGCAGGGAGCGCTGGCCTCCGGGCCAATGACCGAGAATATGCGCGTGGAGTTGAGCCGACGCCGCGCGAGTGCCGAAGCGGCAGTACGCCGCCGCTTTGAGCGGGCGATTGCCGAAGGAGATCTGCCCCGGGACGCCGACGCCGCTAGGCTGGCCCGTTACATGATTACGGTGATCTGGGGACTGTCGGTCGAGGCTTCGGGCGGAGCCACCAAGGCGCAGTTGAAAGAAGTCGCGGACATGGCTCTCAGATCGTGGCCCGGCTAGCCGGTGGATGGATCCCTGAATCCCGCTCTCGCTATCGGCTAAGGTGCCGGAATCAACGGCAGATCAATGTGCGAGGGGTGCGCGGCATCGTGAAAGACCGTGTTGAGGGCCACGTCCGTGCGGCGATTCTGGTTCAGGGCTTCGCCGGTGTTGGGATTCACGTCGAAGCGGGGGAAGTTGCTGCTGGAGATGTCGACGCGAATTCTATGACCTCGGGGAACGAGCAGCGAGGTCGGGTTCAACACCACCTGAAATTGATAGACCTGTCCCGGGACCATGAGGGCAGCCTTCTCGAGCGAATCGTGGTAACGGCCGCGGACAATGCCATCGGCAATATTAAACTCGATGCCATCGGGAAAATCCTTGTTGGGCGGATAGACGTCGACCAGCTTCGCGGTGAAATCGGTGTCGGGGGCACTCGACGATGCCCACAGCTTCACGACCAGCGGGCCGGTTACTTCCATGTCGTGCTCGAGGGGTGGAGTCTGGAAGGTAAGAACATCGCGCCGCGCGGAAAGGCGGCGCCGGTCGGCGCAGCCGACAACTTCCGGACGGCAACGTTGATCGTAGGCGCCAGCCTCCATCAATCCCCGCTGCGAAGAGATGTTCCCGCCGATCGAAGGCACGGGATTTCTGGGATCAAACTGTATTTGCTCGGGTGATTCCTTGCCCGGCTTCTGCGCAGAGAGTACACCGTTCTCGCGCAGGAAGTATGGCGTCATCACGGCGCGCCGCAGCGGCCACTCGTTCTCGCTTCGCCAATGACCGCCTGCGAAGACGCGGCCTTCCGAGGTCTTGTGGCCGTCGCCCCCACCCATGACAAAGATGCGAACCGGGCTGCCGGCGTCCGCACCGTTTTCTACGCCCTTGAGCCAGCGGTCCATCCAGGCAAGTTCGAGATCCTCGAGCGGAACTCTGGCGTCGGGACCGAACTCGGCCTCACCGGAAAAGGAACTGTGGGTTGACCCTGCATGCGTCCATGGGCCCATGAGCAAACGCTGCGCGCTCTTCTTGCTTTTGGCGAGAATCGGGTAATTCAGGTTGGCAACGTCGGTGGACCAGGAATCATACCAGCCGCTGATGTGGAGCGTGGGTACATCTTTCACCTCCCCCGCGTGGCTGACCACATCGATCCCAATGTTCTTCCAGAAGTCATCGTAGTCGCCGTGCGACAGGAACTCCGCCAGCGTAGAGTCGTATTCCGGCGCCATGCGCAGCGGCGTCGTTCCCGCGCGAAAGGGAAGGTCGAGCACATACTGGCGATAATCCGCGGCAGCCGCGGCCAGGGCCATTTGCGTAGCCGGGTCTCCGGGGAAGTAAGAGGGGTACGAGGAATCATCCACGGGATTGCCGACGCTGAAAAGCCAGGAGAACAGACGCATTTCAAAAGCGCCCTGGTAACGGACTCCGAACAGGCCGGGATTCGATGCCGCCACCAGGGGCACCATCGCCTTGAGGGCCGGAGCATTGGTGAGCGCCAGAGCGTACTGCGTGCCACCTTCGTAGGATCCGCCTAGCGTGCCGATACTCCCGTCGCTCCAGGGCTGCGAAGCAATCCAGGCGGCGGTATCGTACCCGTCGGCCGGATCATCGCGGAAGAAGCGCCAGCGCCCCGCGGAGCCGTAGCGGCCGCGAATGCTCTGGATGACCAGCACATAGCCGTGAGGAACGAATGTAGCCGCGAGGTAGCCCTCATAGCCGGAGCGGTCGTAAGGGGTGCGCACCAGAAGCGTCGGGAACTTTGCAGGCGTTAGGACACCGTTTCGGCTGGGACGGTAGACATCGGTCGCCAGGCTGATCCCGTCGCGCATCGGCACGGCGATGTTTTTCGTGGCGGCAACCTGATAGGTGACCGGCGGCTGCCCCTGCGCGAGAGCGGCGAGAAAGAGGGCGAGGGGCAACGGGAACAGGAGAACATTGCGGCCCCGCATCTCTTACGATTCCTTCCCCGCGCTCAATGAGCCAAATTTCGTGGGCATGCCCGCGATTCGCAGGCGCAGTGCGTCGAAGATCCGATCGGGCAAAAGTCGGGGCAGAATCCCCAACACCGTCGAATGCTTTCCCACGCGGTAGCGAATGCGCGGTTGGCGTGCGGTGAGCGCGTGATGGACCGCCGTCGCGACCACCTCGGGAGGACTGCCATGCATCTCCCGTTCATAGCCGCGGCGGGCAAAGTTTCGCAGCAGGTCTCCGTATTGTTGGCGGCCTCTCTCAGGGAGGCTCGCTATCTCGTTCTCCACGTGACCCAGTGTCTTGTCGACGGCGGGTGTTTTGATGGCGCCGGGTTCGACCGTGCACACCCGGATTCCAAAAGGATGCAGCTCCAATCGCAGCGCATCACAGAGGATGCTGAAAGCCGCTTTGCTGCCGTTCAGGAGGCCGCCGAAGGGAAGGGCGAAATGCGCTCCCACGGTGGTGATGTTGACGATGCGTCCGCGCGCGGCATGGATGAGCGGAAGAAAAGCCTGGGTAAGCACGATCTGGCCGAATGCATTGATGGCGAAGATGTCGCTCAGGCCGGCCGGGCTGACGAATTCCACGGGCCCGACGATTCCCACTCCGGCAACGTTCACCAGGCCATCCAGACCTTGCGTCCCGAGTTGCGAGAGCACGGGTTCAACCGCTATGCGCACCGAGGCATGATCGGTGACATCCATGAGCAGCGGGACAACCTGGCCGCCGCACTCCGATCGCAATCGCGCGGCATCCTCCGTCTTGCGTACGGTAGCGAACACCTGCCAGCCGGCCTCGATCATGCGTGACACGCAGGTGCGCCCAATTCCACTCGATGCTCCGGTAATGACGACTGTTTTCTTTCCCTTCGTCATGAGGGCATGATACGCATTTTCCTCGGACAGGGAGAAGCCCGCGACTATTCGTAGCGCAACGCTTCGATGGGGCTGACCGACGCCGCCTTGCGGGACGGCAGCAGAGAAAAAGCGAGATCGATGGCAAAGGCGGCGGCGAAGGCCAGCACCGCGGCAGGGCGATCGAAAACGAACGGCAGTCCCACCGAGTTGCATATCAGGCGCGAGGCCGGCCAGGCGATGACGACACCGAAGAGGCTTCCCAACAAGGCGAGCGTGGCGATTTCAAAACAGACCTGAAAGAAGATGTCGCGGCGGGTGGCGCCGAGAGCGCGACGTGTCCCGATTTCGCGCGTCCGCTCTTTGACCGCAATCCAGGTGATGGCGACGATTCCCAGGCCGGAGACGGCGAGCGCGCTGGCCGCGATCCAGCGCAGAAAAAAGTTGAGGCGGGCGGAGGTTGCCATCTGCGTGTCGATGAGCGTCTTCTGATTCTGAATCCGGAAGTCGTCGGCCTGCCCGGCCCGCAGATGGTGCTGGCCGCGCAGCAGCGAGCGCATTTGCGATGCGGCAGCATCCATGGCGCTCATGGAAGCGAGTTCGATCACGATGCCGGTGTAGTGGTCCACATTCACCAGGCGGCGCATGGCGGTGGCGAGCGGCACATAAACCTGGTCGTCTTCGTTGCTGACGTCGAGCCCTTGCCCGCGCTCCGCCAGGACTCCGATAACCGTGAACGGGACGCGGCTGATTAGGAGGCGTTGCCCGATGGGCGACGCCGTTCCAAACAGATCGCGCGCGGCCGTGAATCCAATCAGCGCCACCCGCGCGGCGGCTCGCTCCTGGGCGTCATCGAAGATGGCACCCTCCGCGAGCGCCCAGTCTTTGACGGGGAAGTACTCGGGTTCACATCCCACGATGATGGTGCTCTTCGAAAGGTCGCCAGCCTTGATGCGGAAACTATCGGTCACGACCGCGGAGGAACGGGTGCGCGTGCGCAGTTCCTTGCGGATGGCGGCGTAGTCGCGCGATACCAGGGTGGTGACGGCATCTCCAGTGCGCGCGCGGCCGGCAATGACCCGGCTCTCCGCCGGCGTAATGATGAGGACATTCGTCCCCATGCGGCGAATCTGATCGAGAACCTGCTGGTTGCCGCCCGCACCATAGTTCACCGAACAAACGACTCCGCTCACGCCCAATGCGGCGCTCAGCATGAGCAGAGCCGAACGCAGAGGGAAACGACAAAGCAGGCGCAGGGCGCGGCACAGGATCTGCCACTGGCGCGACATCAGGATCGCAAAGCCTGAATAGGATCGACCTTGGACGCCTTCCACGCCGGGTAGAGGCCGAACGTCAGGCCGACCAGAAGGGAAACGACGATGGCTGCGGCAAACGGCTTCCACACCAGGATCGGCGGCAGGTTCTCGATGCGCGTGACGAGCTCGATTCCGCCCCAACCGAGAGTGACACCTGTAATGCCCCCGGCCAGAGAGACAAAAACAGCTTCCAGCAGAAATTGCTGAATCACGTCCGGCTGTCGAGCGCCCACCGAGCGGCGAACGCCGATCTCCTTGCGCCGCTCCGATACCGCAATCGACATCAGGCTCATGATGACTACCCCGCCGATGAGGAGCGCGATGGCAGACACCCCGGTCAGGATCCTGGTCAGCGTCGTTCCCGCCCGCGTGACTTGCGCCACGGTGGCGGCAGGATTGGTGATGGTGAAGTCATCGAGCGCAGTCGGCTGAATGCGGTGACGCTGGCGCAGCAAGGCGGCCACTTGCGCGGTCGCCTGGTTGCTGCGGTCGGGGTCCCGGACTTGTGCGATCAGCATGGTCAGGTAGTCACGATTAAACAGGCGGCGCGCGGCGGTGTTGATGGGAATGAGAATGACGTTATCGAGGCTGGCGCCCGCAGGCCCGGCTCCGCGCGACTTCAGCAGCCCGGTCACTTCAAAGGGCACGTCGGCGATGCGGATGGTTTTGCCGAGCGGGTCTTCTCCGGGGAACATCTGGTTGCGCACGTCGGGACCGAGCACCGCGACTCGCGCGAGCGAGGCATTCTCATCCGCGGTGAGGAAGGAGCCGTTGGCCACATCTTCCCCGCGCAATTCCAGCCAGTTGGGGCTCACCCCGAAAATCGCCGGAGACGCCGCCCGGTCGCGATACTTCACGTCGATATCGAAGGCATTCTGTACTACGGCGACAGCTTTGATTTCTGATGCTTCGCTGCCGATGGCGGCGGCGTCCTCAAAGCGCAAGGTGGGCGGCACGTTGACCAGGGTGGGCATGCCGCGGGTTCTTCCTCCTCCCGGACGGACGATGATGGCATCGAACGTGCCCAGCATGTTCTTGAAGCGCTGCATGGTTTCGCGCCTGGTGGCTTCGCCCAGCGACGCCAGAACCGCCAGCGAGGCGATTCCGACTATGACGCCGAGCATCATCAGGCTGGTGCGCAGCCGGTATCGGCGCAGGCTGCGCAGGGACTGCGAGGCGAGCTTTCGCGTTTTCACAAAGCACCATCCACAAGGTTCGCGACGCGGCTCTGATCGGAAACCAGTTGTCCATCGCACAGCAGGATTTCCCGCATGGCGCAGGAGGCGACGTTGTCATCGTGCGTGACCAGCAGGATGGTACGGCCCTCGCGGTGGAGACCGGAAAGCAGGTTCATCACGTCGCGCCCTGCGCCGGCGTCCAGGTTGCCGGTGGGTTCATCGGCCAGGATCAGGGCCGGGCGATGGATCAGCGCACGCGCGATGGCGACCCGTTGCTGTTCCCCTCCCGAGAGCTCGCTGGAGAAGTGTCCCGCGCGCGCTGCAAGGCCTACGCGATCCAGAGCCGCCAGCGCACGTTTGCGGTCGATCACACCGTCGGCGTACACCATGGGAATCTCGACATTCTCGAGCGCGGTGGTGCGGGGCAGAAGATTGAACGATTGGAAAATAAATCCGATCTTCGCGTTGCGCAGCCGCGCCAGTTGCCTGTCGCTGTAGCCAGCCACGTCCTCGTGGTCGAGGCGATAACGGCCCGCGGTGGGAGAATCGAGACACCCCAGGATGTTCAACAGAGTGGATTTGCCGGATCCGGAGGCTCCGCGCACCACCACAAATTCTCCCGGTGCGATGCGGAATGAAATCCCCCGCAGCGCCTCGACCGTGCCGTGCTGGCCGCGCTGGTAGATTTTCGAGATTCGTTCGAGTTCAATCATGGACGGTGTTCAGGGAGCAGGCCGGGCTGCGGGTTGTTCGCAGGGAGAAGAATGTCATCGCTGGCAGAGACCCCGCGTTTGACTTCCACCATGACTCCGTCCTTGGCGCCGATCACGATCGGTTTCTTTTCCGCGGCTGTCTTGCCGGGAACGTAAACGAAACTCTGCCCGCCATCCTGCTGAACAACGCCAGCGGGCACGAGCAGGGCTTCATGCTGCGCGGTTTGAATGGAGACGTTGGCCGTCATGTCAGGCTTCAGCAAGGCCGCGCCCTGCTGGATGTTGATGGTGACTTCATAGTTCACCACGCCGGAGACGATAGTCGCCTTGGGAGCGATGCTGACGGCCGTTCCGGGAAACTCGCGCGCCGGGTAGGAATCGACGGTAAACGTGGCCGGATCGCCCGGGCGCACATTGGCGATGTCCGTCTCGTCCACCATGGCCACCAGTTGCAAAGCCTCATCGCCAATGATGGTGACGAACGTGGGAGCGGTGAAAGACGCGGCGACGGTTTCTCCCTCTTGCGTGGAGACGGAAGCCACCGTGCCGCCAATGGGTGCGCGGATGTCCACGTAGTTCAAATCCACTCTGACCAGATCGCGGTCGCGTAACGACTTCTGGTATTTCGCTTCCGACTCCTCGAGCGCCAGGCGGAGATCCTGCTCCTGCTGCAGAGGAATCAGGCCCTGCGCCGCGAGCTTCTGGGCACGTTCGTAATTGACGCGAGCCCGCTCCATGCCCGATCGATCCAGTTCGCCCTGAGCTTCCGCATCGGACAGGCGAGCCTGGATGGTGGCGTCGTCGATCTCCGCAATCACTTCGCCGGCGCGCACATGAGATCCCACGGTGACGTTGAGCTTCTTCACGATTCCCGAGAGCTGGGATCCGACGCGCACCTCCGATCCGACGCGCAGGCGCACCGTTCCGGTGGCGTTCACCAGGGTGGTGACGGTACGCCTCTCGGCGTGCACGATTGTCCCGCCGGGCACAATCGCCCTGCGGTCGGAAGCCCGCACCACATAGAACCCCGTTACCACCCCGGCGGCGGCGAGCAACGGCAGGAACACGATCCAGAAGCGCTTCATGGCTACCGCTTCTTGTCGAACACCATCACCACAGGTGGATTACTTCCCCGCGCCGATTCGATCGTCATGGTATTTCCGTCGGACGAAAGGGACCGGGTCTCGGTACGCACGGTCTTGCCGCCGGCAACTGCGCTCTGGCTGGTCCAGGTCGTGACCAACTTGTCGCCGTCCCACTTACTCACGGTCTCGCTTGGTCCGGCCATCGGCGATTCGTTGCTGGCGGTTTTCCCCGTCAGGTCGTAGTGGGTCTTCAGCTCCTGTTCGTTGCCTCCAAAGTTGCTGCGCGTATCTTCGTCGAGCGCGCTCTCGGTCTGCTGAATGGTCTCGGTCATCTTCGCTTGCGCCATCATCCCGATGTTCTTGCTCCTGGCGGTATTGAACTCCCAGGTGCCGGAGAAGTCCGGGTGTTTGGCGGCAAATGCGCTGGCGGCAGACAGGCAAAGGAAGGCGAGAATCGCTCGTTTCATACAATCCTCCGTGCAGAAATGTCGGGAAATCGCTTTCCCGCATCAGTTGCCGCCCAGTCTGAACCCGGTACTTGGGTACAGGGTCAAGAGGATTTTTGTAAATTGTGGGAGTCGGTTCTGCGGGAGGCCGCGGGGCAGGTTGCCACTGTGGGCGCTTCCAGATGGCGTAGGAGCGTCCTCAGTTGCCGTCGCATGGTTTGTAGAGTCCGGACTTTCTGATTGATGGCATCCAGTCGCTCATGGCCAATGGCAATGATGCCGCGCAATTCGCTGGGCTTGCGCCGCAAGGGAAACGACATGGCGGCGACCGCCTGGTGCAGTTCGAACAGCTGCCGGATCTCGGCCAGCGTGAATCCCAGCTCCTGATTGCGCCGAATGAAACTCACCCGTTCGAGATCTGACGGGTCGTAGCAGCGATAACCGGAATCGTTCCGCGCGGGCGCCGGGAGTAGTCCCTGCCGCTCGTAGAAGCGGATGGTTTGAATATTCACCGCCGCCTTGCGTGCCAGCTCTCCGATGTGCATGCCGTTATTGTGAACCCTATACCCAGGTACAGGGCAAGGGACCATCGGTACGCTATACTTGGGTCCCGCAAAACCGGGGTAAACATTCTCATGAACGAGCACGGTGGAACCACCTCGCTGGGCATGCTGTTGGCCCTCGGCTTAATTCTCGGCGGATGGATCCTGGGCGCCCAGATCAAAGCGACGCGCCTGAGCGACCGCTACGTCAGCGTCAAAGGCCTGGTCGAGCGCACCGTCAAGTCCGACCTGGCACTCTGGCCACTGACTTACAAAGAGGCGGGAGACGATCTCTCGGCGCTCTACGCCAAGACCGAGGCCGACAAGAAAACCGTGCTGCAATTTCTTACCGATCAGGGCCTTCAGGCTTCGGAAATCGAGCTGGGCGTGGTGCGAGTCGTCGACACCCAGGCCAATGAATACGGCGGTAATCAACGGGCCCCGCACCGCTACATCGTCGAGCAGCAGATCACCGTTCGCACCACGCGCGTCGATCAGGTCGCCGCCGCCGCGCAGAAGACCATACAGTTGCTGCAGAAGGGCATCGTCCTCAGCGGTAATCCGGGCGAGGGACTGGCTTACAAGTTTACGGGATTGAACTCCATCAAACCCGACATGATCACCGAAGCCACCCGCAACGCGCGGGCCGCCGCCGACCGCTTTGCCTCCGATTCCGGCAGCAAGGTCGGATCCATCCGCCAGGCCAATCAGGGCGTATTCTCGATCTTGCCCGCCGATCAGGCGGGGGACGCCGGGCAAGGCGGGTACAACGCCGGCGACAACAGCATCATGAAAACCGTCCGCGTGGTGACCTCGGTCGATTACTACCTGGAAAGATAAGTAGCTTCCAGGCTCGAGACCAGCAGGTGCGACCACTTCCCGCTGTCCCCGCAGTTGTTCTGCTGAAGGAATGCTGGCCATCGTTTTCACTGCGGCTGAATTTTTGAGCGGTCGCGCTAGGGCTGCGTGAACCTGCTGAAAGACATCGGTCGTGGCTTTCAGATAATCGCTGAACTCGCTGGCCCCAAAATCATTCGGGCATTGCTTTCCGACGCCTGGTGAACTCCCTTCGCGGCGAAACTCACCCGAAGGGCGCCCGGTTGGGGCTAACGACTCCGCGGGGCGCCCGCGTTTTGCGACGGACTGCAGGCTGGGTGCGCCAGACCGTGGTAGGGGCACCGCCGCAATGCGCTAAAATCGCCTCGTGATGAGCGACAGCGCCAAGCGGTTTCCCTCTTTCTGGCAACTGCAGATCGCGGGAGGCGTCTGCTTTTATCTGCTGGTTCTTGTGGCATCGGTCGCCGACCTCAAACGCCCCGGCTGGTTCGCGGGCCAGACCATCGGCGTCGCCTTCATATTTCTCTCCACCCTTGCCATGCACCCGATCTGCCGCGCGCTCTATCGCCGTTCCCCCTCATGGCTGGCTTTCGAACTGAAGGCTTTTGTTGCCTCCCAGGTGGTGGGCACGGCTGGCGCCCTGGCAACCGAGTTGACGGTGTTACGCAGTTTTCGTGAAATCCAGTGGGGAGATCTGGCCACGAACTCCATGCAGTTCGGAGTAGTTCTGTTCCTGTGGTGCACTTTGTACTTCAGTATCAAACAGTGGCTGCAGGCCTCCGAGGAGCGTGAGCGGTTGCTGCGTGCCGAATCAGAGGCCCGCGAAGCCCGACTGAGCGCGCTGCGTTACCAGTTGAATCCACATTTCCTGTTCAACTCGTTGAACGCCGTCTCTACCCTGGTGTTAGACGGCAACGCTCCAGCGGCCACGCGCATGCTCGCGCAAATCGCCGATCTCCTGCGCACCACGCTCGAGAACGAGGCTGTGCCCGAAGTCCCCTTGTCGCAGGAAATCGCTTTCGCCCGGCAATATCTGGCAATCGAACAGACGCGGCTGGGAGACCGCCTGCGGGTGGAAATGGTGATCGCCCCGGAAACTCTGGACGCGCTCGTGCCCGGCATGATTCTGCAGCCTCTGATTGAAAACGCGGTCCGCCATGGCGTGGCTCCGCGCGTGGATGGAGGAACGGTCGCGATCCGCAGCGATGTGCACTCCGGGCAGTTGCGCATCGTCATTGGCAATTCGCGACCGCCGGGCAAAATCCTGGAGCGCGCCGACGGCATTGGCCTGAGCAACACCAAAGCGCGCCTGCGCACGCTTTACGGCCGGGACCACTCCTTCCTGCTCACCTGTCCGGATGGCGGCGGTTGCGAGGTTGCCATCCAATTGCCTCTGCGCCTCTCCCCTGCCCAGGAGCCCGTCGCGTGCGTGCGCTGATCGTCGACGATGAACGTCTCGCCCGCCGCGGGGTGATCCTGCGCTTGCGCAAGAATAGAGATGTGGAAGTGGTCGGCGAATGCGCCGACGGCGAGTCCGCGGTCCAGCGGATTCTCGAACTCTCCCCTGACGTCGTCTTCCTCGACGTTCAGATGCCAGGCATGGACGGCTTTGAAGTGCTGCGTGCGCTTCCTTCCGGCAACCTGCCCGCCGTGATCTTCTTGACCGCATACGAACAGCACGCGATTCGCGCCTTTGAGGTCCACGCCCTCGACTACCTGCTGAAGCCGGTGGACGACGAGCGCTTTGCCGCCGCCATCGAGCGCATGCGCCAGCGCATGAGCGCGTCTTCCAGGATGAAGATGGCCGACCGTCTTGTTCAGATGCTCGAACAAACCACCGGCAAGTACGTTTCGCGTTTCACGGTGAAGACGGGAACCCGCATCCAGGTGGTTCCGGTGGATGACATTCTGTGGATCGGCGCCGCCGGCGATTACGTCGAACTGCATGCCGGCAACCGCTCGCACCTGTTGCGGGAAACCATGAGCGCGCTGGAAGAAAAGCTCGATCCCGCGAAGTTCATGCGCATTCACCGATCGCGTATCGTGCGCAGTGAAGGCATCGTGGAATTGCGTTCCACCGAAAACCGCGAGTTTACGGTGACGCTAAGCGACGGTTCCGAACACCGCTCCAGCCGCACCTACGCCGACCAACTGGAGAAGTGGATGGCCTCCGAACGAGGCTGAGCGCGAGTTCCACGGGCCGCGGGAGCAACGAGTCGTGTCAGGGCACGCTTCAGCGGTTTCCTGCGTGATCCTTCAGAGTGTGGGTCAGAGCGTCCCCTGGGGGCGGGAACAAGGGTCACCGGCTGTACTGGTTCTTCTTCTTTTCCTCGTAACGCTCGAGCCCCAAACGAATCAGCCGCTCGATCAGTTCCGCGTAATACACGCCCGAAGCCGCCCACAACTTGGGATACATGCTGATGGCTGTGAAACCCGGCATGGTATTGATTTCGTTCAAATATATCTTCCGCGTGTTCGGATCCATGAGGAAATCGACGCGCGCCAGCCCTGCGCAATCCACCGCCTGGAACGCGCCTAGCGCCAACTGCTGCACTTTCTTCGTCTCCGCCTTCGTCAGCTTCGCGGGGATAATCAGCTCTGAGCCCTCGTCGAGATACTTCGCCGTGTAGTCGTAGAACTCTTTCCCGGGAACGATCTCTCCCGGCAGCGAGGCTTCCGGCTGGTCGTTCCCCAACACCGAGCATTCAATCTCTCGCGCCTTGTGCTTCTTACCGCCCACGCCTTGCTCGATGACGATCTTCCGATCGAACTTCGCCGCCTCGTAAATCGCCGGCCCCAGTTCCTTGTGGTTATGCGCCTTGGAGATTCCCACCGACGATCCCAGGTTCGCCGGCTTCACGAACATCGGATACTTCAAGGTCTTCTCAATCTTCTTCTCCGTCTTCTTCGGGTCGGCTTCCCATTCTCCGCGCAGGATGGACACATGCCTGACGATGGGCAACCCGGCGGCGCGAAACAGAGCCTTCATGATGTCCTTATCCATTCCGGCCGCCGAGCCTAGCACGCCTGCGCCCACGTAAGGAATGTCGGCCAGTTCCAGCAATCCCTGGATCGTGCCGTCCTCGCCAAACGTGCCGTGCAGCACAGGAAACACGACGTCGACGTTGATGGCACGATCACTGGCACGCCTCGCCAGCATCGCCGTTCCTGCGTCCATCTGAAACGGAGCCATCGCCGATTTCGGCTCCGGCGGCACAATTACCGCTTCGCCCCTGGCCAGCACCGCCGCTCCCGCTGTCGCCTCGGGGTCGCCGGCGCGCAGACGCCGCTCCTCATGTTCCAGCGGTTTGCCTTCGAGCAGGCGCTCCGCGTCGCTGGCCGTCACCCATCGCCCTTCCCTGGTGATTCCGACCGGCACCACCTCAAATTTGTTCTTGTCGATAGCGTTGAACACCGACGCGGCAGAGAGCAGCGAAACCTCATGCTCGCCGCTGCGTCCGCCGAACAAAATTCCCACGCGGATTTTCTTCATGACCGTTCAGTCTGGACGGTTCCCCGCTTCTCCGTCAATCGCAGTCTTGGTTCGCGTGGTTAGAATCCGGCCTTTGGGAAACGTCCGCCAGGTCGTCTCGACGTGCCAGGCACGCCGCTTGGGGGGAGCTTTATTCAGTCATCCCTCATGACGTCGCATTGCCGAACTCGGGAAAACCCGAAAGAACTCTCCCACAAAAAAGCCCTGCCATTCGGCAGGGCCTTCGAAAACACCCGGGTTAGGTCGCCAGCGCAAAATTCACGTCGCCCTAGCCGCGTGCGGCGCGATTCCTTGACCCGGCGCGTACGCGCTGCGCTGGGACGGCGTGGAGGAAGCATGGAAGTCCGCTTCAGCGGACGCCACCCCCGGCCGCATCACTTTCCTTTATAGGTCTTCGCCGATCCCACTCCCGCGCACAAGTCCCATCCAGTCACGCATGTCGGATCTCCGGTGGTGATGTCATTGAACCCTGAGTGGTACTGCCGCGAGTTCCCATACTCTTTGTAGATCATGGTCAGTTCGGCATTACTCGACGTATTCAGCAAACCCGCCGCATTCACGATCCCGGCAAACGTCGGCGAGGCCCAGCTCGTGCCTCCCACCGACAGCCATCCCTGCAGATACACTGGCGCGCAACAGAAGTCCGAAGCCACATCCGGAAATCCGCGGTGCGTTCCCACAATGTTCGAAATGATCTGCTGGTAGCTGGGAATCGCTTCATACGGACTGATCGCCCCGCCGCCTCCCCCCGTGTAGTACTGCTCACTCACGAAGTTGCCCTGCGAATCGCGGTTGAAATACGTTCCCCCCACTGACACCACGTTTGGCGATGCCGCCGGATGGAACGGGAAGTTCAATCCATAGTCTCCACTGGCCGCGAAGTAAACCACTCCCGGGGTGGTGAAATACTTGTCGTACGCTGTCTCGCCCGACCACTCCGGAATCCCCCAGCTCATACTGACCACACCGCCGCCGTTCTGCGCCACCAGGTTGCCCGCAACTTGCACTGCCTGAAATGTCGGATCGGTGTGCACTTGGATCGACTCCACCAGGAAAAGCTTGGCGTTCGGCGCCATGGCGTGCGCCCACTCGATGTCCAGCGCCTCTTCCAGCTCCCAATTCGCGTACACCGGAGGCTTCTTGCCATCCGCATACACTACGGTGAAGTCCGCCGCAGGCAGACCGTACTGCGCCGAGAACGTCGCCAGGTCCTGGGCCGCGGTCGGATAGTCGCCGGCATCCACAATCGCGATCGCTCCCACTCCGCCGGTCGGCACCGTCAGGCTCGTTGCCACCGGACATCCCGGGGGGCCCGTCACCAGCTTGTACACGCAAGCTACCGAACCCGGCGTCTCCACTCCCGGCGGCGGCCCCGCCGAAGGCTCTCTCGACCCGACAATGAAGTAGTTGGTATTCGCTCGCCCTGGGCGTGGAATGCTCGACTCCGGCCAGATGATCTTTTGCCCGTTGATCGTTGTTGTGTTGAATGTCTGCGCCAGGCCAGGCTCGACGCACATGCCGAGCAATAAGCCTAGGCCCACCATCGCCAGGATTGCCGAAGAACGTTTCATCCCATCTCCTTTAAGGCGCTGGCGCTGTGCCGGGCGTCCGCGCCGCAGCAGTGTACACCGGCGCGCTTCGCAGGGCACCGGGGAAAGAAGACTCTGACCGAGTGTCCTATTGCAATGTCGGCAACAAGGTAATGAGTCGCGCGGTACTACAGTGAGTCGATGAACGCGATCAGGTCGGCCTGGTCTGAAGGAGACAGCGCATTGAAGTTCTGGATCACCTGTGCCGCCTCCCCATCGCCATTGGGGCTGTGTTCCTGGATCGCAAACGTTAGGCTCGTCGCCCGCCCGTCGTGCAGATACACGGTCCGGAACGACAGCCCCCACAGCGGCGTCGTGCGGAACTGGTCGCCCGTCGCCTGCCCGAATTCAATGCCATCCGCCAGCCCGGCGGGCCTGCAGAGGACCAAAAGAACCGTCAAACAGGTCGATCCCGCTGGTGAAATGGGCCAGTTGACCGCTACTCAATCCCGGCAGTGGCGAACCCAGAGCACCTTGCGCCCTCACCGATCGGACTGCCAGCGATCCGTGCGCGATCACAAGCCCGGCCACCGCGGCCAGGCTCAGAATGAAAGTGGAGGAAATGGCGGGGGTCTTCATCGGGAAACTTCTGGGCTGATGTCACCGAACCGTGTATCAACAAGGCAGGACCGGCTTTGCGGAAAGCGCGGGAAACTCAGACCTTCTCCCGGAAAACGCGCCACTATACCACAAACCGCAAAGAACACCGCGCGACAACCCGCTGATTCCACGCGCACAACCATACTTGTGAATCCCGCGGCGAAAACCTATAATCTAACTAACCAGTTAATTAAGGACGTATCCATGGCCTCTGCCGCCAAAACCCGCCTCGGCACCCGCGGGAACCCCGAGAAAAGCCGCAATGCCATCCTCCACGCCGCCATCCGCCAGTTCGCGCAGGAGGGCATCGCCGGTGCTCGCACCGACTCTATCGCCCGCGCCGCCCGCGTCAACAAGGCGCTGCTCTACTATTACTTCAAAGACAAGGAAACCCTGTATGGCGAATCGATCGATTTCGCCTTCGGCCAGCTCAGCGCCCACATGATGAAGGTTCTCGACCGGGATCTGCCGCCGCAGGAGAAAATCCTGCTGTACGCGGGCACCTATTTCGACTTCGTCGCCAGCCACCATTTCCTGCGCAACCTCATTCAAATGGAAACCATGCGCTCGGGGCAGGGATCGCCTCACCTGCAGCGGGTCGCCAAACGGCATATTCTCCCGCTGTTCACCCGCTTGAGCGACGTGATTCGGGAGGGCATCTCGAGCGGCGTCTTCCGCCCGGTGTCGCCTCTGCACTTCATTCCTTCCATGGTCGCGCTGGTGGTCTTCTATTTCATCAGCGCGCCGGTCATGAAAAATGTCATCGGATTCGACCCGCTCTCCCCGGAAAAAATCGCCGAACGGCGGGCCGCCGTGCTCGACCTTGTTTCTGCGGCGTTGTTCGTGCGTCAAGGAGAATCCCAGTGAGCACCCGCAATAAATTCATCATCATGCTTTCCGCCATCTTCGCCATCGCTCTGGGCTACTACTTTTTCTCCACCCCCAGCACGAAGGATCTGGTGCTGATTGGCACGGTGGATGCCAACCAGGTCGTCGTCAGCCCCCAGATCCAGGGGCGCATCCAGAAGCTGCTGGTCGATGAAGGCACCCCGGTCAAGCAAGGCGATCTGATCGCCATCCTCGATCCCTCCGAGCTCGAAGCCCAGGAACGCGCTGCCGCCGCCACCATCGACAGCTATCACCACAAGGTGCGCGAGATGCAGGCCACCGAGCAAGCCACCACCGGATCCACCTCCAGCAACGTGGCCAACGCTGAAGCCAAGCTGCAGTCCATGCGCGCGCAACTCGCCCAGGCTGAAGCCACGCTGGTCCGCACCGAAAGCGACAGCCGCCGCACCATCGAGCTCGCCCAGCAAGGAGTCGCGTCCGATCAAGATCGCGTCCAGGCCGAGAGCAACCTGACCGCGCAGCGGGCCCTGGTGCAGTCGCTGCAGCAGCAGGTCTCGGCCGCGCAAGCCGACCTGAAGACCGCCGTCGCCAACGTCAATCAGGCGCAGGCCGCCAAAAGCACCGTGAAATCCACGCGCGCCGATCTCGATAACGCCGAAGCGCAGCTCAAAGAAGCCCAGGTTCGCCTCGGCTACACCAAGATTTACGCCCCTGTCACCGGAACCGTCTCCGTGCGCGCCGCGCGCGAAGGCGAGGTCATCAACGCCGGCCAGGCCATTGTCACCATCGTGGATTTCACCGACACCTGGGTGCGCGCCGCCATTCCCGAAACCGAGGCCGATCACATCGGATTCGGCGATACGCTCCGCGTCCGCCTTCCCGGCGGCACCATCACTCACGGCAAGGTCTTTTTCAAATCCGCGGAGGCTGACTTCGCCACCCAGCGCGACGTCAACCGCAAAAAGCGCGACATCAAAACCATCGTCCTGAAGGTCCGCCTCGACAATCCCAGAGCGGCCTATGTTCCCGGCATGACCGCCGAGGTCCTGGTCTCGCCCCAGCAGTTGAGTGGAGCCCGGCAAACCGCCGCCGCGGAGCAGCATCCATGATCGCCGGCTTCAAATCCGGTAACGGCGCCAACGGTTCGGGAAACGCCATCGAGGTCGACCACATCGTCAAAAAGTACGGCGACTTCACTGCTGTTGACGATGTCTCCTTCTCGGTTAAAGAAGGCGAAATCTTCGGGCTCCTCGGCCCCAACGGCGCCGGAAAATCCACGCTCATCCGCATGATGACCACCCTCATCCCCATCACCGCCGGTCACGCCCGCATCGCCGGACACGACGTTGTCCGCGAACCCGACCTCGCCCGCCGCGCCATCGGCGTCATCCCCCAGGCGCTTACCAGCGACCTAGACCTCACCATCGAGGAGAATCTGAACATCTACGCCAAGCTCTACGACGTTCCCACGCAACGCCGCAAAGCGGCCATCGATGAGTTACTGGAGTTGGTCGATCTTACCAAGTGGCGCGACGCTCAGACCAAGACTCTCTCGGGAGGCATGCGCCGCCGCCTGGAGATCGCCCGCGGCCTGGTGCACAGTCCGCACATCTTCTTCCTCGACGAGCCCACCACCGGGCTCGATCCCGTCTCCCGTGTCGCCGTTTGGGAGATGCTTACCAACATCAAGGCCCACCGCCAGCTCACCGTCCTCATCACCACGCACTACATGGACGAGGCCGACCGCCTCTGCGATCGCATCGCCATCGTCGATCACGGCAAGCTGGTTGCCCTCGATACCCCGGCCGCGCTCAAAGCCAGCGTCCCCGGGTCCAACGTCATCGAAGCGCAATTTGACCATCTTCCCGCCGACTGGGAACAGAGCCTGCATCAACTCAGCGGAGTCACTTCGGTTCTACACCAGGGCGCAGGCATGTACCGCATCCTCACGGGAGACGGCCCCAAGGCAACCACCGAGTTGGTCGAGGCCGCAGTCAAGGCCAACGTCGCCGTCAAATCCCTTTCCGTTCAAAACACCACACTGGATGACGTGTTCGTCCATTACACCGGGCGGCAGTTGCGCGACGAACTCCAGAAAGCATACGGGTTCGTCATGCCCCCCAGGCCGGGAGCTTAGCTATGAATCGAATGATGGCAATTGTCGAGCGCGAAATGCGCAAATTCTTCCGTTCCCCGGCCCTCATGATGGCCTCCATGATCTTTCCCCTGGTGCAGCTTATCGTGCTGGGCAACGCTTTCGGCGGCAA
>DATFTE010000115.1:0-9963 GCA_035262225.1 Terriglobales bacterium
CATGCGCCATAGTTCTGCGCCAGCTCCTGATGGTCCTGGATGCGCTTGTCGAGATCGGCCAGGCTCTTCTGATCCGCCGAGCGATGCCGCAGGGTGGCCAGTGTCGCCGCCGCTCCCGCAGCAGGCGGAATATCCTGGGCAGCCGTGTTTTCTTCCTCAACCTGCTTTTCGAGCGCATTGTGCCTGTCCTTGAGCGCCGCAACCGCTGTCAACGACTCCGCCTGCGCCTGCGCCAACTGTTGTTGTTTCACACGCAGCGAGCGCCACGCCGAGAATTGCGCCAACAGGTTCTCGGCCTGGTAGTTCGGCATTGACGAACTCGCGGCCTGGGCGTTCCCCGACCCCGACTGATGCTGGGTGGCCTCGTGCTCCTCGAGCAGGCGCTGAATCTTGCTCTGCGGATCGCCTCCCGCCCGCGCCAGATCCTCCCTGGCATCCTCCCATGCGTCCTGGTCGAGTTCGAGTTGTGCCTGTGCCAGATCGCGTTGCTGTTCGAGGTTGTCCCTGTCGTGCTCGGGTGCGCCGGCGATTTGCTTCTTCAGTTGCACGAGGCGGTCATTGCCGGCTTTGACTCTGGCTTCGCTCTCGGAGAGACGCGTTATCAGTTGACGCGCCTCGGCCGTCGGCTTCACCGGATGCTCGGCGGCGTCGCGCACGGCATCGGCAAAGGCGAGGTCGACCTCGTGATCTCCCAGACGCAGTGCCTCCTGCGCGAAGCGCTGCTCCTCGGGAGAAGTCGCCAGCGCTGCGATCGCATGCGCCGTCTGTAATGGACTCTGGTCTACCAGCTGATTCTTATCGGAATGGTCGGCCGACCCGACTGGCGAAGCGGCATCCCGCGTCAACACAAGCAGGACGCTGGCCGCAAGGATGAGCATCACCAGCAACAACACCACGGTCCTTTGACGCACCTTAAGCATGAATTGATGTAACTATACCGTGCTCGCCGGAAAAAACGACCGCCCGTGGTCGTAGGCCGAAAGTGTGGCAGGTTCGCGTCCCCCACCAACGTAATCTCACACTGTCACCGGGTGCGTCCTAGACTGTGATGGTGAACGCCTGTATCCAGGCCATCGCCGAGTGGACCGAAGCCGAGCAGGACTGGCGCCCCGTCTCGCCCCCCGCGCTTGTCGCCTGGCTGGGGTTCTATCTCGTGTTTCTTGTCTATGCCTTTCGCATGCACGGCGCGTTCCTGTTCATCGATTTCCCGAATCTGGTAGTGCACGAGGCTGGGCACCTGCTGTTCTGCTGGTTCGGTCCCACGCTGATGATCTGGGGAGGCACGGTGCTCGAATGGAGTGTCCCTCTGGCCCTGGCGGCCTACTTCATCACCGAACGCCACACCACGGCCTTCGCCTTGTGCCTGTTTCTCTTCTTTGAGAACTGGCTCTACACCGCGGCTTACATGGCCGATGCGCGCGCCATGGCGCTGCCGCTGGTCACGACCGGTGACTCCGGCTTCGTCGAGCACGACTGGCACACGATCTTTTCCAGCCTCGGCGTGCTGCCCTACGACACGGCGATCGCTTCCGTGGTGCGCACGTTGGGATGGGCGGGAATGCTGGCCACCGTCGGCTGGTTGTTCTGCCGGGGGATGGCTCGAGCGACACGGCGGGCTGAGCAAAAAGCGCGGCACGACCCTGACGGGCTGCAGTAAAACCTGAATCCCCGGACGCGAGGAAGCGCACGACCTTCCGTCGTGCCGCTCATCCGCAAAAATCACTCGCCCTTCGGCGCCTGTGGGTCTTCTCCATCCGACCGTTGCCGGCTTTTCAGCAGCTTTCCCGGGTCGTGCCGCTCATCCCCGCAAATCAGCTGGTCTGCTACGCGGCGGGAATCTTCAGCTGTTGTCCGGTCTTGATCTGATCAGGGTTGTCCAGATTGTTGGCCCGCGCGATCTTCAAGTACTGGTTGGCATCGCCGTAGAAGTGGCGGCTGATTTTCGACAGGTTGTCACCCGGCTTGACTACGTACATCTGGTCGCCCTGGCGCACCGTGATTTCATGTTGCAGGTCGGCATAGCTGGGATCGCAGGCCTTGATCGCGTCCCATACCCGGTTCTTGCTGGCTTCCGAATCTACGGTTGCCTTGATGTGCAGCTTGTCACCCTGGAGATCGACCGCGTCCACTTGCGCGTCTTCCTGCCGCAGCGTGTCGAGCACGCGTTGGTATTTGGCTTTGAGCTGGTCAAGATTTGCCATGACTGTACTCCTCTCGGATTGAAGTAGATCGAGGGACGAGGTGACGGATCAACGTGTCAAAGCTTCGAGATGAAGCTTTCAGGAGGCAGACAGACTAGCACAGGAGGGGAGGGGGGGCAATCAGGCGGTGGATCGATTCTTGGTTTTACGATTCTCGATTGTGGATGGGGAAACCCCTGACGTCGCTCGGTCCCTCGTGCCCCAGGTTTCGCCATCAACCATCAGGAATCCTACGGCTCCCAATCGGCAATGAAAATGTTGGTCTCATGGGGAACTTTGCCGTAACGGCCCGAGACCCAGACCAGCTTCTTGCCGTCGGGACTGAACACCGGAAAGCCGTCGAAGCCATCGCTGTAGGTGATGCGCTCAAGATTCCTGCCATCGAGATCGATGGCGTACAGTTCGAAGTTACCCATGCCTCCGCTCGAGCCGACATTCGAAGAAAAAATAATGCGTTTACCGTCGGGAAAAAACGAGGGTGCGAAACTGGCGGCGCCGAGATTGGTAAGCTGCCGTTTGTGGCTGCCGTCGGCCTTCATCAGCCACAGCTCGAGATAGGTCGGGCGAATCAGGTTCTGCCTGAGCAGCGACAGGTAGTCGCCGGTTTCCCGCCCGGGCCGGGGATGGTGCGCGCGGTAGACGATCCATTTGCCGTCAGGCGAGTAGAAAGGCCCTCCGTCGTAGCCTAGTTCCTGCGTCAACTGCTTCACGTGCTTGCCGTTCGCGTCCATGGTGTAGATGTCGAGATCGCCATTGCGCAGGGAGGTGAAGACGATCTTCCTGCCATCGGTCGAAAACGTCGCCTCCGCGTCGTAACCGGGCGTGGTGGTGAGTTGCTTCACATCCGAGCCGTCAGGATTGGCGGTGAAAATGTCAAAGGTCGAGTACACCCCCCACACGTATCCCCTGGAGTAGTCGGGTTTCGGAGGACAGGCGGGATCGCCCAGGTGGGTGGACGAATAAAGAATCTTTTTGCCGTTGGGGAAAAAGTACGAACAGGTGGTGCGTCCCTTGCCGGTCGAAACCAGCTTCACGTCGGAGCCGTCGAGGTTCATGGTGAAAATCTGGTCGCACATGTAGGGATCGCGGGTGGATTGAAAGACCAGATTCTTGCCGTCGCCTGAGAAGTAGGCCTCGGCGTTTTGTCCGCCAAAGGTCAGCTGGGTGATGTTGCGCAGGTGTTTTTCCGGCGAGGTGGTGTCCTCGGAGGGCGCCGGGGGAACCAGAAGGCAAACGGTGGCCAGGGCGACGCTCAGTGTTTTCCACATGTGCAATGTTCGAAAGATACCTGAATCGGCCGGCTTTTGTCTTCCGCAGGCCGTGGCGGAGCATTGTGGACGACGATCCGAGCCGAGGCCCATTTTCATCCCCGAGAGCGGCCATATCGCCAGGATATGAAATGCGTCGAAGAGTCGCCTTCATCACTTGAGTCTTTGCGATCTCTTTGGCCTTTGCGGTTCAGGGTTTTACCCGGAAGTGATTCAGAATGGCGTCGGCCTGGCTGCGAGTGACAACTGCGGACAACGCTGCCTGGTCGGCCTGCTTGACGGCCTGCACGCTGCCAAAGTGTTGCAACAGCCGGCGCGTGGTGTTCTTGCCCACCCCCGGGATTTCCAGCAGTTCGGTCGAGCGGTCGCGCATCTGGCGGCGCTTGCGGTGGAAAGTTACGGCGAAGCGGTGGGCTTCATCGCGAATCTGCTGCACCAGGTGCAGCACCGGCGAGTGATGGTCGAGGACGACCGGTTCGCTTTCCTGACCGTAGACGTAAATGATTTCTTCGCGCTTGGCGATCGCGGCGAGCGGCTGGTTGATGATCTCCAGCCCTTCGAGCGCAGCCGCGGCGGCGTGCAACTGTCCCAGACCTCCGTCGATCAGGATCAGGCTGGGAAGCTTTTGCTTTTCTTCCTGCAGGCGCTTATAGCGACGGGTGACGACCTCGCGCATGGAGGCGAAGTCGTCCACGCCATCGACGGTGCGAATGATGAACTTGCGGTACTCGGATTTTTTCATCTGCCCATCGTCCCACACCACCATCGAGGCTACGGTCTCGGCACCTTGAATGTGAGAAATATCAAAACCCTCGATGCGTTCCGGGCGGTCCGCGAGACCGAGCACGTCCTCGAGCGCTTCCTGTATCGCCTTGGTGTTCGGCTTCATAACGCGGAAGCGCTGGTCGTAGGACTGCTTGGCGTTGTTGCCGGCGAGATCGATGAGCGAACGCTTGTCTCCGCGCCGCGGGACAAGGATGTGCACACGGCTGCCGTGCGCATCGGCAAATTGTTCCGAGAGCAGGTCCTCGAGCGATTCACGGTCGTCGAAATCGATCGGAACGTAGATGTTTCTGGGAACGTAGGGCTGGCCGATGTAGAGCTGAGTGAGTAAAGAGGCGAAGAATTCGCCGGGGTGGAAGCGAGACGAGCTTGGCTCATGCCCAGGGCCGGGGGCCGTCCCCGCGTGAGCTTCCTGCGGGGCCGTCGTTCCCGGGTGGTTGGTTTCAAATTCCGGCAGGTCTTCCCAGAAGAATTCGCGGCGGTCGAGGACGCGTCCGCCGCGCATGTGGAACAGGTTCACGGCCAGCATGCCGTTCTCGTAGTGGTACCCAAAGACGTCGGCGTCGTCGCCTTCTACGGCGGCAATGCGCTGTTTTTCCTGGAGTTGCTCGACGGTGGAGATCAGGTCGCGGTACTTGGCGGCGCGTTCGAATTCTTCGGCCTGGGCGGCGGCGGCCATGCGCTGGCGCAGCGAACGGGCCAGATCGGTGGGGCGGCCTTCGAGAAACAGTTTCACGTCGCGCACCGCTTCCTGGTAAATCTCGGGGGTTGTCAGCCCTTCAACGCAGGGGCCGAGGCAGCGGTGAATGTAGTACTGCAGGCAGGGCCGGGGATGAAAGCGCGTGAGGTCGACCTTGCACGAGGGAACGAGGAAATGGCGATGAATGAGATCGACAATCCGATAGGCCAGGTTGGCGGGGAAATAAGGTCCGTAGTAGGCGCTGCCGTCCTTGCGCAGGCGGCGGGTGACGTAGACCCGCGGGAAGCGTTCGCCCAGTGTCAGCTTGATGTAGGGATAGGTCTTGTCGTCGCGCAGCAGGATGTTGAAGCGCGGCTGCTTCTGCTTGATGAGGTGGTTTTCGAGCGCCAGGGCTTCTTTGTTGTTGGCGACGACGATGTAGTCCACATCCACGGCTTCGCGGACCAGGGTTCCGGTTTTGGCGTCTTCCCCGCGTCCGGAGTGGAAGTAGGAGCTGACGCGGCTGCGCAGGTTCTTGGCCTTGCCGACATAAATCACGTCGCCTTCAGCGTTTTTGTAGAGATACACGCCAGGCTCGGTGGGTAAGGTGCGGATTTTGGCGGCCAGATCCACGGGGAGAGCTTCTATTTTACTGCCTCAATCGACGGGGGCCGGCGTGCGGGGAAGGCCTTTAAAGAAAAGCGAAGCCTTAAAGCGCAGAGGTCTCCGTGACCGGCCGGGGAGGTCGGGGAGAGCCGGCGGGATGGACTGGCGAACTGGTCTGACCATATAAAATTTCCTCGGTGGAGAGCGGGTTTTCTTGGACAGAAATTGTCATTCTCCCCGCGATGTCATGTATCTTATTGACTGCCTGATAGTTGCTTGACTGATCCAGGAATGTCGGCTTGGCATGTGTCGTGCTTATTCTCAAGGTGGTCACGAAAGGGATGGACCGAAATCCAAACTCCCCAGGGACTCACGATTAATGCTGATTGATAGGGGAAGGAGCCCTACAACGATGAACCGCTCTTCGTTAGTTGTTCTGCTGGTGGGCGCGATGCTCGCGACGGTCGGTTGCACTTCCAAGAACTACGTACGGCAACAAACTACTCCGCTCATTAACAAGACCAATGAGCTGGATGATCTGACCGCCAAGAATACCAAGGACATCAAGGATGTGGATGCACGCGCCCAGTCCGGCATCCAGCAGGTGAAGGCCAAGGCGGCGGAAGTGGATGAGAAGGCGCTGGCGGCCGGGCAGCAGGCATCGCAGGCGCAGACTTCAGCTGATGGCGCCATGCATCGCGTAGATACGCTGCAGAATACGGTGGTGAATCTCGATAACTTCCGGGTGGTGACGGAGACGGCGGTGCATTTTGGATTCGATCGAGACCTGCTGACCAAGCAGGCGAAAGAAGCGCTCGACCAGCTGGCCAACGACGTGCCGAAAACCCCGGGTTACATTGTGACCGTCGAAGGCGGTACGGATTGGGTGGGTTCGGCCGACTACAACTACGCTTTGAGCCAGCGGCGCGCGAAAGCTGTGATCCAGTATCTGGCGTCGACGCACAATATTCCCGCCCACCGGATTTTCCTGATCGGACTGGGCAAAGACAGGCCGGTGGAATCGAACAAGACTTCGGCAGGACGGGCCAGGAACCGTCGCGTGGATGTGCGGCTGATGACCAACACCACAGAGTCGACGCCGAGTTCGGGATCGGGTGCCGGACCGTCGATGTAAAGAGTTTCCCCTCCTCCCCGGAGGACTTCGCCAACACAGGCCGCTTCTCCCCCAAGAAGCGGCCTGATTTTTTTTGGAGAACGGCCCCTGGAACGCCCGGTTCGCGCCCATGGCCCCCGGGAAAGGCTTTTAATCGCAAAAAGAACGCAAAGAAAAGGCCAAACGGCTGAGGAAAGCCTTCTGGCTGGCTTGTGGATGGCGCTAGAATATTGGTATGCGGCATTGGTGGTGGATTGTGATCCTGGGCGGGAGTTTGAGCGCCTGGGGGCAGGTCGAAACTCTGCCGTCGACGGGCAAGGAACCCGGGCCGACGCAAGCGCCTCCGCGCTCGGATCGGAATAAAGAGGCGGGGGAGAGTTCAAGCCGGGATACGCGGATTGACATCAGCCCGCCGAAGAATGATGCCAGGGATCATCCCGGGAGCGCGGATGCGGAGAGCAAGCCGCCGGACGATGCGGAGAGCGATGTGCAGGAGTTTCATCCCTGGGATCCGCACAAGGCAGCAAAGGACGTAGAGGTTGGGGACTTCTACTTCAGGCGGAAGAACTACCGCGCGGCGCTCGAGCGCTACAAGGAAGCGCTGCTCTACAAAGACAACGATGCGACGGCCAATTTGCGGCTGGGCGAAACCTACGAGAAGCTGAATCAGCCGGACGCGGCGATTCCGCATTACGAAGCCTATTTGAAGGTCCTCCCGCATGGGCAGTTCTCCCAGGAAGCGGAGAAAGCGCTCGAAAGATTAAAGAAATAGTACCCAGCACCTGCAGCCCGGTGACATCCGGGTAAAGTGCCGCGGCCTCATTTCTCCACTCTGATAAATTCGCCCGAGGTGGCGTCGATTGCCACTCTCAGTTTGGCTTCGTCACGATTGCTGCCGTAGATCACGTGCCATATGAGTTTGCTGGTCGAGGGGCTCCAGTCGAGGATGTAGAAGACGGGAGCGTCGGGCGACTTTTCGAGCAGCTTGTCGCCGCCGTGTTTTTGTGCCTCTTCGAAGGCCTTGTCAGAGTCGACCTTCAGGAACTGGATGTCGAAGATCTGAGTAGTGGAGTTGGTGGGGTTGTAGTTGTCTTCGTTGCCGGGACTCACGCCGTGCGAGGGGGCGTTCTCGCGATCGCTGCCTGACCAGACGTAAGGCTTCACACCCCGCTGGGAGGGAGAGGCGAAAGAGGCCTGCCAGAGGGCGGCCTTACCGTCTTTGCCGCTCGCGTCGCTGGTGATTTCGGACTGCAGGCGGTAGGGTTGGGCGTCACGGGCCCAGCCGCGGGCGGCGATGTAGAGCTTCTGGAAGGCGGTGCGTCCGGTGACGAGTTCCGGGCCCCGGGGCTGGGGTTTTTCTGCCGGCTTGGGGGGCTCCGAAGTACAGCCCACCATCCCCGCGAACGCGAGAGACACAACCAGCAGCAGGTTCTTCATGATCCCATTCCTCGAGCACCAGATATTTTGTAACCGGGAAAGCTGCGGCTCATTCTACTAGACGGGTCAGAGGTGCCGGGAATGGATTCGTATCTCGAGCAGTTGCATAAGGCGATAACCGCCGCCACGGCGGACATGAGTGCGGAGGAGCTAGAGCGGCATCCGCCGGGAAAGTGGAGCACGGCGGAAGTGCTCGAGCATTTGTGTCTGACCTATGCGGGCACGGTGAAGGGCATGGGCAGGTGCCTGGAGGCGGACAAGGCGCTGGGCAGTGTGCCGACCTGGAAGCAGCGCATGCGGATCGTGGCGGTGACGCGCCTGGGATACTTGCCGTCGGGGCGCGAGGCTCCGAGGGGGGCTCGCCCGCGGGGGATGGCACCGCACCAATTGCGGGCCGAGATCGCGTCGCGGATCGCGGATATGGACCGGGTGATCTCCGAGTGCGAAGCTCGCCTGGGGAAGCGCACGAAAGTGCTGGATCACCCCATTCTGGGTCCGCTGACGGCTGGGGAGTGGAGAAGATTTCACTGGGTGCACGGACGGCATCACGTGAAGCAGATCTGGAAGTTGCGGGGAAGCCGCGGCCAGCGGCCGGCAAAGGGACGAGGGTGATGGGCGAGCAGTCGCGGGACATTCTTGAGTTGATCGGAAACACTTCGTTGCTGGCCCTGCGCAGGGTGGTTCCGCGCAATGGGGCGCGGTTGCTGCTGAAGCTGGAAAGCGAGAATCCCACCGGGAGCATGAAAGACCGGATGGCGCTGGCGATGATTGCAGCCGCGGAGGGGGATGGGCGGCTGAAGCCCGGCGGTTCGGTAGTGGAATATACGGGAGGGAGTACGGGAGTGTCGCTGGCGCTGGTGTGCGCAGTAAGAGGGTATCCGCTGCACATTGTGACCTCGGACGCGTTCTCGAGAGAAAAACTGGATCACATGCGGCTGCTGGGGGCGACGCTTGAAATCGTGCCCAGCGAAGGTGGGGGCATGACGGAGAAGCTGACGCGCGACATGATCGAGGCGGCGCGCGTGGTGGCCGAGCGCAGCGGCGCGTTCTGGACGGACCAGATGAAGAACGCGGATCAGCTGGGCGCCTACCACAAGATGGCAGAGGAGATCCTGGCTCAGACCGGCGGGCAGCTCGACGCGTTCGTCGAAAGCGTGGGAACTGCGGCGTCGTTGCGCGGGAACGGGGAGGAACTGCGGCGGCGCAGACCGGGGATCAAGGTGGTGGCGGTCGAGCCGACGGAGTCTCCCGTGCTTTCCGGCGGGAAGCCGGGAGCGCACAAGATTGACGGGATCGGCGCCGGGTTTGTGGTCCCGCTGTGGCGCGCGGAGGCGGTGGACGAGATCGAGCGGGTTTCGACAGAAGAGGCGGTGGCGATGGCGATGCGTCTGGCGCGGGAGGAAGGGATCTTTGCCGGGACCTCGACGGGAGCGAACGTGGTGGCGGCGCTGCGCCTCGCCGAGCGCCTGGGGGACCACGCCACGGTCGTGACCGTGATGGTGGATACGGGGATGAAGTATCTCAAGAATTATGCCGCGCGAATGGACAAAAGCGTTTAGCCGCAAAGAACACCAGGCGGGTAAACCCGAGCATCAAGACGGAGAACACTAAGAGCGCGGAAGGATGTGAAGTCCGTCGGCAAAAAAGCCCCGGCCGCGACCGGGGCAGGTTTTCTGCGCTTGCGTCGTGCGGCTACTCGCGCACGCCGCCGGGGACGCCGGCTTTGCGGGCCTGATCCTCGATCTCGTCGAGTTGCTGCTTGGCGGCGTCGAGAGCTTTCTGCTTGTCCTCGATCTGCTGCTTGTACCTGGCGTCTTCCTGATCCCAGCTGCCGGAATTGCGCAGACGGTTGCCGGCGTCGGAGTAGAAGGCAGC